>DATDHV010000088.1:0-13014 GCA_036521395.1 Steroidobacteraceae bacterium | reverse complement strand
CGGCTGCAGCCGCGCTGCTTCTACGACCTCGTGATCGAGGTGGCGATCGTGCGGCCCGGTCCGATCCAGGGCGATATGGTGCATCCCTACCTGCAGCGGCGCGAGAATCCGCAGGCCGTGACCTATCCGAGCGAGGCGCTCAGGACCGTGCTGCAGCGGACCCTCGGAGTACCGATCTTCCAGGAGCAGGTCATGCAGATCGCGATCGTCGCCGCGGGCTTCACGCCCGGCGAGGCCGATGGACTGCGCCGCGCCATGGCGGCCTGGAAACGCCGCGGCGGACTCACCCCCTATCGCGCTCGACTGCTCAGCGGCATGGCCGACAACGGCTATCCGGCCGAATTCGCCGAGCAGATCTACAGGCAGATCCTCGGCTTCGGCGAATACGGCTTTCCCGAATCCCACGCGGCTTCCTTCGCACTGCTGACCTACATTTCCTGCTGGCTCAAATGCCACGAGCCCGCGGCCTTCGCTGCGGCGCTGATCAACAGCCAGCCCATGGGCTTTTACGCCCCGGCGCAGATCACCCAGGAGTTGCGCCGCAGCGGCGCGAGCGTACTGCCGGTCGATGTCACCATCAGCCACTGGCATTGCACGCTCGAGCGCGGCAGCGGCGGCCCGGCATTGCGCCTGGGCCTGTGTCTGGTACGCACCCTGCCCGAGGCCGATGCCGAGCGCATCGTGGCTGCCCGAACTGAACGCCCGTTCGGCAGCATCGATGAGCTGGGCGCACGCGCGCGGTTATCCCCGCGCGCGCTGCAGGCGCTGGCGGCGGCCGGTGCGCTGGCCGCCCTGAGCGCGCACCGCCATGAGGCCCATTGGCGCGCGCTCGGCGTGGAGCGGCTGCCCGGTCTGATCGAAGGCCTGTCGGCCCCGGAAGCGCCCGCGGCGTTGCCGGAGCCGAGCGAGAGTCAGAATATCCTGGCCGATTACCGCCATCTCGGGCTCACGTGCGGCCGCCATCCGCTGGCGCTGCTGCGCCCCCGGCTCGCGCGCCGCGGCTTTCGCAGCGGCCACGAGCTCTCGCTGCTGCCCGATGGCAGCAGCGTGCGCGTCGGCGGCTTGGTCACGCACATGCAGCAGCCGGCGACGGCCTCGGGCGTGGTGTTCGCCTCGCTCGAGGACGAGACCGGCATCATCAATGTGATCCTGTGGCCGCAGGTGTTCCGCGAGCAGCGGCGCTGCGCGCTCGAGTCGAGCCTGCTCGTGGTCGACGGCGCACTGCAGCGGCGGGACCGCGTCGCCCACGTGGTCGCCCGGCGGCTGCACGATGCATCCGCGTGGCTGGCGGGACTGGGGCGGGATTCGCGCGATTTTCGCTGACGTCCCGCGACCGGGCCGGGCGCGTCAGTGGCCGAGCGCCGTGCGCAGCGCGGCCAGCTCCTCGGCCGACTCGGACAGCAGCTCCTGGCAGGCCTGGGCGCTCAATTCCAGGCGTGCGGCGGATTTGAGCGCGCCGATCCTCTCGCCCACGGTATCGGGCACCTGCTTGCACAATGCCAGCGTCACGGCCACCTCCAGCACGTCGGCCAGCATGGCGCTGTGGCCGCGGGTGGAGCGGGAGTCATCGGTGTAGCTCTCCACTGCCACGATGATCTCCTCGGCCATGCGCCAGTTCTCGAGCAGCACCTTGGCGATGGAGCTGTGCCAGTCATTGACGATGTGCTGATACATGGCCTGGTCGGCGAACAGCGCGGGATGGCGCGTCGAGCGCGTCAGGATGTAGAGCTTGCCAACGCCGTGCACCAGGCCGGTGAGCATGGCGGTGTCGGAGTTGACGCGGCCGCAGCGGCGCGCAACGACGAAGCACAGGGAGGCGACCAGCACGCTCTGCTGCCAGAGCGCATCGAGGTAACGCTGCACGCCCTTGAAGCCGGCCGCGGAGCGCAGCTGCGCCATCGCAAAGCTCACCGTGGCGGCTCGCAGGGCGTCGAACCCCAAGCGCGTCACCGCGCTGCGCAGTTCAGAGACCGGCTTACCGCTCGGGTTGAGCGCGGCCGAGTTCGCCATCGACAGCACCCGCGTCGCCAACAGGGGCTCGGCGCCGATGACGCGCACCACGCGCTCGCTGCTGCTGCTCTCCTGCGACAGGACCCTCTGCACCTGCGCGGCAACCTCGGGAAAACTCGGCAGCTCAATATGGCTGGCCGACAGCTCCGTCGACAGCTCGCGCACGAATTCGAACGCCGCCGTGCTGGCATCGCGCTGCACGGGGCCTTTCGATTCGGAGCTCTTCGGTCGCTCTGGCGAAGCCATGTTCAATCCGCCTCGGTCGGGGTCGCAACATGCCACGCGACTACTGCGCACGCGACTACAAGGCATGCGGCTGCTACGCGTGCGGCTGCCATGCCCGTATCGGCCATTTGTGGGTGAACTTGAACGTTGCGCATGGCGGTCAGAATAGCTCGATCTCGTTGCCGATGGGCTCGCGATCGAGGACCTCGAGATAATGACGCTCACGCTGGTAGACGGTGTCGTTGCGCAGGGTCTTGAGTTTCTTGACGCGCATCTTGCCGCTGTCGGGCGCATAGTGGACCTTGCGCGGATAAATGTCGCCTAGGTCCTCGCCCGCCACCTCGAAACCCTCATCGTCCACGTACTTGCGCACGAACTCGATGTTACGCGCGCCGATGTCGATCGCTATGCCGTCGAGCACCTTGCCGCCGCCCACCAGCTTGAACTCGAGGCTGTCGCGGCGGCCGCCCAACTTCAGTATCTCATTGATCAGCCGCTCCATGGCGACGTTGCCGTAGCGCGTCGCGGCGCTCGCCGCGGCCCCCCAGGCGCTGGCGCCGTTGGAAGCATCCAGCGGCAGCATGAAATGATTCATGCCGCCGATCCCGAGGCGCGGGTCGCGCACGCAGGCCGATACGCACGAGCCCAGCACCGTGGAGATCCGCTCGCCGAGGGTCGTGACATAGTATTCACCGGGCAGCAGCTTGGCCGCGAAACACTGGTGCTCGCGGTCCCAATAGCGCTGGATGTGCTCGAATTGCGGTTGTGTCGGCGGCGGCCGCGGCATCTCGGGCGCGGCGGCATGTCCGCCCTTGTCGATCGCGGGGCGCTTGTGGGGCGTCATCGTGGGCTCTGCACTTCACAGCACCCGTGCCATGGTCGCCAGCAGCTGCTCGGGATTGAACGGCTTGACGATCCAGCCCGTGGCCCCGGCACGCTTGCCCTCGAGTTTTTTCTCCTGGCTGGACTCCGTGGTCAGCAGCAACAGGGGTGTCAGGCGGTAATGCGGCAGGGCACGCAGCTCCCCGACCAGCGTGATGCCGTCCATGCGCGGCATGTTCACGTCGGTGATGACGAGATCACAGGCATTGTCGCGCGCGAAGTCGAGCGCCTCCTGCCCGTCGACTGCCTCGACCACGTCGTAGCCCGCTGACTTCAGCGTCGCGCGGACCATCTCGCGCATGGACGCAGAATCATCTACCGTCATGATCAGTCGTGCCATGGTGGTGTCCCTCGTGCCGCAATCCTCATCGGGATGCCGTCACCACATCGGCGCGGCGCTCGCCCGTCGCCGACCAGGGTCGGTCGGCGGCACGGCGCTCCGCTGCGGCCGCGGCGGCGGCGGCGCCGGTGCCCTCATCGGCGCCTACCCGATAGCCCGAGATCATCTGGTTCAGGGCATACGCCTGCTCGACGATGGCCTGGCTGGCCGCGGCCGCCTGCTCCACCAGTGCGGCGTTCTGCTGTGTGGATTGATCCATCTGCATGACGGACTTGTTGACCTGCTCGATGCCGGTGGACTGCTCGCGACTGGCGGCGGCAATCTCGGCCACGATATCGGTGACCTTCTTGACCGCGGCCTGGATCTCCTCGAGTGTCTTGCCGGACTCATCGACCAGTTTGCTGCCTTCATCGACCCGGGCGACGCTGTCGCGGATCAGCGCCTTGATTTCCTTGGCGGCGGTGGCACTGCGGCCGGCGAGATTGCGCACTTCCGTCGCCACTACCGCGAAGCCGCGGCCCTGCTCGCCGGCGCGGGCGGCCTCGACGGCCGCGTTCAGCGCCAGCAGATTGGTCTGGAAGGCGATCTCGTCGATGACGCCGATGATGTCGGCGATCTTCTTGGAGGCGGCATTGATGCCCGCCATGGAACTCACCGCCGCCCCCACCACGGTACCGCCCTTCTCGGCCTGCCGGCGCGCCGCCAGCGCGAGCTGATTGGCCTGGCCGGCGTTGTCCGCGGTCTGCCGCACGGTCGAAGTCATCTCCTCCATGGATGAAGCGGTCTCTTCGAGGCTCGCGGCCTGCTCCTCGGTGCGCTGCGAGAGATTCAGATTGCCCTTGGAGATCTCCTCGGCCCCGGTCTTGACCTCTGCGGCCGAGGTTTTGATCTGTTGCACCAGGCCCATCATGTTATTGATCAGCGCATTGATGCCGGTGGCAAGCTTGCCGAAGGCGCCCTCCTTGCCGGCCGTGTCGACGCGCGCGCTCAGATCGCGCTGCTCGGCGCATTCGACCACCGCGTTGATGTCGTCTATGACGGCGCCCATGGTGTCGAACAGATCGTTGACGCCGCGGCTGAGCGCCTCGACGTGTCCGCTCTTGCCTTCGAGGTCCACGCGCTGAGTCAGATCGCCCTGCAGCGCCGCCTTGACCGCGGCCTGCGTCTGCTCGACGGTGGCCTGCAGCTGCTTCGCCATCAGCACCTGCGCCGTGACGTTGGTCGCGTAGGTCACCACCGTCGCCGGTCTGCCACTGGCGTCCATCGTCGGGCTGTAGTAGCCCTGCCACCACACCGGCTTGCCGCGCTTGCTGAGGAACACGAACTCGCCGACCTCGCAGTCGCCGCGGGCCAGCCGCGGCCAGAGGTCGCGGTAGGCCGCGCTGTCGCGGTACGCGGGCTCGACGAACATGGAATGGTGCTTGCCCTGGATCTCCTCGAGCGTGTATTCGAACATGTTGAGGAAATTGTCGTTGGCCCAGAGAACCGTGCCATCCAGCTCGTATTGGATGGTCGCGCGCGGGCGCCGGATCGCGGTCAGCTCACTGCCGAACAATGCCGCCTGCGTCTGCAGCGCGCTGTTGTCGACGGCGAAGCACATCACCCTGCAGATGACGCCGTCGGAGTCACGGACCGGCTGATAGCATCCCTGCAACCACACGTCGGCCCCGTTCTTGGCGCGAATCCGGTACAACGCCGCATCGGCTTCGCCGCGCGCAAGCTTGGCCCAAAACGCCCGATTGCTGCCGCCGTCGCGCTCGGCCTGCGCGAGCAACAGGCTGTGGTGCCCGCCCCGCAGCTCATCGAGCGTGTAGCCGAGCAGCCGCAGGAGCACTTCGTTGGCCGTGCGGATGGTCCCGTCCGGCGCATATTCGATGATTGCCAGTGCGCTGCCGGCCGCGGCCACGGTGCCTCGCAGCTCCTCGAGCTCACGGGCATCGATCGTCACCTTGCGCGGCGCGCTCTTGCGGACTGTCTTGCTGCGTGTTCGTTTCATGATTGCCTGCTCTGAATTGGACTGCTCAAAAATTCATTGAGGGCGCTCATCCGGCCGCCCCCATCCTGGGGTTCGCATCCGCCGCATCCGCCGCATCGGCCGCATCGCTGCCCGTGACAGCGAGGCGCAGCAGCGCCTCGGCGATGCGCTCCAGCGTCAGCACCTCCCTGACGCCACCGTGCTTGACCGCGGCGCCGGGCATGCCCCAGACGACGCTACTGGCTTCATCCTGCGCCACCGTCGGGGCCCCGGCGTCGAGCATCTCCTTGAGGCCGCGGGCGCCGTCATCGCCCATGCCCGTCAGAATCGCGCCGACCGCGTTGCGACCGACGTTCTGCGCCACCGATCGAAATAGCACATCGACGCTCGGGCGGTGACGGTTGACCGGTGGCCCGTCGCTGAGCCGGCAGCGGTAGCGCGCGCCATCGCGCTCGACCATCAGATGCCGATCCCCGGGGGCGATGTAGACGTGCCCGGGCACGATGTACTGGCCGTCACGCGGCTCACACACCGACATCGCGCACAGCGAGTCCATGCGGTGCGTGAACGCACCGCTGAAGGCGGCCGGTATGTGCTGCGCGATGACTACCGCCGGCCCATCGGCCGGCAGCGCCTGCAGCACTGCGCGTATGGCCTCGGTGCCGCCCGTGGAGGCGCCGATGGCGATGACGCGCTCGGTGGTGCGCAGCGTGCGCTGCGCTCCGAGCGCGGGCAGGACGGCATCGGCGGAGTACTTCGGCGCGAGCGGCGCGCCGGCCGCCGGATCGGTGCGCGCACGCACGCGCGCGTGCGCCGCGCCCAGCACCTTGGCGCAGATTTCCTCCGAGAAATCGCGCAGCGTACCCGCCAGGTCGGCCTTGGGCTTGGACACGAAGTCCACCGCCCCGAGCTCGAGCGCGCGCAGCGTCGTCTGGGCGCCGCGCTCGGTGAGCGAGGACACCATGATGACCGGCATGGGCCGCAGGCGCATCAGGTTGGACAGGAACGTGAGCCCGTCCATGCGCGGCATCTCCACGTCGAGCGTCAGCACGTCGGGATTGAGCGCCTTGATGCGCTGGCGCGCGATCAGCGGATCGCCGGCCACGCCGACCACTTCGATGTCGGCGCACTCGTTGAGGATGTCCGTGAGCATCTGCCGCACCAGCGAGGAGTCATCGACGATCAGTACCCGGACCTTCTTCTTCATGCCTGGGCTCCGACGCGGCGGTAGATGGTGCGGCCGATGAGCTCGTAGTGATCGCTGATGCGATACAGGCTCTCCGAGTGGCCCAGGAACAGGATGGCGCCGGGCGGCTGGAGCCGTGCCATGCGTTCGAACAGCGCGCGCTTGGTCTCCAGGTCGAAGTAGATGACCACGTTGCGGCAGAAGATGGCGTCGAAGGGGCCGCGCATCGGCCATTCCTGCACCAGGTTGAGCTGCTTGAAGATGATCAGCTCGCGCAGCGAGGCAACGGTCTTGACCATGCCCTGCCGCGTGCCGCCGGCGATCTTGAAGAATTTCGCCACCCGGGCCTTGGACACGCCGCGCAGCCGCTCGGCCGGATAGTGGCCGGCAGCCGCGGTCGCCAGCACGTTGGAATCCAGGTCGGTCGCCAGAACCCTGGCATCGATGCCATGCAGCCGTGCCTGGCACTCGCGCAGCACCATGGCGATGCTGTAGGCCTCCTCCCCGGTGGAGCACGCGCACGACCAGATGCGCAGCCTGCCGCCGGTCGCAGCGCGCGCGCCGAGCTTGGGCAGCACATGCTCGGCCAGATAATCGAAATGATGCGGCTCGCGAAAGAACGAGGTCAGGTTGGTGGTGATGGCGTTGGCGAACTCCTCGAGCTCCAGCGCATCCGTGCGCTCCAGCAGCTCGAGGTAGGCGGCGAAGCTCGGCAGCTTGAGGGCGCGCAGCCGCCGCGCCAGGCGGGCATAAACCATTTGGCGCTTGGCCTCCGACAGCGCTATGCCGGTGTGCTCGCGAACCAGCTCGCAGATACGGTGGAACTCCGCATCCGTGAGCACGAAGTCCGCGCCACCGACCCCGTTCGTCATGCTCGCCGTCTGTAGCATTTCACTTGGCTCCGTTCGGCACTCAGGCGCTGAGCGGCCGGGGCGCATCGCCCTCGACGCACGCCGCCACCAGCTCCTCGATGTCGAGCAGCATGACCATCTTGCCGTCTACGGTGGCGATGCCGCGCACGCAGGCGCCGTCGGCGATCGCGCCCAGTTCCGGCAAGGGCTTGATGGACTCGGCCGCCACGCTGTAGACCTCCGACACGCCGTCGACGACGATGCCCACGGTCTTCTCACCGCGTGTGCAGCGCACGCGCACCACGATCACGACGGTCGAGGCGTCGAAACTGCGGCGCTCGAGGTTCAGGCGCGTGCGCAGATCGACGACCGGCACGATCATGCCGCGCAGGTTCATGACACCGAGCACGTACGCGGGCGCATACGGCACCCGCGTGACCTGATCCCAGCCCTTGATCTCCTGCACTCGCAGGATCTCGACGCCGTACTCCTCGCCGCCGCAGACGAAGGTCAGGTACTGCGCGTTGTGCGCGCTCGCGGCGCTGTCCGATTCAACCGTGCTCATGGAATGCGTCATCGCGCTGCTCCTAGAATTCCTGCCATTCACTGTCGGCCTCCGGCGCAGCGGCGAGCTTGCGCGCCACCGGCACGGGCGCTGCGACGGCCCGTTGTGCCCCGGCCCTGGCGAGCGCGGCCCCTGCGGGCGGCGGCGCCATTGCCGCCGGCGCCACGCGCGGCTTGGGGGCGGGGAGCGCGGAGCCGGCTTGCCTGGGCGCGCTCGGCTGGCTCACCGCAGGCCGGGCGGGGGCTGGCCGGGCGGGGGCTGGCCGGGCGGCAGCCGGCCGGGCGGCGGGGGGCGCACCCGACGTGCGCACCTGCCCCACCTGGTAACGGGAGATCACCGTGCCGAGCGCCTGCGCGTGCTCGACGATGGCGAGGCTGGCCGCGGCCGCCTGCTCCACCAGCGCGGCGTTCTGCTGCGTAGTCGCATCCATCTGCAGGACGGCCTTGTTCACCTGCTCGATGCCCGAGGACTGCTCGCGGCTCGCCGCGGCAATCTCGCCGACGATGTCGGTGACCTTCTTGACCGCATTGACGATCTCCGCGAGCGTACGGCCGGAGTCATCCACCAGCTTGCTGCCCTCATCGACTTTGGCCACGCTGTCCTGGATCAGCGCCTTGATCTCCTTGGCGGCGGTGGCGCTGCGGCCGGCGAGATTGCGCACCTCGGTCGCGACTACTGCAAAGCCGCGACCCTGCTCCCCGGCGCGCGCCGCTTCCACGGCCGCATTCAACGCCAGCAGATTGGTCTGGAATGCGATCTCATCGATCACGCCGATGATGTCGGCGATCTTCTTCGACGCGCCGTTGATGGCGCTCATGGCCTGCACTGCCGAGCCCACCACCGCGCCGCCCTTCTCGGCCTGTTGGCGCGCCTCCATGGCGAGCAGATTGGCGTGGTGCGCGTTGTCGGCCGTCTGCCGCACCGTGGAGGTCATCTGTTCCATGGACGATGCCGTCTCCTGCAGGCTCGCCGCAGTCTGTTCCGTGCGCTCCGACAGATTTCTGTTGCCCTTGGAGATCTCCTCGGCGCCGTCCTGCACTGCCGCCGAGGCGCTCATGATCTGCTGCACCACCTGCATCATGTTGTCGAGCAGGCCGTTGATGCCGTCGGCGAGCTTGCCGAAGAAGTGCTGCTTGTCGTCCTTGCGGATGCGCTTGAGCAGGTTGCCGGCCTGGGCCGCGGCCACAATGGCCGCGATCTCTTCCTCGACCTTGACCTCCTGGGTGCGGTCGATCCATTCCACCACCGTGCCCAGTCGCACGCCCTGCTCGTCCAGCACCGGATTGGCGATCGTCGCCAGCGTGATGCCACCGATCCGGAGCTGCGACTTGAGGGTGCCGCGCAGATTCGCGAGCAGCCGCTGCTGTTCGGACGCGCTGCGGTGGAACAGCTCGATGCTCGAGCCGATGAGCTTGGCCGGATCGAAGTCCGGCAGCTCGCGCCGCAGCTCGGGCGCGATCTCCCGGAACATGTTCTGCAGCGAGCGGTTCACGTAGATGATGCGATTGGCGGCGTCGGCCATCATGACGTTGCCGGAAACGTTGTCGAGCGCGGTCTTGATGCGCACGCTGCTCACCGCGAGCAGTTTCTGCTCGGTGATGATGCTGGCGAAGTTGACGATCTTGAAGGTTTTGCCGTTGACATCCTTGATCGGGTTGTAGGAAGCCTGCAGCCAGACGTCGCTGCCGTCCTTGGCTATGCGCCGGTACTGGCCCGTGTCGTGCTCGCCGCGCGCGAGCTTGGCCCAGAAGGCGCGCTGCTCGGCGCTGTTGCGCGCTGCCGGCTCGATGAGCATGCTCTGATGCTTGCCCTTGATCTCCTCCAGGGTGTAGCCGAGGGCGCGCAGATACAGCTCGTTGGCGGTGCGGATGGTGCCGTCGAGCTCGAACTCGATGACCGCCTGCGATTGGCCGATCGCCGCCAGCTGACCCTTGTAGTCGGCCCCGCGGATCTTCTGCGCCGTGATGTCGGCCGCGTATTCCACGATCTTGAACGGCCGGCCCTTCGAATCCAGGATCGGGTTGTAGGAGGCGTGCAGCCAGACCTCGCGGCCGCCCTTCGCGATGCGCCGATACTGGCCGGCGTCGTATTCCCCGCGCGCCAGCTTGGCCCAGAAGGCGCGGTACTCGGCGCCGTCGCGCTGCGCCGGGTCGACCAACACGCTGTGATGCTGGCCCTTGATCTCCGCGAGCGTGTAGCCGACGATCTGCAGCGATAGCCCGTTGGCGGTGCGGATGGTCCCATCCAGCTCGAATTCGACCACGGCCTGGGCCCTGGCGATGGCCGCGGCCTGCCCGCGCCAATCATCGAGCAGCGCGGCATCGACCGAGACCTTGCGGCTCCTGCCGCCCCGTCGCGCCTTCCCGCCTGCCTGTGTCGCCATGAATGTCGTCCTTGGATCCGGATGTCGTTGCGTCCGCGCCGCGACGCCCGCGCCTGCCGTCAGTGCACGGCGCTCGAGGCGAGCTCGTGCGCGTTGAGCAGAATGAGTGTCTTGCCGTCGGCTTGAGCCAAGCCCTGAACCACGGCGCTTGCGGCCGCACTGCCCAGCTCGGGCAGCGCGCGCAAGCTGGCGGCATCGATGTCGTACACATCCGACACCGCATCGACGACCAATCCGATGGTGCGCTCGCCGGCGCTGCCCGGCACGCGCAGCACGATCACGACGGTCGCGGGCCCGAACTGCGCCGGCGCGAGTTCGAAGCGCGCCCGCAGATCGATGACCGCAACCGCCACGCCGCGCAGATCGAGAACGCCGAGCACCCAGGGCGGGGAATGCGGCACTGCCGTGACGGCCGACCAGCCGCGTATCTCCTGCACCATGAGTATGCCGACGCCGTACTCCTCGTCGGCCAGCTTGAAGGTCAGGAACTGCTGCGCGCCGGCAGCCTGCTCGCTCACGCCGCCTCCTGGGCCGAATCGGCGCGCCGCGGCTGATCGAGGAAGCGGGCGATCACGCCGGGAATGTCCAGGATCAGCGCCACGCGGCCGTCGCCGAGCATGGTCGCGCCGGCCAGCGACGTGACCTGCCGGAAATTGGTTTCGAGGCTCTTGATCACGACCTGCTGCTGGGAGAGCAGCTCATCGACGAACAGCCCCACTCGCTTGCCATCCGCCTCGACGATCATGAGCAGTCCGTTGAGCAGATCGGTATGGTCGGCCTGCACGCCGAACAGCTCGTACAGACGCACGATGGGCAGATACTCATCGCGCAGGCGCAACAGTTCCGCCTTCTGCGCCAGCGAGCTGATCTGATCGCGCTTGATCTGGATGGTCTCGACGATCGAGACGATGGGCACGATGTAGATCTCCTTGCCCACGCGCGCGAGCTGGCCGTCGAGTATGGCCAGCGTCAGCGGCAGGCGGATGCGCACCGTGCTGCCCTGGCCGGGCGTCGAATAGAGCTGCACGTGGCCGCCGATCTCGTTGATGTTGCGCCGGACCACGTCCATGCCGACCCCGCGCCCCGACACGTCGCTGACCGCCTCGGCGGTGGAGAAGCCGGGCGCGAAGATCAGATTGAGCACCTTCTCGTCGGACAGCTCCTCGTCGGCACCGACCAGGCCGCGCTCGCGCGCCTTGGCGAGGATCCGGTCGCGCTGCAGCCCGGCGCCGTCGTCGGAGACCTCGACGATGACGTTGCCGCCCTTGTGGTAGGCGTGCAGTGAGATCGTGCCCTGCTCGTTCTTGCCGGCAGCGTGGCGCCGGTCGGGCATCTCGATGCCGTGATCGACGGCATTGCGGACCAGGTGCACGAGCGGATCGCCGATCTTCTCGAGCACGGTCTTGTCCAGCTCGGTCTGCTCGCCGCTCATCTTGAGCTCGAGTTTCTTGCCGAGCCGCTGACCGAGATCGCGGATCATGCGCGGAAAGCGATTGAATATGGATCCGATCGGCAGCATGCGCACGCGCATGACGTTTTCCTGCAGCGAGCGCATGTGACGCTCGAACTGCACCAGCGCGTTGCGCAGCTCATCGCCCTGCCGGCCTTCCAGCACCGCCGCCAACTGCGTGCACACCGACTGCGTGATGACCAGCTCGCCCACCGAGTTGAGCAGTTCGTCGATCTTCTCGATGCTGACGCGTATCGACCCGCCCTCGCCCGAGCCCGAACGCGGACCTTCAGCGGGCGGCGCAGGCTTGGCGGCTGCGGACGCCGTGGCGGGACCCGGCACGCTCGCAACCGGCGGCGCGGCGTTCGCTGCAGCAGCGCCGGCTGCAGCGGCCGCTGCCCCCTCGACCTTCGCTGGCGGCGACAGCGGCTCGATGCGAAGACTGCATTCGCCCTCGGCCCACTCGAAGATCTGATCGATCGCGGCGCGCTCAGCGTCGGCGCGCAGTTCGATCTGCCAGGAGAGCATGCACACTTCCGGATCGATCTCCACCAACGTGGGGACCTTGCCGGCATCCACGCGCGTGACCAGGGGGCCGAGCTCCGCGAGCTCGCGCATCATGCGCAGCGGGTCATTGCCGTGCTCCATCATGAGCGCACCGGGCACGAGGTGGATGCGCCAGCCTGCGCCTGTCGCAGCAGCCGCGGCGGCCGGCTGATCGACCCCAGCGGCGGTGGCGCCCGGCGCAGCAGCCGCGGCGTCACTGCTCGTATTCTTCAAGATGGCCTGCAGCTCGGCGTGCAGGCCGGCGGTCAGCGCCGGGTCGGCGGGCTGTTTGCGCTGCGTTGCGCCCAGCATCTCGCGCAGCACATCGACCGAGCGCAGCAGCACGTCGACTATGACCGGCTGCACCGGTCGCTGGCCGCTGCGCAACTGGTCGAGCAGCGTCTCAAGCGTGTGCGTGAAGGCGGCCACATCGGCGAAGCCGAAGGTGGCGCTGCCGCCCTTGATGGAATGAGCCACCCTGAATATGGTGTTGATCAACTCGGCGTCGGCCTCGCCGGCGCTGAGCTTGAGCAGCGCCGCCTCCATCGAGCCCAGCGCCTCGAAGCTCTCTTCGAAGAAGGTCTCGTGAAACTGTGCCAGG
>DATDHV010000087.1:0-12125 GCA_036521395.1 Steroidobacteraceae bacterium | reverse complement strand
CAGCAGGGCGACGGCTTTCGCATCATCTACGTGCACGCCCCGGCCGCCTGGCTGTCGCTCATGGTGTACGTGGTCATGGCCACGAGCGCCGCGGTGGGGTTGATCTGGCGCATGAACGTCGCGCATGCCGTGGCCGCGAGCTGCGCGCCCATCGGCGCCTCCTTCACGGTGGTGGCCCTGGGGACGGGCATGCTCTGGGGACGGCCGATGTGGGGCACGTACTGGGCCTGGGATCCGCGCCTGACTTCGGAACTGTTGCTGCTGTTTTTGTATCTGGGATATGTGGGACTGCGCAATGCAATCGAGGACGTCTCGCGCGCTGATCGTGCCAGTGCGGTGCTGGCCATCGTCGGCGTGGTCAACGTGCCCATCATCCACTACTCGGTGATCTGGTGGAATTCGCTGCATCAGGCGCCCACGGTCATGAAGTTCGGGCGCCCGAGCATGCCGGCCTCGATGTTGCTGCCGCTGCTGGCGATGCTGGCCGGCTTCACGCTGTATTTCGTGGCGCTGCTGCTGGTGCGCGCGCGCGGGGAGGTGCTGCGGCGGGAGCGCAATGCACACTGGATCATCGAAGCGCTGGGCGGCGGATGAGAGGCCCGTGGTGCACATAGCGCACTTTCTCGCCATGGGCGGCTACGCGGTGTTCGTCTGGCCCTGCTATGCGCTGACCGCGCTCGTGGTGGGGCTCAACATACTCTGGGCGCGCCGCTCGTTGAGCGCGGCGCAGCGCGCGGCGCGACGCCGCATGGCCACACCGAAGGCGGCATCGGCGCCATGACCCCGCGCCGCCGCCGCCTGTACTGGGTGCTCGGGATTGTCTGTGGCGTGGGTATCGCGGGTGCGCTGGCGCTGCGCGCCTTCGAGCAGAACGTCATGTTCTATTTCGATCCCAGCCGGATCGCCGCCGGCGAGGTGCGCACAGGGCAGCGCTTCCGGCTCGGCGGCATGGTGGAGAAGGGCAGTCTCAGGCGCACGCCCGGCTCGCTGGAGGTGCAGTTCGTCGTGACCGACTTCCGGCACAGCGTGCCCGTACGCTACGACAAGGTGCTGCCCGACCTGTTCCGCGAGGGCGCCGGCGTGGTGGCGCACGGGCGGCTCGATGCGCACGGTACCTTCATCGCCGATGAGGTGCTGGCCAAGCACGATGAGAAGTACATGCCGCCCGAGGTCGCACGCTCGCTCAAGCAGGGAGCGGCCGGCGGGACGGCGAGCACGCACTGATGGTCATTCCTGATGGTCATTGAGCTCGGCCACTATGCCTTGATCCTCGCCCTGCTGCTGGCAGCGGCGCAGGCATTCTTCGGCCTGGCGGGCCCGGCGCTCGCGCGCGAGCGCTGGCTCGCGGCCGCGCCCTCGGCCGCCGCCGGGCAGTTCGTGTTCCTGGCCGTGGCGGCGGGCGTGCTGATCAACGCCTTCGTGCAGGATGATTTCTCGGTGCGCTATGTGGCCGAGAACTCCAACTCCGCGCTGCCACTGTTCTATCGCGTCACCGCGCTCTGGGGCGCGCACGAGGGCTCACTGCTGCTGTGGGTGCTGGTGCTCGGGGGCTGGACGCTCGCGGTGGTATCGCGCCTGCGCTTCCTGCCGCCGGCCTTCGGTGCCCGCGTACTCGGCGTGCTCGGTCTCGTGAGCCTCGGATTCCTGCTGTTCATGCTCTGCACCTCCGATCCGTTCGTGCGCCTGGATCCGGCGGTGCCGGATGGCAACGATCTCAATCCGGTGCTGCAGGATCCCGCGTTCGCCGTCCATCCGCCCATTCTTTACATGGGATACGTCGGGCTTGCGGTGAGCTTCGCCTTCGCCTGTGCGGCCATGATCGAGGGTCGGCGTGATCAGCTCTGGGCGCGCTGGATGCGGCCCTGGACCGTGATCGCCTGGGCGTTCCTGGCTTGCGGCATCGCGCTCGGGAGCTGGTGGGCGTACTACGAGCTTGGCTGGGGCGGCTTCTGGTTCTGGGATCCGGTGGAGAATGCCTCGTTCATGCCCTGGCTGGTCGCCACGGCGCTGATTCATTCCATTGCGGTGACCGACAAGCGCGGGCTGTTCAAGAGCTGGACGCTGCTGCTGGCGGTGGCGGCGTTCTCGCTGAGCCTGCTCGGCACTTTCCTGGTGCGCTCGGGTGTGCTGGTGTCGGTGCATTCTTTTGCGGCCGACCCGCGCCGCGGCATCTTCATCCTGGTGTTCCTGGTCGCCATGATCGGCGGCGCGCTCGCGCTCTATGCCTGGCGCGCACCGCGCATGGTCTCGGCGGCGGGTTTTGAGCTCATCTCGCGCGAATCGTTCCTGCTGTTCAATAATCTGCTGCTGGTCATCGCGGCAGCGGTGGTGTTCGGCGGCACCATGGCGCCCCTGATCGCCCAGAGCCTGCATCTGGGCGCGCTGTCGGTCGGGCCGCCGTATTTCAATCCGAGTTTCCTGGTGCCGGTGCTGCCGCTGCTGGCGCTGCTGCCGCTGGGCTTCAACGCGCGCTGGCGGCGCGGCGCGCTCGGCCAGGCACGACGGGCGCTGCTGTGCACGCTGGCCCTGGCCGTCGCGCTGGCCCTGGCGCTGGTGTTCGGCGTCTATTCGCATCCGCTGGCCCTCACGCCCATCGGGGTGACGCTCGGGGGCTGGATCATTTTCTCCTCCCTGGTCGATCCGCTGGATCGTCTGCGCCGCGGACTGCGCGTGCCGCCGGCGATTGCCGGCATGTCGCTCGCGCACATCGGGCTCGGCGTGTTCGTGCTCGGCATCACCATCGTGCAATCCAACACCATCGAGCGCGACGTGGCGCTCAAGCCCGGGCAGAGCGTGCAGCTCGCGGATTACGTATTCCGCTACGAGGGCGTGCAGAACATCGAGGGCCCGAACTACGAGGGGGTTCGCGGCACGGTCAGCGTGACGCGCCATGGTGTCCCGGTCACGGTGCTGCGGCCGGAGAAGCACCGCTACTGGGTGCAGGGCACGGTGCAGACCACGGCGGCCATCGCTCCGGCGCTGCGGCGCGATCTGCTGGCCGCGCTCGGCGATGATGTGGGGGCGGGGGCCTACAGCCTGCGGCTGCAATACCGGCCGCTGATCCGCCTCATCTGGCTCGGGGCGCTGATCATGGCCCTGGGCGGGGTCACCGCCGTCGTGGGTCGCAGGCAACGCGCCCTGGCGCCCAGCGGCGCCGCGCAGGCGCTGGGCGCTGCGCCGCAGCCGGCAGCCGCGCCCTCCGGCCCGCATGCGCCGGGTGCGCCCCGTTGAACCGCTTCGCTCTGCCCCTGGTGGGCTTTGGGTTGCTGCTGCTGGTGCTCATCGCCGGCCTGCGCCATGCGCCCGAGAAGGACATCATCGTCTCCCCGCTGCTCGGCAAGAGCGCCCCGCAGTTCAGCCTGCCGGGTCTGTTCGACGACAGCAGACCGCTGCAGTCGCAGGCATTGCGCGGTCACTGGTCGGTGCTCAACGTGTGGGGAACCTGGTGCGAGACATGCCGCGCCGAGCACGCGACCCTGCTGCAGATCAAGCAGCAGGGCAAGGTTGCAATCTACGGCATCGACTGGAAGGACGACGATGCCCGGGCGCGTGCCTGGCTCACGGAGCTCGGCAATCCCTACGAGCGCGTGGGCGCGGACCGCGAGGGCCGCGTTGCGATCGATTGGGGCGTCTATGGGGCGCCCGAGACCTTTCTGATCGATCCGGCCGGCACCGTGGTGTACAAGCACGTCGGGGCGTTGACCGCGCAGATCTGGCAGCGCGAATTCCTGAGCCGCGTGCCGTGAGAGCCGCATCGCCGCGTGCCTGGCTGCCACCGGCGCTGAGCCTGATGCTGGCACTGAGTCTGCTGCCATGGGCGCCGCGGGCGCTGGCCGTGGACAGCAGTCCGCCACTGCCCGACCCGGTGATGCAACGGCGCTACCTGGCGCTGACCCATGAGCTGCGCTGCATGCAGTGCCAGAACGAATCGCTGGCGGACTCGCCCGTGGGACTCGCCGCCGATCTGCGGCGCAATGTGCGCGAGCTGGTACTGGCGGGCGAGACCGATGAGCAGATTCGCGATCACATGGTCGCCCGCTATGGTGAGTTCATCCTGTTTCGCCCGCGCATGGATTGGCGCAATGCCTGGCTCTGGAGTGCGCCCGGGGTGCTCAGGCGGATCGGGCGGGGCGTCGCGGGGCGCGTAGTGCGCGATCGGCGGCGGCGGCTCGAGCTCGAGCCGCCCGAGGCGGACGAGTCGCTCGACACATGACGGTGTTCCTCCTCGCCGCGCTGCTGCTGAGCCTGCTGGCCGCCGCGTTCCTGGCCGTGCCGCTGCTGCGCGCGCCGGTGGGCGCGCCGCGCGCCCCCTGGGTTGCAGCACTGGCGGCACTGCTGCTGATCGGCGCCGGTGCGGCGCTGTACGCGCGCTTCGGTGACCCTCATTGGGATCACGGCGCGGCCGCAGCCGGCTCGAGCCGCATCATCCCCACGCTGGCGCGCCACCTCGAACGTCAACCGCGGGATCTGGAGGGCTGGATTTCGCTCGGACAGGCGTACGAGGCGATCGGCCGCTACTCCCTGGCGCTGCGTTGCTACGAGCGCGCCAACCGTCTTGGCCAGGGCAACAATGCCGCCGCGCTCGCGGGCATGGGCGAGGCGCTGCTGCTCGATGGCGATGAGACCCAGGAACCCAGGGCGCAGGAGTTCTTCGAGCGCGCGCTGCAGCTCGACCCTGGCTCGCCCAAGGCGCTCTTCTACAGCGCGGTGATCGCCTACCATCAGGGACACCTGGAGGTGGCGCGCGCGCGCTTCACGGCCATGCTCAAGCTGTCGTTGCCCGAGAACATCCGCGCCGCGCTTCAGCATCAGATCGATGATATCGATGCACACGCGAGTGGCCAGGGCGCGGCCTCCGAGCACGCGGTGGTCAAGGTCGATGCCGCCACGGCCATCCATCTGCACGTCACGCTCGCCCCGGCGCTGGCCGGCAAGGTACCGTCGACGGCATCGCTGTTCGTGTTCGTGCGCGCGCCGGGCGGCGGGCCGCCGCTCGCGGTCAAGCGCAGCGAAGTGCGTTTGCCGCAGGATGTGGATCTCTCGGCCGCCGATGCCATGGTGGCCGGCCGCGGCGTACAGCCGGGACAGAGTGTCTCGGTCGTGGCGCGCATATCCGCCTCTGGCAGTCCGCTGCCACAACGCGGCGATCTGTACGGGGAGGTCCGCTGCGTGGCGGGCAAGGGCGGCGCGCAGGCGCTGCAGATTGATAGACTGAGCCCCTAAGCGATTGTCGGGAACACGAGCCATGGGCAACGGAACGTTGGAGCGGCGGCTGCGCGCCGGTGAATTCGCCATCACGGCGGAGATCACCCCGCCGCTGTCGTCCGACCCCCACGACCTGTTCGAGCGCGCCGAGCCGCTGCGCGGCAAGGTCGATGCCGTCAACGTCACGGACGGGGCCGGAGCGCGTGCGCATCTCGATGTGCTCACCGCTGCGGTGCTGCTCGTGCGCAGCGGTCTCGACCCGGTGCTGCAGCTCACCTGCCGTGATCGCAACCGCATCGCGCTGCAGAGCCTGCTGCTCGGCGCGGCCGCGCAGGGCGTGCCCAACGTGCTCGCGCTGCGCGGGGACGATCCGAGCGCGGGCGATCAGCCCGAGGCCAAGGGGGTATTCGATCTGGATGCGACCGCGCTGCTGCGCACGGCCTCGACCATGCGCGACCGGCACGAGCTGCCCAACGGGCGCGCGCTGCGGGGGCGCTTCGACTTCTTCCTCGGTGCGGCCGACATGCCGCTCGACCCGGACGCCGCTTGGCAACCGACCTCGTTGCTGCGCAAGCTCGATGCCGGTGCGCAGTTCGTGCAGACGCAGTTCTGCATGGACGCGGCCATCCTGCGCCGCTACATGGCGCGGCTCGGCGAGCACGGCATTCCTCAGCGCGCCTACCTGCTGATCGGCCTGGCGCCGCTGGCCTCCGCCCGCTCGGCGCGCTGGATCCGAGACCGGCTGTTCGGCTCCATCATTCCCGAGCCGCTGATTGCCCGGCTCGAGTCGGCCGCCGACCCGAAGGCCGAAGGGCGTCGTATCTGCGTCGAGCTCATGCAGCAATACGCCGACATTCCGGGCGTCGCCGGCGTGCATCTCATGGCGCCGTTGAACGAATCGGCCGTGCCCGCGGCGATTGCCGAGTTCCGCGCCCTGGCCACGGTGGGCTGATGGCGCTGGGACGGGTACGCGGGCTGAGCGTCGCGGCCGCGCTGTGGGTCGGTGCCTCGATCACCTCGATCGCACTGATCGCGCCGGCCTCACGCGCCGGCACGCAGCCCGCGGGCACGCAGCCCGCGGGCACGCAGCCCGCCGGCGTGCAGCCCGCCGGTGCGCCCGCTGCGATTCAGCTCGAGGAGATCGACGTCGTTGGCGAGCGCCCCGGCCCGCGACTGTGGAAGGTCACGCGCGGGGATCACGTGCTATGGGTGCTCGGAACCTTGAACCACGTGCCGCGCAAGATGATCTGGCGCTCGAGCGAGGTCGAGGCCGCGCTCAGCCGCTCGCAGCAAGTGCTCGCGAGTGGGCCATCGGTGTCGGCGAACATCGGCCCGATTGCCATGATCCGGCTCTATTTCCAGTGGCGCGGGACGCAGAAGGATCCGAATCGCACCTCGCTCAAGGACTGGCTGTCGCCGGCCCTGTACGCTCGTTTCGAGGCTCTCAAGGCGCGCTTCGATGCGCACGATGGACGCATTGAGGAGCTGCGGCCGGCGTTCGCGGCCTATCGATTGTATGAACGGGCGGTGGAGGAGGCCGGCTTGACCAGGCAGGATGAGGCCGAGAAGACCGTGCTCAAGCTCGCGGCCCGGCGCCACGTGCCGGTGCGGCGCGCCGAGCTGGCCGTCACCGATCCCTCCGGCGCCCTCAAGGAGGTCGGCGCGTTGCCGCCGAGTGTCGAGGTCGGGTGTCTGGCGACCACGATCACGCGGCTGGAAACCGACCTTCCGGCCATGCAGGAGCGTGCCGAGGCCTGGGCAATCGGGGACGTCGATCGCCTGCGCCGGTTGAGCTTCCCCGATCAGCGTGAGGCCTGCATCGGCGCGCTGTCGAACGCCCCGCGTATCAAGGCGCTGTTCGACCAGGCCTCCGCCGCGTGGGACAGCGCCGCCGAAGCGGCGCTCGCAACCGATCAGGTGAGTTTCGCGATGCGGCCCATCTACGATCTGCTGGCTGCCGACGGACCGCTCGCCAGATTCCGTGCGCACGGCGACACGGTCGAGGGTCCTTAGGCGCCGCGATGCCAGCGCAGCGCACGATCGGGTTTCGCGAATTCGTCGTGCTCGCCGCGGCCATGCTGTCCACGCAGGCCATCGCCGTCGATGCCATGCTGCCCTCGCTGCCCACGATCGTCGGCGAGCTGCATGTCGTCAACGCCAATCACGGCCAGTGGATCGTCACGGCCTACATCGTCGGCGTGGGACTGGGGCAACTGTTCTGGGGCGTGATGTCCGATCGCTTCGGGCGGCGTCCGGTACTGATCAGCGGCTTGGGCCTGTATGCGCTCGCGGCCGTGCTGTGCGGCATCTCGCACAGTTTTGCGGCACTGCTCGCTTGGCGGCTGGTGCACGGCCTGGCGGCGGCGAGCGTGGTGGTGACGCGCTCGGTCATCCGCGATCTGTACGCCGGGCGGACGATGGCGCGCGTGCTGTCGCTGACGTTCGTGGTGTTCCTGATGGTGCCGATCATCGCGCCGAGTCTGGGGCAGCTCATTCTGCTGCTGGCGCCGTGGCGTTATATCTTCATCGTATTCGGCGTATTTGCCGCCATCGTCGGCTGCTGGGCGTTGCTGCGGCTGCCCGAGACGCTGCACCCGGAATTCCGTCTCACGCTCGGCGTCACGCACATCCTGGGCGCCGTGCGCGTGGTCGCGGGCAACCGGGCCTCGCGCTATTACACGCTGGCGGTGACGGTCATGTTCGGCTCATTGCTCGCCTACGTCGCCATGGTGCAGCAGATCTTCGCCGGCGTATTTCATCGCGCGAGCCTGATGCCGGCCATGTTCGCACTGTGCGCGATCTTCATGGGACTGGCGTCGCTGCTCAATTCCCGCATCGTGGAGCGCCTGGGGATGCGCCGCATCTCGCACGCCGCGCTGCTCGCATACATCGCCGTGGCACTGGTGCACGTGCTGGTCTCGGCGCTGGGTCACGAGCAGCTCTGGACGTTCGTCGCGCTGCAGGCGGCCACGATGGCCTGCTTCAGCCTGGCGGTCTCCAATTTCGGTGCCATGGCCATGGAGCCGCTCGGAGCGATAGCCGGCGTGGGTGCCTCACTGCAGGGCTTCACCACGACTTGCGGGGGTGCGCTGGTCGGTGCCGCCATCGGCTTGAAGTTCAACGCCTCGACGCTGCCACTGACCGCCGGGGCCCTCGGCAGCGGACTGCTGAGCCTGCTGTGCGTGCTGCTGGCCGAGCACTGGCATCTGTTCCAGCCGCAGCACGCCGATGCCGCCGCGGCGAGTGGCGCCGTATCCGAGCGCCGCCGCGCCGGACTGCACTGATTCACGGCCGCGCCGGCCGCGACGGCACAGGACGCTGCCCACGGCGGGAGCCGCGCGCGCCACGGCTTTCCGCAACCAGCGCGGTGCGCAGTCCCTGGTAGAAGCGAGTGGCTCCGCCCATCGAAGGGTGCCGCAGCGTGCAGGCCTCGCAGCCCAGCTCGCGCAGTGCGCGTTCGGCGTGCCGGCCCACCGCGAACACGCGCGCGTACGGGAATGCCTCGAGCAGCGCCCGCAGCACCGGCAAGCCCTGCACGCATTCCTGCCGGTTCGGTGTCCGATTGGAATGGGGTTTGCCGGCCAGGTACGGATGCCACGGGAAGGCGTTCCAGAGCACGGTGCTGTCGGCGATGCCCAGGGCATGCAGCGTTGACCACACCACGGTCGCGGAGGGCTCGCTCCAGGGAATGTGGCGTCTGGACAGGCGTGCGCCTGGGCCCGCCACGCGGGGAATCGCGCCCTCGAGAATGAGCCGTTCGCTCGTGAACGGGATGCCGGAGATGCGGCAGCCCTGGTAGCCCGACGCTTCCCCGATCAGCACACGGGCGGGCTGTATACTCAGGTGCGCCTCCAGGCGCCGGCAGCGCGCCTGCGGACCATTGGCGCCGCGATCGTCCGGCGCGCTGCGGTCGGTCCAGGGATTGAACACGTTGCCCGCGTGATGTGACTTGAGCAAGCGATAGAAATTCTGCATGACCCGCTTTGTCCTCGCGCTGGATCAGGGGACGACCAGCTCCCGCTCCATTCTGTTCGATACGAGCGGCTATCCGGTCGCCATGGCGCAGCGGGAGTTTTCCCAGCACTTCCCGCAGCCCGGTTGGGTCGAGCACGATGCGCGGGAGATCTGGGCGACGCAACTCGGTACCATGGGTGATGTGCTGGCGGAGGTGGGCGCCACCGCCGCGGATCTTGCCGCCATCGGCGTGACCAATCAACGCGAGACCTGCGTGCTGTGGGAGCGCGCCAGCGGCTGCCCGATTGCGCCGGCCATCGTCTGGCAGGACCGGCGCACGGCCGAGGAGTGCCAGCGGCTCACGGCGCTGGGCCACGAGCCGGAGGTACAGCGCTGCACCGGACTGCGCCTGGACCCCTATTTCTCCGCCACCAAGCTCGCGTGGCTGCTCGATCGCGTACCGCAGGCGCGAGCCCGCGCCGAGCGCGGCGAGCTGGCCTTCGGCACCATCGATAGCTGGCTCATCTTCAATCTCACCGGCCGCCGCGCCCACGTGACGGATGCGAGCAACGCCAGCCGCACGCTGCTGCTGGATCTGGATTCGGGCACGTGGTCCGAGCCGATGCTGAGCCTGTTCGGCATTCCGCGCGCATGCCTGCCAACGCTGATCGGCTCCTCGCTGCGAGCGCGCGAGGCGCCTCAGGCCGAGCTGGGCGGGCGACGCGTACCGATCACGGGAATCGTGGGCGATCAGCAGGCCGCGTTGTTCGGTCAAGCCTGCTTCACGCGCGGCACCGCCAAGAACACCTATGGCACCGGCTGCTTCGTGCTCATGAATACCGGCTACGCGCCGACCCGCTCCAGTCATCGGCTGGTCTCGACGATTGCGTGGGACCGCGGGCGGCGCACCTATGCCCTCGAGGGCAGCGTGTTCGTGGCCGGCGCGGTGGTGCAGTGGCTGCGCGACGGCCTGGGCCTCATTGCCGCAGCCTCGGAAGTGGAGGCGTTGGCCGCTAGCGTGCCCGATGCCGGCGGGGTGCAGTTCGTGCCGGCCTTCACCGGCCTCGGTGCACCTTACTGGGATCCGATGGCGCGCGGCGCCATTCTCGGGCTCACGCGCGGCACCAATCGTGCCCACCTCGCCCGCGCGGCGCTCGAGTCTATCGCCCTGCAGAGCTGCGATGTGCTTCGCGCCATGGAGCGCGATTGCGACCAGCCGCTGCTCGAGCTGCGCGTGGACGGCGGCGCCAGTGCCAATGATCTGCTCATGCAGTTCCAGGCGGATCTGCTGGGTGTGCCGGTGGTACGGCCGGTGGTCACCGAGACGACCGCGCTCGGCGCGGCCTATCTCGCCGGTCTGGGGGCGGGCTACTGGGAGAGCGAGGAGCAGGTCGCGGCCAACTGGCGCGTCGAGCGGCGCTTCGAGCCCAAGCGCGGTCGCGAGTGGGCGCAGCAGCGCATGCTCGCCTGGTCGCAGGCGGTGGCGCGGGTGCGTTAGCGGCGGCGCGGGTGCGTCAGCGGTGGCGCGGTCTACAGCAGGCCGAGCACCGCCGCGCGCACGGCCGCGGCCGTCTTGTTGCTGGCGTTGAGTTTCTTGACCACGTTGCCGATATGAAAGGTCACGGTCCGCACCGACAGGTTCATGATCAGCGAGATCTCGGCCGTGGTCTTGCCCTCCGCGGTCCAGCGAATGACGGTGGTCTCCTGTGCCGAGAGTCGGACGCTCGCCTCGGGCACCAGTTTCTTGATCAGCGCGTTGGTCATGGCGAGGTGGGCGATCTGCGTCAGCCATGCGAGCCGGATGTTCTTCTCCTGCATCTCGAGGTCGCTCAGCGCCTCCTCCGAGCGCGCGACCGTGAACATGCCCAGCGTGCCGCGGGAGTCGCGACACGGCTGCGCCCAGCCGTAGCGCAGGCCGTGACCGCGCGCCTCCTCCCAGAATTCGCGCGCACCGGCGAAGAAATCATCGGTCCAGATCACCGGCAGCGGCGACTTCAATCCGTGCTGGACCGTCGGGTCCACCGCCAGGTAATTCTCCCGGGCGTACCGGGCCTGCCAGCCGGCCGGGTAGTTGTTGAACATGACGATGCGCTGGCGCGAGAGCGGCAGCGGCGGGCGCAGACCGTAGGCGCAATGATCGAAGCCGAGCTGGCGGGCGATGTCGACCAGCCGGTCGAACACCCGGTGCTCGTTCTTTTCGGCCAGCAGGATTTGCAGCTGGTCATCCTGCCAGGCTTTCATGGACGCCTCCCGTGCCGGCCGTCTGCGGCGGCCTCGGTGCACTTTTACAGTTTTGGTCCAACGCGCCGCCGTGTAGTGTAGCGCGATGACCGGAAGCGGGCTTCGGAATGAGCTGGCCTTGTCCATGAGGCCTGTGGGATCGTGAGCTCGACGGCTCGAGGGCGGCACGCCTGGCGGGAGCCGCCGCGAATGGTGCTGTCCGAGGACGGTTACGTGCGGCTGTCCCCGGCGGCGTTTGCCTCGATTGCGCTGGCTCACGTGCTGTCGGAAATCGACACTGATACCCCCGGGCCGTGGGCGGCGGGCGCGGGCGCCTCGGTGTCGGCCATCGCCGGCATCACCGAGTGGGCCAGCGAGACCCTGCCGGCACTTTCCCTGGGCTGGAACTGGCGCCTGGCGACCGGACGGTCACCGCCGCGCTACGAACGCGACGGTGAAGTGCGCAGCAACATCATGTTGGTCGATGCCGCGCAGCGCGACTTCGGTCCGCTGGCTACCGATGCGCTGCTGCGCGTGGCCGTGGACGCCCTGGACTGGCGGCAGGTGACCGCTGATTACATCAGCCGCCGCTACGCCTGACACCTGTCAAATATTACAGTTACGGAGAACGCAACGACTCACTAGAACTGGCGCTCGCGACAGGGACCTCAAAGCGAGAACGCCATGCGTGTCATCACCGGTGTGCCATCCGGACTTCCGGACGGCTGTCTCGGGCGGCTCGCCCA
>DATDHV010000086.1:0-4444 GCA_036521395.1 Steroidobacteraceae bacterium | reverse complement strand
CGTCGTCGCGGCGCGCAGCGCAGCGGCGGCCGCGCCGGCCTCGATGCCGCGGCGCGCGAGCGCCTCGAACGTGGCCTGGTAGCTTGCCGTGATCGCGACATCGGCGCCGGCCTCGAAGTAGTCACGGTGCACGGCCCGGATCTGCTCGGGCCGCTCCAGCAGCACCCTGGCGGACCACAAGGGATCGTGCAGGTCGGCGCCGCGGCGCTCGAGCTCGGTGGCCAGCGCCCCGTCGAGGATCATGAGCCTCTGCTGCGCCAGGAATTGTGCAATCGGGTCGTTGATCGGACTACTATAACGCACCACTTCACGATCGTATTCGGCGCACCTGAGCGGACGCCGGGCGACACCGCGCGTAACTGAGCAGGAGGATCGATGCGATATAATCTGCTGGGTCAAACCGGTCTGTACGTGTCAGAGCTCTGCCTCGGGACCATGACCTTCGGTGGCAAAGGCCGCTGGGAGAACATCGGCCGGCTGCAGCTCGATGAAGCCAGCGTCCTCCTCAAGAAATCCTTCGACGCCGGCATCAATTTCATCGACACCGCCAACGTGTACTCATTCGGCGAGTCCGAGTCGCTGACCGGCCAGGCCA
Source organism: Steroidobacteraceae bacterium (assembly GCA_036521395.1). Lineage (GTDB taxonomy): Bacteria > Pseudomonadota > Gammaproteobacteria > Steroidobacterales > Steroidobacteraceae > FEN-1191. The sequence goes on along the minus strand of DATDHV010000086.1, from coordinate 3,849 downwards.
TCCGGAAGCTCGGGCTGCCGCGCGATGAGCTCGTGATCGCGACCAAGGCCACCGGCGTCATGAACGAGCTGCCCAACGGCCGGGGCCAGTCGCGCTATCACCTCATGAACGAGGTGGAGGCGAGTCTCAAGCGTCTGCAGCTCGACCACATCGACCTGTATCAGCTCCACGCGTTCGATCCGCTGACTCCGCTCGAGGAAGCGCTCTCGACGCTCAACGACCTGGTGCGCTCGGGCAAGGTGCGCTACATCGGCCTGTGCAACATGGCGGCCTGGCACGTCATGAAGGCGCTGGCCATCTCGGATCGGCGCCACTGGACGCGGTTCGAGAGCGTCCAGGCCTACTACACCCTTGCCGGGCGCGATCTGGAGCGCGAGATCATCCCGCTGCTGCAGGACCAGAAGCTCGCGCTCATGGTCTGGAGTCCGCTCGCGGGCGGCCTGCTGAGCGGCAAATACACGGCCGACGGCAAGGCACCGGCGGGCGCACGCCGCGTCAGTTTCGATTTTCCCCTGGTGGACAAGCCGCGGGCCTTTCGCTGCATCGACGCCATGCGGCCGATCGCGCAGGCCCATGGGGTGTCGGTGGCGCAGGTCGCGCTGGCGTGGCTGCTGGCCCGTCCGGCCGTCACCACGGTGATCATCGGTGCCAAGACCGTCGAACAACTCGAGGACAACATCGCCTCCACCAGGCTGCACCTCGGCGCCGAGGAGCTCGAGAGCCTGGATGCCGCGAGCCGCTTGCCGAGTGAATATCCGGGCTGGATGCTGGATTTCCAGGGGCAGTACCGCACCAAGCCACCGGCCCGAGAGTGAACCGCGGCGACGAGCCGCCGCGTGAGTAAGCGTTCGCGCCATCGGTTCCTGCGGCACCTGCAGGCGCGGCCGCGGCTGTACATCGCCACCGCGGTCGCGATCGCCGTGGGCATCGTGCTCACCGTCGCCGTGCCCGCGCATCCGGTGACGCGCATGCTGGTGGCCTGGAATGCCGGCACGCTGCTGTACGTGCTGATGGTCGCGACCATGGTGATCCGCTCCTCGAGCGAGGCGATGCGCTACCGCGCGCAGCGCCAGGATGACGGCCGCGTGACCATCCTGCTGCTGGTGTGCCTGGCATCCATGGCCAGTCTCGCCGCCATGGCCGGCGAGCTCGTGGTTACCAAGGACATCCACGGCTGGCTCAAGGGCGCGCACCTGGCGCTCGCGGGCTGCACGGTGCTGTCGTCCTGGGCGTTCATCCAGATGATGTTTGCACTCCACTACGCGCGCGACTACTACGCCGCCGTCTGCGCCGGCCGCTCTCCGGGCCTGCGCTTTCCCCAGGATAGCGATCCGGATTACGGCGACTTCTTCTACTTCGCGGCCATCATCGGCACCTCGGGGCAGACCGCGGACGTGGATTTCGTCTCCAAGCCCATGCGACGCATCGGCTCGCTGCACTGCATCCTCGCGTACCTGTTCAACACCACGGTGCTGGCGCTGCTGATCAACATCGCGGCGAGCCTGATCTAGCGGCGAAGCGACCAGCTGTCACGGCTTCGGCGCCGCGGCTGCCGGCGTCCGCGGCTTGCGGGGCCGCCCGCCTGGGTTTAGAATGAACGTTCATTCACTTCACTGCACACGGTTCCCAGGTGATCTCATGCGTCATTCCAACATCGAACGCCGCTGTGCCTCACTCGCGGTGCTCGCCGCCGCCACGCTGCTGGCCGCATGCGGTGGCGCCGCGCCGGCCGGCCGGCCCGGCGGCGGTTTCACGCCCCAGGTCGTGGTGGTCACGTTGAAAGCGCAGCCGGTCACGCTCACGCGTGTGCTGCCTGGCCGCACCAATGCCTACCTGGTGGCGGAAGTGCGGCCGCAGGTCAGCGGCATCGTCAAGCGGCGATTGTTCACCGAGGGCGCGGTGGTCAAGGCCGGCCAGCCGCTCTACGAGCTCGATGATGCCCCCTACCGGGCGCAGTACAACAGCGCCGTCGCGGCGCTGCAGAAGTCGCAGGCCACACTGGCCGCCGCGCGGCTCGCGGCCGATCGCTCGCGCGCGCTGGTGAAGATCGACGCCGTCAGCGCGCAGGACAACGACAATGCCGTCGCGGCGTTCGGTCAGGCCCAGGCCGACGTGGCCGGCGCGCAGGCGGCCGTGACCAATAGCGCGGTGAACCTCTCGTACGCGCACATCGTCGCACCCATCAGCGGTCGCATCGGCAAGTCGGCGGTGACGCAGGGCGCGCTCGTCACGGCCGATCAGGCCACGGCCATGGCCACGGTCCAGCAGCTCGATCCGATCTACGTCGACGTCAACCAGGCCAGCAGCGAGTGGTTGCGCCTCAAGCAGGAGATCGACAGCGGCCGCGCGCGTTCGGGCGGAGCGGACTCGCCCGCGAAGATACTGCTGACCGACGGCCGCACCTACGCGCATGACGGCAAGTTGCAGTTTGCCGACGTGTCGGTGGATCCGACCACGGGCGATTTCCTGTTGCGCGTGATCGTCCCCAATCCCGACGGCGTGCTGCTGCCGGGGATGTACGTGCGCGCGGTGATCGATGAGGGGGTGCTGCCCGAGGGCGTGCTCGCGCCGCAACAGGGCATCACTCACGATCCCAAGGGTAATGCCAGCGCGCTGGTGGTGAATGCGGACGGCAAGGTCGAGCCGCGCGCCGTCAAGGCCTCGCGCACGGTGGGCAATGCGTGGCTCATCGATTCGGGCCTGGCCGCGGGCGACCGCCTGATCGTGGAGGGGCTGCAGAAGATCAAGCCGGGCATGAGCGTGACAGCGACCGAGGCGACCTCCCCGGAGCTCACGAGCGGCGCGGCCACGCCAGCCAGTGGCAATGACGGTAGCGATGCTACCGGCAGCGAGGCCGCCGAGGCCGTTCCGGGCGCCGGCGGCGATGGCGACGCCGGCGCGGGTGCCGGCGCCAGCGTGCGCTAGCGCCGGAGCGGCCGCATGTCACGCTTCTTCATCGACCGCCCGATCTTCGCCTGGGTCGTGGCGCTGATCATCATGCTGACCGGGCTCATGTCGATCACGCGGCTGCCCATCGCGCGCTATCCCAACATCGCCCCACCCGCCGTCTCGATCAGCGCTTCCTACCCGGGCGCCTCGGCGCAGACGGTGGAGGACTCGGTGACGCAGATCATCGAGCAGAACATGACCGGGCTCGATGGCCTGATCTACATGCAGTCGACCAGCGACAACGCCGGCAACGTCTCGGTCAACCTGGACTTCGCGAGCGGCACCAATCCGGACACGGCGCAGGTACAGGTGCAGAACAAGCTGCAGCAGGCGACGCCGCTGCTGCCGCAGATCGTGCAGCTCCAGGGCATCAGCGTCAGCAAGAGCACCGGCACGTTCCTGCTGGCGATCGGCTTCGTGTCCGAAGATGGCAGCATGACCGGCGGTGACATCAGCGACTACCTGGCGACCAACGTGGTCGACTCCATGAGCCGCGTCGAGGGCGTGGGCAGCGTGCAGCTGTTCGGCTCCAAGTACGCCATGCGCATCTGGCTCGATCCGGACAAGCTCAATGCCTATGCCCTGACCCCGACCGATGTGACCACGGCGATCCAGGGACAGAATGCCCAGGTCTCGATCGGCCAGCTCGGCGGCACGCCCGCCGTGCCCGGGCAACAGCTCAATGCCACCGTGAATGCGCTCGGCCGGCTGCATAGCCCCGAGCAGTTCCGCAACATCGTCCTGCGCAGCAACAGCGACGGCTCGACGCTCCGGCTGCGCGATGTGGCGCGCGTGGAGCTCGGGCAGGCCGACTACGGCTTTTCGGTCAAGTACAACGGCAAGCCGGCCTCGGGCATGGGCGTCACGCTGGCCACGGGCGCCAACGCGCTGCGCACCGTA
>DATDHV010000085.1:0-3215 GCA_036521395.1 Steroidobacteraceae bacterium | reverse complement strand
CTCGTCACCACGCCGCCGGCACGGCTCAATGCCCTGCAGCGCATGCCCCACATCGACACCACCGATCCCAGGCAACTGGCCGTGCTGCACTACCTGTGCGACGGCGCGCATGGCGGCACCTCGTTCTACCGCCACCGCCGCACCGCCTTCGAGTTCATCGATGCGCAGCGCAGCGCGCCCTACCAGGCGGCGATCACGCAGGACCTCGCCGCCTGCGGACCGCCGGACGATGGCTACATCTGCGGTCACAGCCGACTGTTTGAGCGTACGGCGGCCTTCGAGGCCGCGTTCAACCGCGTGCTGATCTACCGCAGTTTCCACCTGCACAGTGCCGATATCCGGCCCGGCTTCGCCTTCGATCCGGACCCGCGCTCCGGCAGGCTCACGGCCAACACTTTCTTCTACTATCGTTGACCGGCGGCTCAGAACCTCAGCGCCACATCGAGCAGGTACGAGCGCCCGAAGATCTGGTAGCCGCCGTCGTTGGCCAGATTCTGCAGATTGTTGTCACTGTCGAAGCGCGCCCGCTCGTTGGTCAGATTGCGTCCCTGCAGCCGCACGCTCCAGTAGCGCGCGAAGGTGTAGGAGACGCTCGCATCGAGCGTGGTCTCGGGCTCGAGGATCTTGAGCGTCGTGCCCACCCAGGTCGGCGCCACGGTGAAGGCGCTGTGGTTCTTGACCGCGATGCGCGATTCGAAGCCACCGCGGTTGTAGAACAGATCGGCTTCCGTCGTGCTGGTCGCGAGTCCCACCATGGGGAACGGGTTGGGCTCGGGTGTGGATTCGTGAATGTTCGATTCGGCATACGCGTGGTTAAGGTACACGCCGAAGTCGCTCAGGAAGCCGGGCAGGAAGAAGAACCGCGTCTGGAACGTGGCCTCCACGCCCGCGATCTCGCCGCCCTTGGTGTTGTTCTCCGAGGTGATGATGTACTGCAAGCCGCCAATGTTCTCCTGCGACTGGCTCGCGCCGATGTAGTCCAGCACGTCCTTGTAGTAGGCGGCCAGGGCGAACAGCGATTCCTCGTGGAAATACCATTCATACGACAGATCGAGCTGATCGGCCTTGAACGGGTTGAGTTTCGGATTGCCGCCGCCGCCGGTTCTCGGCGTGCCGGTATTGTTCAGGCTGAAGCCGGTCACCAGCGCATCGAGCGGCGGCCGGGAGATGCCCACCGAGGCGCCGAAGCGCAGCAACTGATCGTCGGTCAGATGCAGGATGGCATTGAGGCTCGGCAGGAAGTCCGAATAGCTGTTGCTGATGGACACCGGCAGGAAGTTCATGCCGTCGAAGGTCTGGAAGCCGTCGCTCTCGGTTCCGGTATGCACGATCCGCGCACCGAGGTCGCCGGTCAGCGGCAGGCCGCCGAAGGTGGTCTTGTAATCGACCAGGAAATAGCCCTCGGTGGTCGACTCGTTGACGCGGGTGCGCAGCAGCGGCTGGTCCGCGCCGACCGGCTGCTGATCGTTGGGGTACACCAGCGGCCTGATGCTGTTGTAGTTGCCGTAGACCATGGGCGGCGCCGTGAATCCGGGCGCGGTGAAGGTCGACAGTCCCGCATTCGCAAGGCTGACGACGCCCGTGCCGGCCGGACAGGCCTGCGCATTCTGGTCACCCGGAATCGTGAAGGTGGTCGAGCCGGTGCCGGCGCACAGTCCCCACTGGGCGTCGCGATGGGTTTTCTCGCGCTGCGAGAAGCGTGTGCCGAACTTGAAGTTCGTGAGCAGCGGATTGTCGAGATCGTGCTCGAAGTTCAGCGCCAGCGCCGCCAGCTGGTCCTGCGTGATCTCGGGGCCGGCGCTCTGTCCGGTGCCGTTCACGTTGGACCCGCTGTTGCTGCGAAAACCGCCGACCGACTGCAGCGAGGGAGCGGCCGGATTGAAGCCCGGGGTCGATGCCGAGGGGACCTGCCCGTCGGTGACGTTGAAGTCCAGGTTGGGCGGATACACGTCCGAGAGGTAGATGGCCTCCCAGCGGTTGTCGCGCCAGGCATCCGAATAGGACAGGTCCGCGGAATTGTCCCAGCCGTCCGCCTTCCATTCGGCGTTCAGCCCCGTGGAAAAGAGCCGGTGGCGCTCGTTGTAATTGGCAATGACGCTCTCGTAGTTCGGGAAGGCGCCGTTCAGATCGGCCGCCACCACCGATCCATTGACGATCTGGTAGGAATTGCCAGGAGCGTTGTATATCGAGGCGTTGCCGTTCTGCCAGTTGCCGGTGATGTTGTTGCCATACCAGGCCTGGAAGTCGTTTTCATGGATGTGGTAGATGGACCAGAGCGCATCGGCCTTGATGGTCAGGGCATCGCTGGCACGCCAGCCGGCGCTGCCGCCCACGGCGTAGCGATCCTGCTGCACTTCCTTGACTTCGGTCACCAGGCCCCAGGTGGTGTTGTCCGGCACGCCGTCGCCATTGAGATCGCCGGTGTTGCCCGCGCCGGCGTTGAACGGCGTGTTCCAGCCGAAGGTACGGAAATCCGAATCCGCGTTCTTTTCCCGTTGCGCGCTCGCCGCCAGCGAGACCGCAAAATCATCGGTCAGGTGATGCACGAAGCCGAGACTGCCGCGAAAGCCGACGGGGCTGTAACCGGGCAGGTCCCGGCCCTCATCGTTATAGGTCGGGCCGGCCCGGAAGCTGAATTCCGGTCCCGTGTAGTCGAGCGCGGAGATGGTGCGGATATCGACCGTGGCGGCGATGCCGCCCGGAACGATGGCCGCATCCTGGGCCTTGTAAACCACGGCCCCCGAGAGCAGTTCGGACGGAAAGATCTCCCAGCGCAGATCCTGCGAGGGCTCGGAGGAAGCTATTTCCCGCCCGTCGACCAAGCCCAGCACCAGGCGCGGTCCTAGTCCGCGCACCGAGGCCTGACTGGAGTTGCCGCGATCGCGCGTGGTGTTGACGCCGGGCAGACGGTTGAGTTCCTCGGCGATGGTCACGTCGGGCAACTGGCCGATGTCCGCGGTGGAGATGTTGTCGCTGATCTGCTCGGTATTTTCCTTGGTGCTGATGGAGTCGCGCATCGCCTGGCGCACCCCGCTCACTACGACTTCCGAGAGCCCCTCGCTCTCATCGGACGCTGCGGTGACCTGCGGCGCGGTCGGAGCCTGCTGTGCAAAGACCGGCACCCCGATCGAAGCCAGAATGGCTATCGCGCTGGTGCGACACACAGGCACGCGCATGCGACTAAGTCGTCTGTTCGCTTTCACGGACACCCCCCC
>DATDHV010000084.1:0-38672 GCA_036521395.1 Steroidobacteraceae bacterium | reverse complement strand
TCCGGCAGCGCCGAGTGCCGTACCACCACCTGCGGCCACTGGTTGGCAACTCGCGCCGCCAGCTGCTCCACTATGTAGACCGAGCGATGCTGGCCACCGGTGCAGCCGACCGCGATGGTGAGATAGCGGCGATTGGCCGCCTGGTGCTCCGGGATGCGCGCCTCGATGAACTGCACGACGTCGTCGATGAAGCGCGCCACGCCGGGCTGCGACTCGAGAAAGCGCGCCACCGGTTCGTCGCGACCGGTCAGCGCGCGCAGGCTCGGCTCCCAGTAGGGATTCGGCAGCGAGCGCGCGTCGAACACGAAGTCCGCATCGCCGGGGATGCCGTGCTTGAAGCCGAACGACTCGAACAGCACCGACATCCGGTCGCGCGGCCGCTTGCCGACGCGCCGATTGATGATCTCGCGCAGCGCATGCACGCTCATGTGCGACGTGTCGATTACCAGGTCGGCGGCGTTGACGATGGGCTCGAGTAGCGAGCGCTCGAGCGCGATGGCATCGTGCAGGCTCTCGCCCTGGCGGCTCATCGGGTGCTTGCGGCGCGTCTCGGCGTAGCGCCGCAGCAGTTCCTCGTCGTTGGCGACCAGGAACAGCAGCTCGCACTGGATGCCGCTGCGCTTGAGCTCGTCGATCAGTGCCGGCACGGTCGCCATGTCGGTGTCGGGGCTGCGCGCATCGACGCCGATGGCGGTGCGCTTGTAGACGGGTGCGCCGCTTCTCACCGTATGCGAGATGAAACTCTGCAACAGCGGTGCAGGGATATTGTCGATGCAGTAGAAATCGAGGTCCTCGAGCATGTGCAGAGCCACGCTCTTGCCCGACCCCGACAGGCCGCTGAGGAAGATCAATCGCACGCGGGCTCCCCGGCGCCGCGCCCGCGCGGGCGGGACGGCGCCGGTCGCGGCGAGCCGCTAGAGACGCAGGCTTTTCTGGGCTTCCTGGGCATGGTGATCGGTCAGCTTTTCCTTGTGCTTCCGGACGCGGCGCTCCAGCTTGTCGGCCAGGGCGTCGATGGCCGCATACATGTCGCCCTCGCTGGCCAGCGCATGAATGGTCTCGCCGCGCACCCGCAGGGTGGCTTCGGCCTTATGCAGCATCTTTTCCACGGTCAGAACGCAATGCGTATCGATGACGTGATCGAAGTGGCGCGCGATGCGGTCGAGTTTCTTTTCCACGTAGCTACGCATGGCTGCCGTGATCTCGACATGATGACCGGTAACGCTTAATTGCATGACCTCATCTCCTTGTGTTTTACGCTGCTAATTCATTTGCCGTTGACTCGCTTGCGTTCATTCGACGGGGCCAGGCCCATCGTTTCACGATACTTGGCGACGGTGCGGCGCGCGACCGGGATACCCTCGCCCGAAAGAATTTCGGCGATGCGGCTGTCGCTGAGGGGTGCGTTGACATCCTCCTCGCGGATCAGCTTGCGGATCTTGGCGCGAATGGCGGTCGAGGAGGTGCCTGCGCCGTTGCTGCCCTCGACCTGGCTGGAGAAGAAATAGCGCAGCTCGAACACGCCGCGCGGGGTGTGCATGTACTTGCCTGAGGTGACGCGCGATACCGTGGATTCGTGCATGCCGATCGCCTCGGCGATGTCGCGCAGGATCATCGGCCGCATGTGTTCCTCGCCGTGCTCGAGGAATTCGGTCTGGCGCTCGACGATCGAGCGCGCGACCTTGGTCAGGGTGTCGTTGCGGATCTCGAGGCTCTTGAGCAGCCAGCGCGCCTCCTGGAGCTGCGTGCGCATGCTGGCGTGGCTGCTGCTGCGCCCGACCAGGCTGGCGTAACCCTGATTCAGGCGCACGCGCGGCAGTGTCGCGGCGTTGATCTCGACCGACCAGCCGCGCGGCGTGCGGCGCACGAACACATCGGGCACGACGTACTCGGCCGCGCTGCCGCTGACGATCGATCCGGGCCGCGGATGGCAGCCGCGCACCAGCGCCACGGCCGTGGCCAGCTCCTCATCCGAGGCCCGCAGCTCGCGCCGCAGGGCGGTGAGCTCGCGCTCGGCCAGCAGTTCGAGGTGATGGCGCGCGATGGATTTCGCGCTCGAGAGTCCCGGTGTCTCGGGCGCGAGCTGCTCGAGCTGCAGCAGCAGGCATTCACTCACCGAGCGCGCGCCCACGCCCGGCGGATCGAGGCCCTGCACGATGTGCAGCACGTGCTCGACCTCATCGACGCCGGGATCGAGCTCGGGTTTGAGGCTGGCGCCGATGACATCGAGCGGCTCGCTCAGGTAGCCGTCGTCGTTGATGGCGTCGATCACCGCACGTCCGACGGCGAGCTCGCGCGCCCCCAGGCGCGCCAGCTCGAGCTGCCAGAGCAGATGATCGCGCAGCGACTGGCCGCTGGAATCGGCAAATTCCTGCTGGCGATCGTCATCGCCGCCGCTCCAGGGATTCTCGGCCGGCCCGGCCGAGCGATCGCTCCAGCCATCGTCCACCACTTCCACCGGCGGCTCGTCGGGCGGCGCGGGAGTCTCCGGGGCGGTCTCGGCGGTCGACAGCGGCTCGTAGGTGCCGTTCTCGGTGTCATCGTCCTGCTCGAGCATGACGTTGGATTCGAGCAGCTCGCGGATGTGCGCCTGCAGCTCGATGGTGGGTAGCTGCAGCAGGCGAATGGCCTGCTGCAGCTGGGGCGTCATGGTCAGCTGCTGTCCGAGCCGCAGTTGCAGCGACGGCTTAAGCATGAAGCGTGCCTGCCGCACGTTCCCGATGAGTCGCTAGGCGGCCACCGTCAAGGCTAACTATCTGAAAACTAAGAATTAACAGGGCCGCTCCGAGCATTCACAGACGGAATGACTGACCCAAGTACACCTCACGGACTTGTGGGTTGGCAAGGACTTGCTCCGCGGACCCGGAAGCGATGACTACGCCCCGGTCGACGATGTACGCCCGGGCGCACACGCCCAGCGTTTCGCGCACGTTATGGTCGGTGATCAGCACGCCGATGCCGCGGGCTGCCAGCTCGCGGATGATGCGCTGGATGTCGAGCACGGACAGCGGGTCCACGCCCGCGAACGGCTCGTCCAGCAGGATGAAGCGCGGCTCGGCGGCCAGTGCGCGTGCGATCTCGACGCGGCGGCGCTCGCCGCCCGAGAGCGACATGCCGCGCGTGTTGCGCACGTGGCCGATCCGCAGCTCCGAGAGCAGCTCCTCCAGGCGCCGCTCGCGATCGGCGCGGTCGAGTTCGGCGCGCAGCTCGAGAATGGCCATGACGTTATCGGCCACCGAGAGCTTGCGGAACACCGAGGCCTCCTGCGGCAGGTAGCCTATGCCGAGGCGCGCGCGCTGATCGATGCTGAGCGCCGTGAGGTCGCGCTCATCGAGCAGTATCGAGCCCCCATCGGCCGGCACCAGGCCGACCATCATGTAGAAGGCGGTGGTCTTGCCCGCACCGTTCGGTCCCAGCAGCCCCACGACCTCGCCGGTGCGGATCTCGAGCGACAGATCGCGCACCACGGTGCGCGAGCGGTAGCTCTTCTGCAGCGAACGCGCGGCCAGTACCGTCATGGCGCCCGGGTCGCCGTGCCGCATTGAGTCGAGCTGCCGGCCCGGATCGTGCCGCGTACCCGGCCGGCCTCGTCCGGCGCGCTCTGGGCGCTCACGCGCTGTGAGGCGATGTCGTAGGTGATGTGGCTGCTGTTGATCTCGTTGCAGCCGTCCGAGAGCCAGCCGTCGCCGTTCAATTGCAACTCATCGTGCTGCATGTCGAAAGTGATCGCGCTGGCATGTCCATGCGCGATCTGGCCGTTGGCGAGCTTGCCGACGAATTGCGCCGGCGCACCCTCGGCAACCATCGATTCGATGCGCTTGTTGGCAAACTGTATCGTGGCCTTGTCGGCGTGCAGGTCGCCCTCGGACATGAACACCTGCACGCGGCCGGTGAGCACCCATTGGCTGCTGGCCAGATCCAGTCCCGTGGCCTCGGCGCGATCGGCCAGGATGTGGCTGACGCCGCGCGTGGTATCGACGATGTCGATGTCGTAGAGGACGATGTGGTTGCGGTCCGCCTCGAGCCGCGAGGCGGTATAGCAGAGCGGCTCGTTGCACGGCTGCGCTGCCGTCGCCGGGGCCGCCGCGGTGCCGATTGGGGTTTCGGTGCCGGCGAGGCAGGCGTGCCCCAGCGCCACCGTGGCCCACAGTGCGGCCAGCCGCGCGATCGGCGGCGCGCCAGGCGTCGATCGCGCCGGCTCTTCAATGCAGCAGAACACCGTGCACCTTGGATGCGAGCTGCAGCCTGTCGTTGCGCAGATCAGCCCGCATGCCGTGGCCGATGAGGCGATTCCCGTCCCAGTCGACGTGCACGGTGACCGGTGAGGTCGCGAGCTGCGCCGTCATATCCAGGTGCATCTGCTCGGTGTCGATGCGCATGATGGCACCGGCGCCGGTGGGAAGGCCCTCGGCGTGCACGGCGCCGCTGAGGTCGGCGCTGCGTGCGTCCTCGGGCATCCGGCCGTCCTGCGCGGTCAGCGTCCACGGGTTGCCGCCCGGCGGCTGGTAGTCGAGCCGCGGAGCGCTCAGGAATATGGGTCCCTGCGGCTGCGGCTGCTCGATGCGCGCCGCATGCAGGCGATAGAGCGCACGGCCATCCTCGCCGGTCTCGACCAGGCTCGCCTGAACGGCGACGAAACCGGGCTCGGATACGCCCAGCTCCGTCGTAGCGGTATCGGTGCCGCCGCTGCCGCCGTTCTGCAGATACAGCAGCGCGCCGACGATGGCCAGCGACACCAGCGCGAACAGCAGCCGCAGGATCATGGCTGTCCCGCCGCACGGGCATTGAGCAGCCAGTCGCAGACCTCGCGTACCGCACCGGCGCCGCCCGCAAGCTGCGTGCGGCGATGCGCGGCAGCCATCGCGGCCGGATGCGCATCGGCCACGGCCACGCCCAGCCCCGCCAGCTCCAGCATGGGTACGTCGGGCTCATCGTCGCCGACGCAGATGCATTGGGCCGGCCGCAGATGCAGGGTCTTGAGCAGCCTGGCCAGGGCGATGCCCTTGTCCTCGACTCCCTGCAGCAGATGGCGGATGCCGAGCTCCTTGCAGCGGCGGCGCACGGCCGCGGAGCGGCGTCCGGAGATCACCGCCACGCCGATGCCCGCGGCGAGCACCGCCTTGATGCCGTGGCCATCGCGGGCATGAAAGGCCTTGGTGGTCTCCCCGGTGGCGCCGAACACGAGCCGGCCGTCGGTCATGACGCCGTCGACATCGAGTACCAGCAGGCGCATGGTGGCCAGCGAGGCGGCCGTTCGCCGTGCTGAGCGCGCATCGGTCAAACCACACCCGCACGCATCAGATCGTGGACGTTGAGGGCACCGATCAGGTGCTGCTCGTCATCGGTCACGAGCAGCGCGGTGATCCGGTGCGCTTCCATGAGCGCGGCGGCGGCGGCCGCCAGCTCCTGCGGCCCGATGCGGCGGCCGCCCGGGGTCATGATCTCCCGCATCGTGGTCCGGTGCACATCGATGCGCCGGTCCAGGCTGCGGCGCAGGTCGCCGTCGGAGAACACGCCGAGCACGTGCTGCTGCGCATCGACGATGGCCGTGAGCCCCAGGCCGGTGCGCGTCATCTCGAGCAGTGCGTCCGAGAGCGTAGCGTCAGGGGCCACGCGCGGCAGGCTCTCGCCACGGCGCATGATGTCCTCGACGCGCAACAGCAGCCGGCGGCCGAGGCTGCCGCCCGGATGCGAGCGGGCGAAGTCCTCGGCCGAGAAACCGCGCGCCTCGAGCAGCGCCACCGCGAGCGCATCACCCATGACCAGCAGCGCGGTGGTGCTGGCGGTCGGCGCCAGGTTGTGGGGACAGGCTTCCTGCGGAACCGCGACGTCGAGGTGCACGTCCGCCGCGAGGGCGAGGGTCGAGCGCGGATTGCCGCTCATCGCGATCAGGGGCACCGCCAGGCGCTTGACGTGCGGCAGCAGCGCCAGCAGCTCCTCGGTCTCGCCGGAGTTCGACAGCGCGAGCAGCAGATCGGTGCGCGTGAGCATGCCGATGTCGCCGTGGCCGGCCTCGGCCGGGTGCAAAAAAAAAGCCGGACTGCCGGTGCTGGCGAGCGTAGAGGCGATCTTGTGTGCAACATGACCGGATTTACCCATGCCGCTCACGACGATGCGGCCGGCGCAGGCCAGGCACAGATGACAGGCGTGCACGAACCGGCCATCGAGCCGGCCGCGCAGAGCCTCCAGTGCCGCAGCCTCGATCTCGAAGGTGCGGCGGGCGGTCTGCAACAGGGCCTGGTCGCTGGTGTCGCTGTGTTCGATCGGCTTCATGATGGCTCTCGCGCCGCGCATGATAGCGCCTTAACGCAGCCCAGATGGCGCCTTCCTCGGACCGTATTTGCCTTAAGATCACGAACCATCATGACCCCACAACAGATCGCGGAACTGATTCGGGCGGCGTTGCCGCAGGTGCAGGTCGAGGTGCGCTCGGACGACGATACGCATTTCGCGGCGCGGCTGGTCGGGCCGGCATTCGAGGGGCTGCGGCCGCTCGCGCGCCACCAGCTCGTCTACCGGGCGCTCGGCGAGCGCGTGGGGCGCGAGATCCACGCCCTCTCGATCGAGGCGTTCACGCCGCAGGAATGGGCGGCGCGCGCGAGCGGATCCGCACCGCGTGGATAAACTGCAGATCACCGGCGGCGTCGCCCTCGAGGGCGAGGTGCGCATCTCGGGCGCGAAGAATGCCACGCTGCCCATTCTGGCCGGCGCGCTGCTGGCCGATGGTCCGGTCACGATCGGCAACGTACCGCACCTGCAGGACGTGACCACGACCATCGAGCTGCTCAGCCGCATGGGTGTCACGGTGACCATCGATGAGCGCATGCGCATCGAGGTGGACGCCGGCACGATCCGCGAATACTTCGCGCCCTACGAGCTGGTCAAGACCATGCGGGCCTCGATCCTGGTGCTCGGCCCGCTGCTGGCGCGCTTCGGCAGCGCCGACGTCTCGCTGCCGGGCGGCTGCGCGATCGGTGCGCGACCGGTCAACATCCACGTTGCCGGCCTGCAGGCCATGGGCGCCGACATCCACATCGAGGGCGGCTACATCCGCGCCCGCGCCAAGCGCCTGCGGGGCGCGCGCCTGGTGCTCGAGGCGGTCACCGTGACGGGAACCGAGAATCTCATGATGGCGGCGAGCCTGGCCGAGGGGCAGACCGTACTCGAGAATGCGGCCCGCGAGCCCGAGGTGGTCGACCTCGCGAATTTCATGATCGCGATGGGCGCGAAGATCCAGGGCGCCGGCACCGACCGGATCGTGATCGACGGCGTGCCGCGCCTGAACGGCGTGCACTACGAGGTGCTGCCCGACCGGATCGAAGGCGGCACCTACCTGGTCGCCGGCGCCATCACCGGTGGCCACGTGCGCATCAAGCACACGCGCCCCGAGCATCTCGATGCCGTGATCGTCAAGCTGCGCGAGGCGGGCGCCACGGTGAACTGCGGCGACAACTGGGTCGAGGTGGACATGCGCAAGCGCCGCGCACGCGCCGTGGACGTTCGCACGGCGCCCTACCCGGCCTTCCCGACCGACATGCAGGCGCAGTTCGCGGCGCTCGACACCGTGGCCGACGGCGTGGGCACCGTCGTGGAGACGATCTTCGAGAATCGCTTCATGCACATGCTCGAGATGCGGCGCATGGGGGCGGAGATCCGCCTCGAGGGCAATACAGCCATCATCCACGGCGTCGGCCGGCTCACGGCCGCGCCGGTCATGGCGACCGACCTGCGTGCCTCGGCGAGCCTGGTGCTGGCCGGGCTGGTGGCCGAAGGACGCACCGAGATCGAGCGCATCTACCATATCGATCGCGGCTACGAGGCGATCGAGGAGAAACTCGCGCAACTCGGCGCGCGCATCCGGCGGGTGCCGAACTAGCGCCCGCGCCCGCGTGGCGCTCGCCAGGCTAGCTGGCGCGCGGCCGCTCGGTGACCGCCACCGTGGCGTCGACCTCGGAGTGCTCGCGCAGCAGGTGCAGCTGCACGCGGCTGCCAGGCTTCTTCGCCGCGATCTGCGCCAGGGTCTCCTGCGCGCTGTGCACGCTCCTGCCGTCCACCTTGGTGATGATATCGCCCAGCCGCAGGCCAGCCTCGACCGCCGGACTGCTGCGGTACATGTTAGTGATCACCACGCCGCCGCGGGCGAGCCCGAGCTGCTGGGCCTGCTCATCACCCACGTCCTCCGGCACGATGCCCGTCCAGCCGCGAATCACGCGGCCGTGATCGATGATCTCCTCCATGACTCCGCGCGCGAGATTCACCGGAATCGCGAAGCTGATGCCCTCGACGCTGATGTCGCCGCCGTTGTTCTTGCCCAGCACGGCAGTGTTGATGCCGATCAGGTCGCCGAGCGTGTTGATCAGTGCGCCGCCGGAGTTGCCGGCATTGATTGCCGCATCGGTCTGAATGAAGTCCTCGAAGGTGGCGACGCCGAGCTGACTGCGGCCGGTGGCGCTGACGATGCCGTGCGTGACCGTCTGCGATAGACCGAGCGGATCGCCGATCGCCAGCACCCCGTCGCCGACCTGCAGGCGATCGGAGCGGCCAAGCGGCATGACCGGGAGCTGCTTGAGCTTGATCGACAGCACGGCCAGATCGGTGTCCGGGTCGCGACCCACCACCACCGCGCGCGTCACGCGCCCGTCGGCGAGCGTGACCATGATGGAGTCGGCTTCGGCGATCACGTGATTGTTGGTGATGATGTGGCCGGCGGCATCGACGATGACCCCCGAGCCCAGCGCGCGCTCCACGCGCCGTCGGTACAGGGGCCGCAGATCGCCGAACAGCTGCGCCAGAGCCGAGGGGCCGATCTGCTCGGTGACCAGCCGCGCGGTGGAGATGTTGACCACGGCCGGTGCGGCGCGCCGCACGGCCGCCGCGTACGACTCGGCCGCCATGCCGGGGGAGGCCGATGAGGTGGATGTGCCCCCGCCCGCACCGCCCGCGGGCGGCGCGGACGGCGCGGTCAGCGCGGTCAGCGCGGCGCCTTGCGCGGCCACCGATGTCGCGGCCGGACTCGTCTCGCTGCCCGCGCGCGAGGGGTCGGGCCCGGTCGCCAGCGGGGCTGGCGGTGCTCCCGGCGCTACCGTGCGCTGCAGAAGCTGCGGATGCACGAACACGATGATGAACGCCAGTGCCAGGCCGCCGATGATGCTGCCGGCGAGAAAGACCGCTGCGCGTCCCAGGCGTTGCAAATTCATGGCGGGCGTGTCCGGTCAAGGCCCAGAGTGCGGCTGGAGGGTTGTGTATAATGCGACACTTCCCGGGCCCAGACGTAGCGTTCGTAGCGCGAGGGCCGAGATTTACCGCGTGCGGGATATGAGGGTGAGCGATACATGAGTGATGCCGGCGCGATTGCGGGTGGCCAGGAGATCGACGAGAGCCGCAGAAAGTTCCTCACCGTGGCCACCAGCGCGGTCGGCGCGGTGGGCGCAGTCCTGGCGGCGGTCCCCTTCGTCGCATCCTGGGAGCCGTCGGAGCGGGCCCGCGCGCTCGGTGCTCCGGTGGTCATCGACCTCAGCAAGCTCGAGACCGGCCAGATGATCATGGCCATCTGGCGCAAGCAGCCCATCTACGTCGTCGGCCGCGCACCGTCGCTGGTCGCGGCGCTGCCGGCGCATGACGGCAACCTCAAGGATCCGAAATCCGAGAATTCGCTGCAACCGAAATATGCGCGCAACGAGATGCGATCGCGCCGCTCTGACGTGCTGGTGCTGATCGGCATCTGCACCCACCTGGGCTGCCTGCCCAAGCAGTTCTTCGATCCGGGCGATCCGGTGCTCGGGCCGAGCTGGCCGGGCGGCTTTCGCTGTCCATGCCATGGCTCGCGCTTCGACCTGGCCGGCCGGGTGTTCGACGGCTCGCCGGCGCCGACCAATCTGACCGTGCCGCCCTACGACTTCAAGGATCAGCACACGCTCGTGGTCGGGCTCGACAGCGCGACCAAGGGAGCCGCCTGATGGCGAACGAAGCCGCCCCGAAGGCCGGCGCCTGGGCCTGGATCAACCGGCGCCTGCCGGTCGATTCGTTCGTGCGCAGCCAGCTGCTCGAGTACTACGCCCCCAAGAATTTCAACATCTGGTATTTCTTCGGCTCCCTGGCGCTGCTGCTGCTGGTGATGCAGCTCGTGACCGGCATCTTCCTGACCATGTTCTACAAGGTCGGCGACACCACCTCGTTCGATTCGGTCGAATTCATCATGCGCGAGGTCGACTTCGGCTGGCTGCTGCGCTATCTGCACTCGACCGGCGCTTCGGCGTTCTTTCTCGTGATCTACCTGCACATGTATCGCGGCATGATGTACGGCTCGTACAAGTCACCGCGCGAGCTGCTGTGGCTGTTCGGCATGATCATCTACCTGGCGCTGATGGCCGAGGCGTTCCTGGGCTATGTGCTGCCCTGGGGCAACATGTCGTTCTGGGCCGCGACCGTGATCATCAACCTGTTCGGCACCATCCCGCTCATCGGTCCCGGCCTGGTGGAGTGGATCCGCGGCGACTACGGCATCGCCGATGCCACGCTGAACCGCTTCTTCTCACTGCACGTGGTGGCGGTGCCGCTGCTGCTGCTGCTGCTGGTGGCGCTGCACCTCGTGGCCCTGCGCCAGGTGGGCTCCAACAATCCGGACGGCATCGAGATCAAGGACAAGAAGAACGCGCTGGGCATTCCGCTCGACGGCATCCCGTTCCATCCCTATTACACCGTCAAGGACCTGTTCGGGGTCGGGGTGTTCCTGACGCTGTTCGCGATCGTGGTGTTCTTCGTGCCGACGTTCGGCGATCTGTTTCTCGAGAAGGCGAATTTCGAGCCGGCCAATCCGCTCTCGACGCCCGATCCGATCTCGCCCTCGTGGTACTTCACGCCGTACTACGCCATCCTGCGCTCGGTGCCCGACAAGGGCGTGGGCGCGCTGCTGATGCTGATCGCCATCGCGGGGTACTTCTTCCTGCCGTGGCTGGATCGCTCGCCGGTAAAGTCGATACGCTACCGCGGCTGGATCTTTCGCACCTTCTTCGCGCTGTTCACGGTGTCGTTCCTCGGGCTGATGTACCTCGGCATGCAGCCCGCGCAGGGCATCTACATCACGCTCTCGCGCGTATGCTGCGTGCCGTATTTCGCCTTCTTCGTGCTGATGCCCTTCTACACGCGCATCGATCGAGTCAAGCCCGTGCCCGAGCGGGTCACCTTCCATGCGTAGCGGCGCACCGGCGGGCTCGCTGGCGCTCATGCTGGCGATCGGCGGCGTGCTGCGCGCGACCGTGGCGCTGTCCGCCCCCAATGCCGGGCCGGTCAACACCGGCGGTGCGCCGGTGGCGGCGGCCATGCAGGCGGCGGAGGCCGTGGAACACGCCACGCAGGGGGACTGGAAGGACTGGCACGCCGGCAACTCGGTGACCGACCTGGCGTCGCTGCAGCGCGGCGCGCGCAATTTCATGAACTACTGCAACGGCTGCCATTCGCTCAAGTACGAGCGCTACCAGCGCATGGCCGACGACCTGAAGATTCCGGCCAAGGTGCTCGAGGCGGACCTCGTCGCCCCCGGCAGCAGCAACCTGGATTACATCTCGACTCCGCTGCCGAGCAGCGATGCCGTGAACTGGTTCGGCAAGGTGCCGCCGGATCTGTCGCTGATCACCCGCTCCAAGGGCACCGACTACGTCTATCGTTATCTCAAGACCTTCTATGTCGATCCCTCCAGCCCCACCGGCAGCAACAACCTGGCCTATCCCAGCGCCGCGATGCCCGACGTGCTGTCGGCGCTGAGCGGGGTCAACGAGGCGGTGTTCCGTCAGGTCGGCAACGAGAAGGAATTCGACCATTTCGTGACCGTCGTTCCAGGTAGCATGACGAGCGCGCAGTTCGACGATTTCGTGCGCGATACGGTCAATTTCCTGGACTACGTCGGCGAGCCGGAACAGGCCGAACGGCGTTTCATGGGCATCTGGGTGGTGCTGTTCCTGATCGCGCTGTCGGCGCTCGCGTGGTTGTTGAAAAGCGAATATTGGAAAGAGGTGCATTGAGCGTCGCCGACGCGCCACGCGCGGTCTGAATCGGGGCGCCCCGTCGCTCCAGCCTCGAGGAGAGCTGATTCGTGTCCAGTCGCCGCGCAATCATGACGCTGTTCTCGGCTCCAGACGAGCCGCACAGCCATCGCACGCGGATCGTGCTGGCGGAGAAGGGCGTCGAAATCGATGTCATCGACGTCGTGCCCGGGCGCTATCCCGAGGATCTGCTCGACCTCAACCCCTATCACAGCCTGCCGACGCTCGTGGATCGCGAGCTGGTGCTGTATGACTCGCGCGTGATCATCGAGTACCTCGACGAGCGCTTTCCGCATCCGCCGTTGATGCCGGTCGATCCGATCCTGCGCGCGCAGTTTCGCCTGGCGCTGTATCGCATCGAGCGCGACTGGTACGGCCTGGCGCAGCAGATCGATGAGGATCACGACAAGAAGCACGTGGCGCGCAACCGCAAGATCCTGCGCGATGCGGTGCTGCAAAGCGCGGATCTGTTCAAGGTCAAGCCGTTCTTCCTCAGCGACGAGTTCTCGCTGGTGGATGCCAGCATCGGGCCCATTCTCTGGCGCATGCGCCGCTACGAGATCGATCTGCCGCCGCAGGCGCAGGCACTGGCGCGCTATGCCAGCATGCTGTTCGCGCGGCCCTCGTTTCGCACCAGCCTGTCGGACGTGGAGATCGAGATGAGGGCGGGTTGATGGCCTCCGGCGGCGACAGCGAGAGCGGGGTCTCGCGGCGGCCGTATCTGCTGCGGGCCATGCACGAGTGGATCAGCGACAGCGGCCACACCCCGCACGTCATCGTCGATGCGCTGCGCGCCGGGGTCGAGGTGCCGTCCGCCTACGTCAAGGACGGCAAGATCGTGTTGAACCTGTCGATGACGGCGACGCAGCGGTTGCAGCTCAAGAACGACGGCATCGAGTTCGATGCCCGATTTGCCGGCGTCGCCCACCACGTGCGCGTGCCCATGTCGGCCGTGCTCGGCGTCTATGCGCGCGAAACCGGCGAAGGCATGATCTTCTCGGAGGTCGAAACCGGCCCCGAACCGCCGGCGGGTCCCTCGCCGCCCGAGCGGCCGCAACCGGCCACGGATGGACGGCGGGCGAAGCTCACGGTGGTCAAGTAGCCCGCCGACGCGCGTACGGCGCCCAGGGCGCGGCCGCCGCGAAAGCCTCGCGCGCTCGAACCACGGTGTGCGCCTAGCGGGCCTCGAAGGCGCACGGGATCCACTCGATGGCGCCATCCGGCGCGCTCAGCAGCAGGGCATCGAAGCGCACGGCGAGGCTCGCGAGCGCGGGCCGCACGCACAGCAGGTAACGCGCGGTACGCACGATGCGGGCGCGCTTGACGCCCGTGATGCTCTGTGCGGCGCCGCCATAATCCGCGCGCGAGCGCAGCCGCACCTCGGCGATCACGAGCAACGCGCCGCGCCGGGCGATGATGTCGAGCTCGCCCAGCCGGCAGCGGAAGTTGCGCTCGAGAATCGTGAAGCCGGCTTGCTCGAGCAGCGCGGCGGCGCGCGTTTCGGCCTCGTATCCGATGTGCTGGCGATCGACGGCGGTACCCTCCGGGGCCGGCGCGCGGATGCGCCCGGACAGTATCGGTGCGCAGCGCAGCCGCTTGCGAGCCGCAAAACGGCGGCGTGGGCGCCGAAACGCCGCGGATCACTGCGGTGCGGCAGGCGCCAGCCGCCGCGGCTCGCCGTTGCGAATCTGCACCCAGATCAGCTCGCGCAGCACGCGCCGGTCGGCGTCGAAATGCAGCGCGCCGGTGAGTCCCGCGACCTGCGCATCGGCCGGGTCGCGCCCGCGCGCGGACATGGCGAGCATGAGCTGGCAGGCGTCGTAGCCGAAAGCGAACAGGCGGCTGCGCCAGGCGGCGCGGTCGTCCCAGGCCCGGGCGATGCTATCGCGCACCTGATCGATGTTGCCGTCGCCGCTGACCATCCACGGCATGTCCGGATACATGAGGCCGTCGATATCCTGATTCGATGCGGTCGAGTCCGGCTCGTACGCATTGGCGAGCGCGTAGCTCGGGATGTCGCCGGCGTAGAAGAACTTGAGCTGCGGCTCGATCAGGCGTGCGGTGACGGCGGTCGGCGCGGCGATGAACACGAACTCGATGTCCGCGCGCCGGCGCGGCTCGAAATTGAGCTTGCCGCCGAGCACGGACTGCAGGCGTTGCTGGCGCGCGATGCTGTCATCGATACGCAGGATGCTGCGCAGCTCCGCGCCGTAGTCGTGCCCGGCTGGATCGTAGCTCGCCGCGCCGATCAGGCTGCCTCCCCCCGCGAGCAGCTCACGCGTGAAGGCATCGTTGACGCGATTACCCCAGTCCCCGCGCGGTATGAGTGCGATGCCGCGGTGATGCCCATCGGCAAGCAGCCGGCGCGCTACCTGTCGCGCCTCCTCCTCGGGTGAGAGTGCGAATTGATACAGGCCGGGCGGCGCGGGGCGGCCGACTGGCAGGAAGTTCAGCGCCAGCACCGGCACGGACTGTGCGCCGCTGTTGGCAACCGCCGCCACATCCTCGCGCGTGAGCGGGCCGACGATGAAGGTGCTGCCGGCGACGTGCGCCTGGGCCAGGGCCTGGGGGCCCGGCAGTACGTCGGTGTCGAACACGCGCAGCTCCGGGCGCGCGGCGGCGGGCAACAGATAGTAGGCGCTCAGGAAGCCATCGCGCACGACCGCGGCCTGCGCGGCCGCCGGACCGCTCAGCGGCAGCAGCAGTGCGACGCGGGCGCCGACCACGTTCGGCACCATGGGTGCGGGAAGCGCCTGTGAGAGCACTTCGAGGGCCGGGTGGTTCGGATATTTCGCGCGCCAGCGTGCGGCGTCGGCCTCGGCGGTCAGTGAGGCGCCGCGGGCCTGCGTCGCAATGGCACCGAGCTCGAGCCAGCCGCGCACGGTGGGGTCCTTGCTGGCCTCGGGATCGAGCGGCACGCCGCGCTCGTGCGCATCGCGCAGCAGCGCGAGCAATTGCGTGCGCAGCGCCGTGCGCTCCGCGCCGGCGAGCACTCGCTCGGCGGCCATCTCGGCGAGCACCGAATCCACGGGGCGTGCAGCGGCCATGGCGATGCGCATCTTGAGCGAATAGAAACGCTCGGCGCCGCTCGCGCCGGTTGGCTCGGGCAAGGCTGCGATGCGCTGCCAGGCCTCCTGCGGGTGCTGGGCCGCGAGTGCGGTCTCGGCGCTCAGCAGCGCGCGCTCGGTGCCCTCCGCGCCCGTGAGCGCAGCGCCCTGGAGACTGGCCAGCACGCGCCCGGCCTCAGCAGGCCGCTCGGCCGCGAGCCATTCACGCGCCGCGCTCAGCAGCAGTTCGAAGCGCGCCGGGGGCGGCCGCGTGGCCGCCAGCGTCTCGTACTGCTCGGCCGAGCGGGCGTGGTCACCGCGGGCGGCCGGCCCCGGCGCCGGCTGCACGCCGGCCGGCGGCGGCGGACGCACCGGCGGATAGGCCGCGCAAGCGGCCAGCGCCAGAGCGAGCACGCCGGCCAGCGCGCGGCTCCATCCCGCCAGATTCAGTTGCGTCATCGACTTCATGCCCTGCAAGCTTGGTGGTCTGCAGCGGCCCGGCGTGTGATGCCCTTCGAAGCCCCGGCAGGCCCGCAGTGGATTAACGGAGAGAGCAATTATAGTGGTTCCGTCGCAGCGACTCCCATCCGGCGGCAGGCTCGAGGTCGTGGCCACCCCGATCGGCAATCTCGGCGACCTCGCGCCGCGGGCCCGGGCGGCGCTGGAGGCAGCGGACCTGATCGCCGCCGAGGATACGCGACGCACCGGCGCGTTGCTGCGCGCGATCGGTGTCTCGGGGAAACTGGTCTCGCTGCACGAGCACAACGAATCGGGGCGCATCGACGGCCTGGTGCGTGAGCTCGAGGCCGGCAAGGTGATCGCCCTGGTCAGCGATGCCGGAACGCCGCTGCTGTCCGATCCGGGCTATGGCCTGGTGCGTGCCGCAGCCGCCGCCGGCATCGAGATTCGCGCCATTCCGGGCGCCTCGGCGCTCACGGCCGCGCTGAGCATCGCGGGCTTGCCCACCGACAGATTCGTGTTCGAGGGCTTCCTGCCCGCACGCGCCGGTGAGCGTCGCGCGGTGCTTGCGCGGCTCGCGGCCGAGACGCGCACGCTGGTGCTGTTCGAGGCGCCGCACCGGATCGCGGCCACGCTGTCCGACCTCGTGGCGCTGTTCGGTGCGCCGCGCCGCGCCGTGGTGGCGCGCGAGCTCACCAAGCTGCACGAGGCCGTCTACCGCGGCACGCTCGCGCAGCTCGCGGCCACGGCCACCGAACAACCCGACATGAGCCGCGGTGAGATCACGCTGCTGATCGAGGGCGCCGAGGTGGCGGGCGCGGACGGAGCGGATCGTGCGCTGCTGGCGCGGGCCCTGAAGCTGCTGCTGGCCGAGATGCCGCCGGCGCGTGCCGCGGCGGTCGCGGCCCAGATCGCCGGTGTCAAGCGCAGCGAAGCGTATGCGCTCGCGCAGCGCCTGCGCACTCTCGCGGCGGTTGAGGACGCGCCATGAAGCCAGTATGGTGCCCTTGCGGAGAGTCGGCTGGACAGCCGCTGCACCGCTTCGCGGCGGTGTGGAGGAAAGTCCGGGCTCGGCGGGCAGGGTGCCAGGTAACGCCTGGGGGGCGCGAGCTCACGGAAAGTGCAACAGAAAGCAAACCGCCGAAGCGCCGGCAACGGCGCTGGCAAGGGTGAAATGGTGCGGTAAGAGCGCACCGCGTCGCTGGCAACATGCGACGGCACGGCAAACCCCACCTGGAGCAAGGCCAAATAGGGAAGTCGCAGTCCCGCAAGAGACTGCAGCGCGCGCCCGCGCGTGCTTCCGGGTAGGCCGCTTGAGGTCTGCGGTGACGCAGGTCCCAGAGGAATGGCTGTTCACGACAGAACCCGGCTTACAGGCTGACTCTCCGCCTTTCCCGCCCCGCCGCCGGGCTGCCAAGCGGGACCTCACGCGGTTGTTGCAGGCGGGCCACTCATGGCCTATCGTCGAGCTTTCCGGCTCAAGTCCCTGATCCAAATACTGTCCCGCTTTTGAGCTCCGTCGGACCATCCTCGACGGAGCCGTCATGCTGCGCGTAAGTACCTACTGCGCTTCATAAATTTCCCATTCAAACGTTGACATGCTGGCATCAGCATTTCTATAGTGGCGCCAAGTGGGCGAAAGTGGGGAGAGATGGGCGAATATTGCCCATATAACAAATGTTCCGCGGCGCAGCAAAAGTCACGCTGGACGACAAGGGTCGCATGGTTGTCCCCACGCGCTATCGGGAACGTTTGCTCGAGCGATCGGGGGGCCAACTTGTGGTCACGGTCGATCGGGATGGCGACTGTCTGCTGCTGTACCCGCTCAATGACTGGGAACAGGTCGAGCGGCGCCTCATGGAGCTGCCGAGCCTGCACGCCCAGTCGCGACGGCTGCAGCGGCTCATGGTCGGCCACGCGACCGACCTTTCTCTGGACGGACACGGGCGCATGTTGTTGCCGCAGGAGCTGCGCGAATTCGCCGGTCTGGACCGGCGCGCGATGCTGATCGGGCAAGGCAGTCGCTGCGAACTATGGGACGAGACCCGCTGGGTGGAACGGCGCGAGGCGTGGCTCAAGCACGAGGCCGCGACGACCGATCTACCCGCGCAACTCGATTCGCTGTCGCTCTAGTGCGGCGGCAGGGGCGCTTGCAGGGACTCAAGGGAGTTGGATGAGCACACGCCGGTGCTTGTCGATGAGGTGCTTGCGGCTCTGGCGTTGCGCCCGGCCGGCCTCTACGTCGATGCCACGTTCGGTCGCGGCGGCCACAGCGCGCGCATCCTCGCCGCGCTCGACGCGCAGGGGCGGCTGGTCGCGATCGATCGCGACCCGGCCGCCATCGAGGCCGGGCGGCTGCGCTTTGCGCGCGAGCCGCGGCTGCAGCTCGTGCACGGGCAGTTCGCCGATCTGGCCGCGCTGCTGCGCGCGCAGGGCATACATGCGCCGTGCGATGGCATCCTGTTCGATTTCGGCGTCTCCTCGCCGCAGCTCGATGATGCCGCGCGCGGCTTCAGCTTCGCCCACGACGGTCCGCTCGATATGCGCATGGACCCGACGCGCGGCCAACCAGTTTCCGCATGGCTCGCGCGGGCGAGCGCCGATGAGATGCGCCACGTGATCGCAACGCTCGGCGAGGAGCGCTTTGCCGGTGCCATCGCGCGCGAGATCGTGCGTGTGCGCACCGAGCGAGCGCTCGCGCGCACCGTGGAGCTGGCGGGGCTGGTGGCACGGGCGGTGCGCACACGCGAGCCCGGCAAGCACCCCGCGACACGCACGTTCCAGGCCCTGCGCATCTGGGTGAACGATGAGCTCGGGCAGATTCAGCGCGCCCTGGAGCAGAGCCTGGAGCTGCTGGCACCGCGCGGCCGGCTCGTGGCCGTGAGCTTCCACTCGCTCGAGGACCGCCTGGTCAAGGACTTCATCCGCCGCCACAGCGAGCCCGATCCGCTGCTGGCAGGCCTGCCGCGGCTGCCGCCGTCGGCCCGGCCGAGGCTGCGCCGCGTGGGCCGCAAGCTGCGCGCCTCGGCCGAGGAAATAGCCGCCAACCCGCGTGCGCGCAGCGCGCTGTTGCGGGTGGCCGAGAAGCTCGAAGCGCAGGCCGCGGACAGCGGTGCGGGCGCTTCCGGTCGGCGCACGCGCCGCGATGGCCCATGACGGCCCGCAGCCTGGCGGCGCTGGCCGTGGCAGTGTTGTGGTGGGCGGTGCTCGGCTCGGCCGCGGGGGCCATCTACAGCAAATACCGCGCGCGCGAGCTGTTCGTGCAGCTCGAGCGCCTCGACAGCGGCCGTGATGAGCTCGACGCCGAGTGGGGCCGGCTGCAGCTCGAGCAGAGCGCCTGGTCCGCCTATGCCTTCGTCGAGCGGGTCGCGAGCGAGCGGCTGCACATGAGCATCCCGGATGCGCGCGACATCGAGATCCTGCAGCCATGATGCTCTGGGCACTGCTGCGCTCACGGTCGGGCCGCCACGCGCGCGCCGGGCGGGGCGCGGCCGGACGCGGACCGCGCCGTGGCGATGGCCCGTCCCGGCCGTATTCCTTCCGGCTGCGGTTGCTGCTGCTCTTCGGGGTGCTGATGACGGCCGCGGCGGGCCTGGTCGGACGCGCCGTGGATCTGCAGCTCGTGGACCACAGCTTCCTCGCGCAGCAGGGCGATGCGCGCTACTCGCGCGTCGCCGCGATCATCGCGCACCGCGGCAACATCACCGACCGCAACGGCGAGCCCCTGGCCATCAGCACGCCGGT
The DNA here is from genome assembly GCA_036521395.1 of Steroidobacteraceae bacterium. Taxonomy (GTDB): domain Bacteria; phylum Pseudomonadota; class Gammaproteobacteria; order Steroidobacterales; family Steroidobacteraceae; genus FEN-1191. The sequence goes on along the minus strand of DATDHV010000084.1, from coordinate 19,384 downwards.
GGACTCGGTGTGGGTCGATCCGCAGGAGCTGGCGGGCAATCTCGAGGAGCTGCCGCGCCTGGCAAGCGTGCTGGGGGGCGACCGCCAGGCGCTGCTGCGCCGTGTCAGCAGCAACATGGGCCGGGAATTTCTCTACGTGGCGCGCGGCCTGGATCCGAGCGATGCCAACCGCGTACGCGCGCTGAACCTGCCCGGCGTGAATCTGTCGCGTGAGTATCGCCGTTACTATCCGGCCAGCGAGGTGACCGGGCACGTGCTGGGCTTCACGAGCATCGATGATGTCGGCCAGGAGGGCGCCGAGCTCGCCTTCGACAACTGGCTCGCCGGCGAGGATGGCGCCAAGCGCGTGATCCAGGACAGCCGCGGGCGCCAGGTGGAGGACATCGAGAGCATCCGGCCGGTGCGGCCGGGCCGGGATCTGGCCTTGAGCCTGGATCTGCGCATTCAGTACCTGGCCTATCGCGAACTCAAGAGCGCCATCATCGATAATCGCGCCCACGCCGGCTCGGTGGTGGTGCTGGATATCGACACCGGTGAAGTGCTGGCCATGGTCAATCAGCCCGCCTACAACCCGAATGATCGCGAACAGTATCAGGCGGAGGTGTACCGCAATCGCGCGGTCACGGACCTGTTCGAGCCCGGCTCGAGCATCAAGCCCTTCGTCGTCGCGGCGGGCCTGGCTTCCGGCAAGTTCAACACCAACAGCGTGATCGACACCAACCCGGGTTTCATCCAGGTCGGCGCGACCACGTTCGAGGATGAGCATGACCTCGGCGCCATACCGCTGGCCACCGTGCTTGCCAAGTCCTCCAACGTCGGCATGGCCAAGCTGGCGCTGCAGCTCGAGCCCAAGCAGATCTGGGAGACGCTGAACCGCTTCGGCTTCGGCCAGGTCACCAGCAGCGGCTTTCCGGGCGAATCGGCCGGCGTGTTCACCAACTATTCGCACTGGCGCGCGATCAGCATCGCGACGCTCTCGCATGGCTATGGCATCTCGGTGACGCCGCTGCAGCTCGCGCAGGCCTACGCCGCGATCGGGGCGCTCGGCATCCGCCGGCCGGTGTCGCTGCTGCGCCTGGATGCACCGCCCGCCGGCGAGCGCGTGCTCGATGCCGGCGTATGCCGCGATCTGCTGGGGCTGCTCGAGGCGGTCACGACGCAGGAAGGCGCCACGGGCGTGCGCGCCAAGATCCCGGGCTATCGCGTGGCCGGCAAGACCGGCACGGCCTGGAAATCGAGCAACGGCACGTATTCCAAGGACCGCTACACCTCCATATTCGCCGGCGTGGTTCCGGCATCGCATCCGCGGCTGGCGGCCGTGGTGGTGATCGATGAACCCACCGCCGGCAAGTACTACGGTGGTGATGTGTCCGCGCCGGTGTTCTCGGCCGTGCTCGGCGGGGCGCTGCGTCTGCTGGCGGTACCGCCCGATGATGCGATCGCACCGGGTGAGGCGCTCAGCCCCGGCCAGAAGGTGGCGCAGCGATGAACGGGCCGGGCACGCAAAGCTGGCGGCCGCTCAAGGCGGTGCTCGGTGGACTGGTCGACGTGCCCGAGTCGCTCGAGGTCTCGGATCTCACGCAGGATAGCCGCGAGGTGACGCCCGGCGCCGCCTTTCTCGCCTGCCGCGGCGGCACCCACCACGGGGTCGAATTTGCACCGGCCGCGGCGGCCGCGGGTGCACGCGCCATACTGTGGGAGCCGGCTCCCGGAGTCTCGGCACCCCGCGTCGATGCCTCGATCGTGGTGCGCGCGGTGCCGAATCTGCGGTCGCAGCTCGGCTACATCGCCGATCGCTTCTTCGATGCACCCTCGGCCAGCCTGACGGTCGCGGGCATCACCGGGACCAACGGCAAGACCACGTGCGCATGGTTGCTGGCGCAGGCCCTGGAGCGCACCGGCCGGCGCGCGGCCTACATCGGTACCCTCGGCGGCGGAGCCATCGATGGCCTGACCACGCTCGCTACCACGACGCCCGATGCGGTCACGCTGCAAAGGCTGCTCGCGGCGCTGCGGACCCGCGGCTTCGAGGCCGTGGCCATGGAGGTGTCCTCGCACGCGCTCGATCAGGAGCGTTGCGCGGGCCTGCGGTTTCATACCGCCGTGTTCACCAATCTCACGCGGGACCACCTCGATTACCACGCGGACATGGCGGCCTACGGCCTCGCCAAGGCCACGCTGTTGAAGTGGCCCACGCTCAAGGCGCGTGTGATCAACATCGATGATGCCTTCGGCGCCGAGCTCGCGCAGGAGAGCCGCCGCGATGCCGCCCCGGCGCGGCTGTTCGTCACCTCGCAGCACGCCGATCAGCGGGCCGTGAGCGCGGCGGAGTTCGTCTGCGCGGCCGCGGTGCGCACCGGTGCGCGCGGCCTGGAGCTCGAGGTGCACAGCAGCCGCGGCGCTGCGCGGCTCTCGAGCGCGCTGATCGGGGAATTCAACGTCGATAATCTCCTGAGCGTGCTGGCGGTGCTGCTGGCCTGGGACGTGCCCCTCGTGGCCGCCTGCGAGGCGCTGTCGCTGTGCGCGGCGCCGCCGGGACGCATGCAAAGCGAGGGCGGCGGGCGGCACCCGCTGGTGCTCATCGACTACGCCCACACGCCCGATGCGCTCTCCCGGGCACTGCGCGCGGCGCGCAGCCATTGCCGCGGGCGGCTGCACTGCGTGTTCGGTTGCGGCGGCGAGCGCGACCCGGGCAAGCGCGCCGAGATGGGGCGCATCGCCAGCGCGGGGGCGGATGCACTGATCGTGACCGACGACAATCCGCGCGGCGAGGAGCCGGCGCAGATCAGCGCGGCCATCATGCAGGGCGTGCTCGCCGGCGGCGGGGCGGGGCGCACGCGCCTGATCCACGATCGCGCCGAGGCGATCCGCGAGGCGCTCGCGGCCGCGGCGGCGGAGGACGTGGTGCTCGTGGCCGGCAAGGGCCACGAGGAATTCCAGCTCATCGGCCGCGAACGCCGCCCCTTCAGCGATACCACTGTCGTGCGCGAGTCACTGCTCGATTGGGGTCGCCGATGATCCGCACGCTGGCGCGGTTTGCCGCCGCCTGCCACGGCCGGCTCGCGGGCGCGGACCGCGAATTCGACGAGATCGCGATCGACACGCGCAAGCTCACCCCCGGCAACCTGTTCGCCGCGCTCCACGGCGAGCACGCCGATGGCCACAGCTTCCTCACAGCCGCGGTCGCGGCCGGCGCCGCCGGTGCCGTGGTGCTGCGGCCCATGGAGGCGCCGCTGTCGCAGATCATCGTCTCCAACGTCGAGCAGGCCCTGGCGGCCGCGGCGCGCGCGGCGCGCGCGCAGTTCACCGGGCCGGTGATCGGTGTGGCCGGCAGCAACGGCAAGACCACGGTAAAGGAGATGCTGGCCTCGATCCTGGCGCAGCTCGGTCCGTGCCTTGCCACGCGCGGCAATCTCAACAACCACCTCGGCGTGCCCATGACCCTGCTGCGTCTGGACGCCTCGCACCGCAGTGCCGTGATCGAAATGGGCGCCAACCGCCGCGGCGATGTCGAGCAGCTCGTGCAGATCGCGCGGCCGGGCATCGGGCTGATCACGAACGCGGGCGCCGAGCACCTCGAGGGCTTCGGCTCGCTCGAGGGCGCCGCGCGCGCCGAGGGCGAGATGGTCAGCGCGCTGCCCGCGAGCGCCATCGCGGTCATCAACGGCGACGACGCCTTTGCCTCGCTGTGGCGCGCGAGCACGGTGGCTCGGGTCTGCACCTTCGGGCTGCGCCACGAGGCCGACTTTCGCGCTGAAGAGCTGCGCCTGGAGGCCGGCGCCCAGGGTTTCTGTACGCGCTTCCGGCTGCGCGCGCCCGGCGGCACGGTGCCGGTCACGCTGGCACTGGCCGGCCGCCACAATGTCGTCAACGCGCTGGCGGCCGCGGCGGCCGCGGTCGGCGCGGGCGCGAGCCTTGCCCAGGTCGCCGAAGGGCTGGGGCAGATGCGCGCGGTGCGCGGGCGGCTGCAGTTTCGGCGCACGCGCCATGGCGCCTGGCTCATCGACGATTCCTATAACGCCAATCCGAGTTCGGTGCGCGCCGCTCTGGAGGTGCTGGCCGCGCTGCCCGGCCGGCGCTGGCTGGTGCTCGGCGACATGGCCGAGCTCGGGCAGGCCGCGGAGATCAGCCATCGCGAGATCGGGGAACTGGCACGGGCGCTCGGCGTGGAGCGGCTCTACACCTACGGGACACTCGCGGCGTTCGCGGCCGAGGTCTTCGGGGCCGGCGCGGAGCGCTACCTCGACGCCAGTGAGCTGGTGCGCGCGCTCGATGCCACTCTCGGCGCCGATGTGCGTGTGCTGATCAAGGGCTCGCGCGTCAACCGCCTCGAGCGCGTGGTCGAGGCGCTGCTCGCGGGCGATGCCGCGCGCAAGGCGGGCTGAAGGATGCTGTACTGGATTGCCAAACTGCTGGCCGCGCACTACTCGGGATTCCACGTGTTCTCGTACCTGACGCTGCGCGCGATTCTGGCGGTGATGTCGGCACTGAGCATGGCGCTGCTGGTCGGGCCGGCGATGATCTCGCGGCTGTCGCGCTACCAGATCGGCCAGGTGGTGCGCGACGACGGGCCGCGCTCGCACCTGCCCAAGGCCGGCACGCCCACCATGGGCGGCGCGCTCATCATCGTCGCGATCGCCGTCAGTACGCTGCTGTGGGCGGATCTGCGCAATCGCTTCGTCTGGATCACGCTGGCCGTCACCGTGGGCTTCGGCGTCATCGGCATGTACGACGATTATCTCAAGCTGGTGGTGGGCCATTCGCGCGGGCTGCGCCCGCGCTGGAAATACCTGTGGCAGTCGGTGCTGGGTCTGGGCGCGGCGGTGCTGCTGTACCGGACCGCACAGGTGCCGGCCGAGACCGATTTCTTCGTGCCCTTCGTCAAGAGCGTCAACATTCCGCTCGGCGCATCCGGCTTCGTCGCGCTGAGCTATTTCATGATCGTGGGCATGAGCAATGCCGTGAACCTCACCGACGGCCTCGACGGCCTGGCCATCATGCCCGCGGCCATGGTGGCCGGGGCGCTCGGGATCTTCGCCTATGCCAGCGGCAACGCGATCTTCGCCAACTATCTGGCCATCCCTGCCATTCCGCAGGCCGGGGAGCTGCTGATCTTCTGCGGCGCGCTCGCCGGCTCGGGCCTGGGCTTTCTGTGGTTCAATTCCTACCCGGCGCAAGTCTTCATGGGCGACATCGGTGCGCTCGCGCTCGGCGCGGCCCTCGGCGTGGTGGCCATCATCGTGCGCCAGGAGATCGTCGCGCTGATCATGGGCGGCATCTTCGTGCTCGAGACCGCCTCGGTGATCCTGCAGGTGGCCTCGTTCAAGCTGACCGGTCGCCGCATCTTCCGCATGGCGCCGATCCATCACCACTTCGAGCTCAAAGGCTGGGCCGAGCCGAAGGTGATCGTGCGCTTCTGGATCATCAGTTTCCTGCTGGTGCTGGCCGGCCTGTCGACGCTGAAACTGCGATGAACGCGCTGCAGACTCAACCCGACGCCGTTCCCGCCCGTGCCGTGGTCGTGGGTCTGGGAAAGAGCGGCTTCTCCGCGGCGCGCTACCTGCTCGCACGCGGCTACGCAGTCGCGGTCACGGACAGCCGGGCCGAACCGCCCGAGTGGCCGCGCCTGCTGGCGCTCGAGCGCGCCATGGGCCGCGAGATCACCGTGCGCCGCGGCGGCTTCGATGCCGCGCTGCTCGAGGGCGCGGCGCTGCTGGTGCTCTCCCCCGGGGTCGCGCCGGTGGGTCCATTCTTCGAGGCCGCGCGCGCCCGCGGAGTTGCTGTGGTCGGCGACATCGAGCTGTTCGCGCGCGCCGCGCGCGCGCCGGTCGCCGGCATCACCGGCACCAACGGCAAGAGCACCGTGACGACGCTGCTGGCGCGAATGGCCGCGCGCGCCGGGGTGCGGCAGCGTTGCGGCGGCAATCTCGGTGAGCCCGCGCTCGATCTGCTCGACGATGCGGCGCAGCTGTATGTGCTCGAGCTCTCGAGCTTCCAGCTCGAGACCGCGAACTCACTGGCGCCGGCAGCCGCGGTGGTGCTGAACGTGGCGCCCGATCACCTGGACCGCTACCACGACATGCAGGCCTACGCGGCCGCCAAGGCGCGCATCTACGCGCACTGCGAGGTGGCGGTGGTGAATCTCGACGATGAGCGCGTGGCAGCCATGGCCGGCGGCTCGCGCCGCCTGAGCTTCTCGCTGCGTGAGGGCTCGGGCGCGGACTACGGGCTGGCGCGGCGCGAGGGACGCCCGTGGCTGATGCGCCACGGCGAAGCGCTGCTGGCGGTGGAAGCCATGCGGGTCAGCGGTGCGCACAACATCGCCAATGCGCTGGCCGCGCTGGCGCTGGGTGAGGCCCTGTCGTTGCCGCGTGCGGCCATGTTGGCCGAGCTGCGCGAGTTTGCCGGCCTCGCGCACCGCTCGCAGTGGGTCGCGGACGTGCACGGCGTGCACTACATCGATGACTCCAAAGGCACCAACGTCAGCGCGACGCTCGCGGCAGTGGCCGCCCTGGACGGACCGCTGTTCGTGATCCTGGGCGGTGAGGGCAAGGGCCAGGACTTCCGGCCGCTGCATGCCGCGCTCGCCGGCAGGGTGCGTGCGGCGCTGCTGATCGGGCGCGACGCGCCCGCGCTGGGCGCTGCGCTCGCGGGCGCCTGCGAATGCCACTACTGCGCCACGCTCGAGGCGGCCGTGGCGCTGGCCGCGACGCTGGCGCGCCCGGGCGACACCGTGCTGCTCTCGCCGGCCTGCGCCAGCCTCGACATGTTTCGTGACTACGCGCACCGCGGCCGCGCGTTCGCGGCCGCGGTCAATGGGCTGGCGGCATGAGCGGCGCCACCCTGGCGCAGGCGGAAGGACACGCTCACGGCCGCGCGCCGGCCGTGGATACGCCCATGCTCATGCTGGTGCTGAGCATCGTGCTGTTCGGCCTGATCATGGTGACCTCGGCATCGATCACGATTGCCGGCCGCGACGGCGAGCCGTTCGCCTACCTCGAGCGCCAGCTCGTGCTGGTGCTGGTGGGCGGCGCGCTCGCGGCGCTCACCTTCTCGATCCCGACGCGCCGTCTCGAGCGGGTAGCGCTGCCGCTGCTGCTGCTGGCGGCGGCCATGCTGGTCGCGGTGCTGCTGCCGGGATTGGGCCATGTGGTGAACGGCAGCCGCCGCTGGTTGCGGCTTGCGAGCATGAACTTCCAGGTCTCCGAGGCCGCGCGCGTGCTGACGCTGATCTACATCGCCAGCTACGCGGTGCGCTTCGAAGCGGCACTGCGCACCGGCATGTCCGGCCTGGCGCGGCCGCTGGCGCTGCTCGGCTTCATCGCGCTGCTGCTGCTGCTCGAGCCGGACTTCGGCGCCGCCAGCGTGCTGTTCATCACCGGATTCGGCGTGCTGTTCCTGGCGGGGGCGCGATTGCGCTACGTGCTGGCCATGGTGATCGCGGCCGGCGGCTCGATGGCGTTGCTGGTGGTGTTCTCGAGCTATCGCATGCGCCGCATGACCACGTTCCTCGACCCGTGGGCCGATCCGTTCAACAGCGGTTTTCAGCTCACGCAGTCGCTGATCGCCATCGGGCGCGGCGAGTGGTTTGGCGTCGGGCTCGGCGCGAGCGTGCAGAAGCTGTTCTACCTGCCCGAGGCCCACACCGATTTCCTGTTCGCGGTGCTGGCCGAGGAGCTGGGTCTGTTCGGTGTGCTGCTGACGCTCTCGCTGTTCCTGGCCCTGACCTGGCGCGCCCTGGTGATTGCGCGCCGCGCCTACGATGCGGGCCTGAAGTTCCCCTCGTACCTGGCCTCGGGCTTCGGCCTGTGGCTGGGCGTGCAGGCCTGCATCAACATCGGCGTCAACATGGGGGTGCTGCCCACCAAGGGCCTCACGCTGCCGCTCATGAGCTATGGCCGCAGCAGCCTGATCGTGACGCTGGCGTGGCTCGGCATCGTGATGCGCGTGCATTACGAGACCGTGCGCGGAGCGCGGCGTGCGATGCGGGAGCCGCGCGCATGAGCGCCGCATCGCCAGCACGCGCCACCGGCGCGGCCGCCGCGACCACCTGCGAGATGCCGCTGGCGCTGATCATGGCGGGCGGCACGGGCGGACACGTGTTCCCCGCGCTGGCACTTGCGCACGAGCTGCAGGCGCGCCGCTGGCAGGTGGTGTGGCTCGGCACGCGCCGCGGGCTCGAGGCGCGGCTGGTACCGCCCGAGAACATTGCCATGGAATGGCTGTCGGTGGCGGGCCTGCGCGGCAAGGGCGCCCTGGTTTGGCTGACCGCGCCGCCGGTGCTCGCACGCGCGCTGCTGCAGGCGCTGGCCGTGATCCGCCGCCGCCGGCCGGTACTCGTGATCGGCCTCGGCGGCTTCGTCGCCGGGCCGGGCGGCCTCGCCGCGTGGCTGCTGCGCCGGCCGCTGCTGATTCACGAACAGAATGCCGTCGCCGGCTTCACCAATCGCTGCCTGGCGCGGCTCGCGCGCCGCGTGTTGACCGCCTTCCCGGGCAGCTTCGCCCCGCACGTGGGCGCACGGGTGATCGGCAATCCGGTGCGCAGCGAGATCAGCCGGTTGCCCCCGCCGCCGCAGCGCTTCGCGGCGCGAGGCGCCGGCCTGCGCGTGCTCGTGCTCGGGGGCAGCCAGGGCGCGGCGCGGCTCAACGCCGTGGTGCCGTTTGCGCTTGCACAATTGCCGCCGACGCCGACACTGGAAGTGCGACATCAATCCGGCGCGCGCTGGCTCGACACGGCGCGGCGCAACTACGCGCAGGCCGGGGTGAGCGCGCGGCTGCAGCCCTTCATCGACGACATGGCCGAAGCCTACGGCTGGGCCGATCTGGTGATCTGCCGCGCCGGCGCGCTGACCATATCCGAGCTCACCGCGGCCGGCGTGGGCGCCATTCTGGTGCCGTTTCCGGCCGCGACGGACGATCACCAGACGCGCAACGCCGCGTTCCTGGTGCGCGAGGGCGCCGCGATCATGATCACCGAGCGCGAACTCAGCGCCGAAGTCCTGGCCGCGCAGCTCGCGGCGCTGTGCGACGGTCGCGGGCGGCTGTTCGCGATGGCCGAGCGCGCGCGCGCGCTCGCCCGCCCGCGTGCAACACAGGAGCTGGCCGACGCCTGCGCCGAGCTGGCCGCCCGGCAATGCAATGGAGCGGCGGCATGAGCGCCACGAGTTCTCCGGCAGTGCGTGTCCCCGCCATCGCCGGCAGCAGCGGGCGCATGCGCCGTATCGGCACCATTCACTTCGTCGGCATCGGCGGCAGCGGCATGGGCGGCATCGCCGAGGTGCTGCTCAATCTCGGCTACCGCGTGCAGGGCTCGGACCTCAAGTCCAACCCCATCACCGAGCGGCTGGCAGCGCTCGGCGCGACCATCCGTATCGGCCACGCAGCCAGCAATGCCGACCGCGCCGACGTGGTGGTGGTCTCGAGCGCGGTGGCGCCGGACAACCCCGAGGTCCAGGCCGCGCTCGCGCGGCGCGTGCCGGTGGTGCCGCGTGCCGAGATGCTCGGCGAGCTCATGCGCTTTCGCGAGTCGATCGCGGTCGCGGGCACGCACGGCAAGACCACGACCACGAGTCTGATCGCGAGCGTACTGGCCGAGGGTGGCGAGGACCCGACCTTCGTCATCGGCGGCCGCCTCAAGAGCGCGGGCAGTAATGCGCGGCTCGGCGCCGGCCGCTATCTCGTGGCCGAAGCGGATGAGAGCGATGCCTCGTTCATGCACCTCCAGCCCGTGATCGCAGTCGTGACCAATATCGACAACGACCATCTGGTGAACCACGGCGGGGATTTCGCCAGGCTCGAGCGCAGCTTCTTCGAGTTCCTGCACAATCTGCCGTTCTACGGCCTCGCCGTGCTGTGCGGAGACGATGAGCGGCTGCGCGCCATGCTGGCGCGACTGGCGCGCCCGCTACTGACCTACGGCCTGCGCGAGGGCGTGGACGTGCGCGCCATCGAGCTCGCGCCCGAGCGCGCCGGCACCCGCTTCCTGGTCACGCGGCCGGGACGCACGGCGCCGCTGCCGGTCATGCTCAATCTGCCCGGCAGGCACAACGTGCGCAACGCCCTGGCCGCGATCGCCGTGGCGAGCGAGCTCGGCGTCGCCGATGCGGCGATCTGCCGCGCCCTGTCCGCCTTTCAGGGCATCGACCGGCGCATGCAATTCATCGGCGAGGCACAGATCGAAGGCGGTACGGTCAGCTTCGTCGACGACTACGGCCATCACCCGACGGAGATCGCCGCCACGCTCGAGGCGCTGCGCCAGGCCTGGCCCGCGCACCGCCTGGTGCTGGTCTTCCAGCCACATCGCTACACGCGCACGCGCGACCTGCTCGATGACTTCGCCAACGTGCTCGCCACGGTGGACGCGCTGCTCGTGACCGAGGTGTATGCCGCCGGTGAGACCCCGATCGAGGGCGCGGATGCGCGCGCGATCTGTCGCGCAGTGCGCAGCCGCGGCAAGGTCGAGCCCGTCCTCATCGACAAGTTGGAGCAGATTGCCGCGGCGCTGCGGGACGTGGTGCGTCCCGGCGACGTGGTCGTGACCATGGGCGCCGGACACATCGGCGCCATCGCCCAGGAACTGCCGGCTGCGCTGGCGCAGGGAAGCACATGAAAGCCAACATCACCCCCGAGTTCATGACCCGCGTGCGCTGGCACGAGCCGATGTCGGCCCACACCTCGTGGCGCGCCGGCGGGCCGGCGGACATGTATTTCGTGCCGCGCGACATCGAGGACCTCGGCGCGTTCCTGCGCGCGCTGTCCGATGAGGTACCGGTGTACTGGGTCGGGCTCGGCAGCAATCTGCTGGTGCGCGAGGGCGGCATCCGCGGCGTAGTCGTGGCCACGCCCGGGGCCTTCACGCGCATCGAGCGCCGCTCCCAGAGCCGGATTCACTGCCAGGTGAGCGTGCCGTGCGCACGCATCGCGCGTGCCTGCGTCAACTGGGGTCTGGCGCAGGCTGAATTCTTCGGCGGCATCCCCGGCACCTTCGGCGGCGCGCTCGCCATGAATGCCGGCGCCTTCGGCGATGAGACCTGGCGGCACGTGCTCAGCGTCGAGACCATGGACCGCCACGGCCGGCGGCGCGAGCGCGCGGCCCAGGAGTTCAACGTCGGCTACCGCCACGTCGAGCCGGCGCCGGCCGGCCCGGGCAGCCGCGCTGAGGAGTGGTTCCTGTCCGCCGAGCTGCAGTTCGAAGCGCGCACCGGTGAGCCGCGCAGCAGCGTGCGCTCGTTGACCGAGCGGCGGCGGCAGACGCAGCCGATCGGCCTGTGGAGCTGCGGCTCGGTATTCAAGAATCCGCCCGGCGATCACGCGGCGCGCCTGATCGACAGCGCCGGACTCAAGGGCCATCGCATCGGCGACGCCGTGGTCTCGGACAAGCACGCCAATTTCATCATCAACGAGGGCCATGCCAGCGCCACGGAGCTCGAGCAGCTCATCCGCCACGTGCAGCGCACCGTCGAGGGCGTGCACGGCGTAGCGCTCGAGACCGAGGTGCGCATCATCGGCGAGGCCAAGGTCCACGCCTGATGCGACTGCACTACGACGCCAGGGCGTTTCACCGCGTGCACGAGGCCGCGCAGTTCGGCCGCGTGGCGGTGCTGTACGGGGGCAGCTCGAGCGAGCGCGAGATCTCCCTGCTCAGCGGCAGGGCAGTGCTCGCGGCGCTGCAGCGGCGCGGCGTGAGTGCGCTGGGCTTCGATCCGGCCGAGCGGCCGCTGGCCGAGTTGCTCGAGCTCGACATCGACCGCGTCTGGATCGCGCTGCATGGGCCCGGCGGCGAGGACGGCACGGTGCAGGGTGCGCTGGAATTTCTCGGCATTGCCTACGGTGGCAGCGGCGTCATGGGCTCGGCCATCGGCATGGACAAGGTGCGCACCAAATGGCTGGCGCAGGCGCTCGGCGTGCCCACGGCGCCATTCGTGGTGCTGCGTGAGGCACAGGACCTGGACACGGCGCTCGAGCGTCTGGGGCTGCCGCTGTTCGTCAAGCCGGGCTCACAGGGCTCGAGCGTGGGCATGGCTCGCATCGAGCGCGCGCCGGATCTCGAGGCCGCCTGGAAGGAAGCGCTGCGATTCGATGCGGTGGTGTTCGCCGAGGCGCTGATTCCGGGCGCGGAATACACGGTCGCGATCCTGCAGGGCGAGGCGCTGCCCTCGATCCGCATCGAGACCCCGCGCAGCTTCTACGACTACGAGGCGAAGTATCTGCGCAACGACACGCGCTACCTCTGTCCCTCGGGCCTGTCGGCGCCGGCCGAGGAGCACCTCGGTCGCCTGGCGCTGGCCGCCTACGGCGGCTGCGGCGCCGAGGGCTGGGGCCGGGCCGACTTCATGATGGACCGGACGGGGCGGCCGCTGCTGCTGGAAATCAACACCGTGCCCGGCATGACCGACCACAGCCTCGTGCCCATGGCCGCGCGCGCGGCCGGCATGGATTTCGAGGAACTGGTGTGGCGCGTGCTCGAGACCAGCTTCACGCGCGTGCGGGCGCGCGAGTGCGCGCAGCGGGTGGCCTGATGCTCGGGCACAAGCGCAACAGCCGTCGCAGCGCCGCGCGTGCGCGCCGCCTCCGGCTGCCCGCCTTGAACTGGCGGCGCATCGGCCTGACGCTCGCGGGCATCGCCGTGACGGGCCTGGCGCTGGCCGCGCTGGGCTGGCTGCTCGATCAGCCTATCCAGCGCGTGATCGTGACCGGACGGCTGCAGCGCGTATCGGCGTTCGATGTGGAGCGCATCGTGCGCGCGCGGCTCGGGAGCGCAGGACTCGTGACGGTGAATCTCGAGCAGATCAGCGACGGCCTGCGCACGCTGCCGTGGGTCGACAGCGCGTCGGTGCAGCGAAGCTGGCCGCGCGGGCTGCGCATCGAGATCGTCGAACAGTCCGCCGTGGCGCGCTGGGACGATACCGGTCTGATCAATGCGCGCGGACAGCTCTTTCTCAGTGAGGCGCGTTTCGTGCCCCCCGAACTGCCGCAGCTCACCGGGCCGCCGGGCTCGGAAGCCGAGGTGACCGCACGCTACCTGGCCACCCAGGGCCGGCTGACCGAGGCCGGACTGCGCCTCGTGGCCCTGTCGGTCGATGCACGCGGAGCCTTGAGCTTCACGCTCGACGATGGCGTGCAGGTGCGGCTCGGGCGGCGCGAGATCGATGCGCGCTTCGAGCGCTTCATGCTCGTGGCCACCAAGATCGTGAGTCAGCGCGCGCAGGACATCGCCTATGTGGACATGCGCTACGGCAATGGCTTTGCCGTTGGCTGGAAAGGCGGCAGCGGACACCTGGCCGGCAGCGGCGCGCCGCCCGCGCGCGCGCCCGATAGCCGCGCGAGCGGCGGACGCTTCAATGGTTGAACTGAGCTGACATGGCTAAGAAATCGGACAAAGACGTCATCGTCGGGCTGGACATCGGCACCTCCAAGGTGCTGGCGCTGGTGGGCGAGATCACCGCCGACGGCAGCATCGAGGTGATCGGGCTGGGCAGCCAGCCCTCGCGCGGGCTCAAGAAGGGCGTGGTGGTCAATATCGAATCGACCGTGCAGTCCATCCAGCGCGCGGTCGAGGAAGCCGAGCTCATGGCCGACTGCGAGATCAACGCGGTCTACGCCGGGATCGCCGGCAGCCACGTACGCAGTCTCAATTCCCACGGCGTGGTGGCCATCCGCGATCGCGAGGTCACGCACGGGGACGTCGAGCACGTGATCGATGCGGCCAAGGCGGTCGCGATTCCCGCCGACCAGCGCATCCTGCACGTGCTGCCCCAGGAGTTCCTGATCGACGGCCAGGAGGGCATCCGCGATCCCATCGGCATGTCGGGCGTGCGGCTCGAGGCCAAGGTGCACATCGTCACCGGCGCCGATAGCGCGGCGCAGAACATCATCAAGTGCGTGCAGCGCTGCGGCCTGGTGGTCGAGGACGTCGTGCTCGAGCAGCTCGCCTCGAGCTTCGCGGTGCTGACGGACGATGAGAAGGAGCTCGGGGTGTGCCTGGTTGACGTCGGCGGCGGCACCACCGACATCGCGGTGTTCTCGGGCGGCGCCATCCGCCACACCGCCGTCATTCCGATCGCCGGCGATCAGGTCACCAACGACATCGCGGTGTCCATGCGCACGCCCACGCAGTATGCCGAGGACATCAAGATCCGCTACGCCTGTGCGCTCTCGCAGCTCGCCAATCCCGACGAGAGCATCGAGGTGCCGAGCGTCGGGGACCGGCCCGCGCGCCGCCTTGCACGCCAGACGCTGGCCGAGGTGGTCGAGCCGCGCTACGAGGAGTTGTTCAACCTCATCCGCGAGGAGCTGCGTCGAAGCGGCTTCGAGGAAGTGATTGCCGCCGGCATCGTCCTGACGGGCGGCAGCGCCCGCATGGAAGGGGCCATCGAGCTGGCCGAGGAGATCTTCCACGTGCCGGTGCGGCTGGGTCTGCCGGGCCATGTGCGCGGGCTATCCGACGTGGTGCGCAATCCGATCTATTCCACCGGCGTGGGGCTGCTGCTCTACGCGCGTGAGAACTCTGCGCCGCCGTCGCGTTCGGCGGCGCTCACCGGCAACGTCGCCGGTGCATTGGGGCGCATGAAGAGCTGGTTCAAGGGCAATTTCTGACATTCGCAAGGAGCTGACATGTTCGAACTCATGGACTCATACAGCCAGAGCGCTGTAATCAAGGTAATCGGGGTGGGAGGCGGCGGGGGCAACGCGGTCTCGCACATGATCACCAGCGGCATCGACGGTGTGGACTTCATCTGCATCAACACCGATTCGCAGGCCCTCAAGGCATCGAAGATCAAGACCTCGCTGCAGATCGGCGCCAACATCACCAAGGGGCTCGGCGCCGGCGCGGACCCGGAGATCGGCCGACAGGCGGCGATGGAGGATCGCGATCGCATCATCGAGCTCATCGAAGGCTGCGACATGCTGTTCATCACCGCCGGCATGGGCGGGGGCACGGGCACGGGCGCCGCGCCGGTGGTGGCGCAGATCGCGCGCGAGCTCGGCATACTCACGGTGGCGGTGGTGACCAAGCCGTTTCAGATGGAGGGCAACAAGCGCTCCATGGTGGCCGACCACGGCATCTCCGAGCTCACCAAGAACGTGGACTCGCTGATCACCATTCCGAACCAGAAACTGCTCACGGTGCTCGGGCCCTCGACCACACTGCTCGATGCCTTCAAGGCGGCGAACCAGGTGCTGCAGGGAGCGGTGCAGGGCATCGCCGAGCTCATCACGCGTCCCGGGCTGATCAACGTCGACTTCGCCGACGTTCGCACGGTCATGAGCGAGACCGGCATGGCCATGATGGGCAGCGGTTCGGCGGGTGGGGAGAGCCGGGCGCGCCAGGCCGCCGAGGCGGCAGTGTCATCGCCGCTGCTCGAGGACATCAATCTCGCGGGTGCGCACGGCATCCTGGTCAACGTGACCGCAGGCCTGGACCTCTCGATCGGCGAGTTCGAGGAGGTCGGTACCATCGTCAAGGCCTACGCCTCGGAGGACGCCACGGTCGTGGTCGGCACCGTGATCGATCCGGATATGTCCAATCAGATCCGCGTCACCGTGGTGGCCACGGGGCTGGGCGGCACTCCGGTGCTCACGCGCGGTCGCGGCGAGCTCGCGCGCGAGGCGCTGATCGAGCGCACCGGTCACGGGCGTGAGGCGATCTCGCGCGGGGAGGCCATGGCGCTGCGCGAATCGGTCAGCTCGCGCGCCGAGCAGAGCGCGCAGCGCCTGTCCAAGGCGCGCGCTCCGCTCAGCGCGAGCGATTACTCGGCGCTCGACAAGCCGACCATCGTGCGCCAGCGCGCTGTAGGCGACGGCCTACGCACGGAAGTGGATGCCGAGGAGCTGCTGGATATACCGGCATTTCTGCGGCGTCAGGCGGATTAGCGGCGCGCCCGGGGGCTGCCCCGCGGGGGGCGCCGCCGCCGCCGCTGTGATACGGTAGTGCTCCGTCTTTGGATGCGGCGCTACCGCGTGTCCTTAACGTAATACGTACGGGCTCAAGCTATGGTCGGCCAAAGAACGCTGCGCACCTCGATTCGGGCCACGGGCGTGGGATTGCATACGGGCAAGAAGGTCATGATGACGCTCAAGCCCGCCGCGGTGGACTCGGGCATCTGTTTTCGCCGCGTCGATCTGGTCCAACCGGTGGACATACCCGCGCGGGCCGCGAACGTCGGCGAGACTACCCTCGGCACCACACTGGTCCACGGTGAGGCGCGCATCTCGACCGTGGAACACCTGCTCTCGGCGTTCGCGGGCCTCGGCATAGACAACGCCCTGGTCGAGGTGACCGCCGGGGAGGTGCCCATCATGGATGGCAGCGCCGGGCCGTTCGTGTTCCTGCTGCAGTCCGCCGGCATCGAGGAGCAGGCCGCGCCGAAGCGCTTCATCCGCGTCAAGAAGAAGGTGCAGGTCACCGACGGCGACAAGTGGGCGCGCTTCGATCCGTTCGAGGGCTTCAAGGTGAACTTTGAGATCGAGTTCGATCATCCGATCTTCAAGCGCCGGCTGCAGCGCGCCACCATGGATTTCTCGACCACCTCGTTCCTCAAGGAGATCAGCCGCGCGCGCACTTTCGGTTTCATGCGCGATCTGGAGACGCTGCGTGCGCACAACCTGGCGCTCGGCGGCACGCTCGAGAACGCCATCGTGCTCGATGACGTCGGAGTCATGAACGAGGACGGCCTGCGCTACGAGGACGAGTTCGTGAAGCACAAGATCCTCGACGCTATCGGCGATCTGTACCTGCTCGGCCACAGCCTGATCGGCCAGTTCAGCGGCCACAAATCCGGCCACGGCCTGAACAATGCGCTGCTGCGCGCGCTGCTGCAGGATCCGACGGCCTGGGAGGAAGTGGTGTTCGAGCACCCCGAGCAGGCGCCGATCTCCTACGTACAGGCCCAGTCGGGCCATTCCGGCGCACCCACCGCACTGGCCTCGTAGTCCGCGCGTTATCCCATCGATACCCGCACGCGCGTGCGTTGCACCGCGGCATCGCGGGCGGTGATGCGAGGCTCGAGCGCGGCGATGGCATAACGCAGGCGCGCGCACCACGCCGGGGAATCGGCCAGTACCACGAGTTCCAGGCTCCCGGGCGCACTGCCCACGGCCTTGGGCACCGCGTTGACGATGTGGGGCGCGAGCTCGGGCGAGACTACCTCGCGCAGCCAATCGCGCCAGGCCTGCTGGGCGGGAATCTGCTTCGCCAGGCCGCCGAGCAGCGGTTTCCGCAGCAGCAAGTCGTTGATCGATGCTGGCGTTTTACGGAATGCGGCCCCGGGGGGCCTAATTCGTGCTCGAGTCTTCTTGTCAGCAGGGGGCTTCTTGGGCATAGTCGGGCGCACCGATCGAGGTTAAACCCCGGCGGGCAGGGAGTGAATCCATGGGTTCACCGCGGGGGGTGCGGGAGCCCCAGCCTACGGCCAAGGCCACGCATTTGCAGCCGGTGGATGTTCGGGCTCTGCGCATTCGCCGGCGTGTTTGATGTACGACGAGTGTCGGACGGTGGGGCTGGAGCGACGACCCTATGCACATCATTTTCTTCTCGCGCCGCAACGGCAACGCCCGTCAGTTCAATCTATCCCATCCGATCACACTCGCGGTCATCAGCATCCTGGGCTTGAGCCTGCTGGCGAGCATCTTCGCAGCCGGGCTGACGATGGGCGAGCACAACATGGCGCGCATGGCGGTGCTGAGCCCGACGGCCAACCTGCGAGCCGAGCAGCAGCAGATCGGCGCGCTGCGATCGCGCGTGCAGGACAAGGTCGATGCGCTGGCGATGCGCCTGGGCGTCATCGACGCCAACATCATGCGCCTCAATGCGCTGGGCAAGCAGCTCACGCAGATGGCCAACATCAACAGCCGCGAATTCGATTTCGACCACGATCCGCCGCAGGGCGGCTCGGATTCGGACGGCGTGGGCCGCGGCGCACAGGTTCCCGACGTGACGGCCATGATCAATGACGTGAGCCGGCAGATCGATACGCGCAGCGCGCAGTTCGCCTCGCTCGAGAATGTGATCCTCGGGCGGCAGCTCTCGGCGCAGATCAAGCCCACCGGCCGGCCGGTGCGCGAGGGCTACATCTCCTCGTACTTCGGTGAGCGCATGGACCCCTTCGATGGCGAGGAAGCCATGCACAAGGGCGTGGATTTCGCCACCGACGCCGGCTCCGATGTGCTGGCCGTGGCCTCCGGCATCGTGACATGGGCTGGACCGCGCGAGGGCTACGGCAATCTGGTCGAGATCAACCACGGCAACGGCTACAGCACGCGTTATGCGCACAACGCGCAGACGCTGGTTTCGGTCGGGGATACCGTGCAGCGTGGACAGGCCATCGCCGTGGTCGGCTCCACCGGACGCTCGACCGGCCCGCACGTGCACTTCGAGGTGCTCAAGAACGGCCTGCAGATCGACCCGATGGCCTTTGTCGGGCACTGAGGGCGCGCGATCAGAACGACTACTTCGGCGCCCTGTCTACCCTTACAATAGTCAGTTCGCGTTCCGCTGGCTGACCCCAAGCCGCTGACGCGGCTCATTATTTTTTTTCCGAAGGATGGCTTGTGCTACAGGCGCTGACCCGCGTATTCGGCAGCCGCAACGACCGGCTCATCAAGTCCTACGGCCGCCTGATCCGCGAGGCGGCAGCGCACGAAGCGGCACTCAAAGCCTTGTCGGATGCGGCGCTGCGCGAGCGGACCGCGCAGTTTCGCGAGCGCCTCACGCAGGGCGCGACGCTCGATCAGCTTCTGCCCGAGGTCTTCGCCGTGGTGCGCGAAGCGGCCCGTCGCACGCTGCGGCTACGGCACTTCGACGTGCAGCTCATCGGCGGCATCGCGCTGCATCAGGGCAAGATCGCCGAAATGCGCACCGGCGAGGGCAAGACGCTCATGTCGACGCTGCCGGCCTACCTGAATGCGCTGCCCGGCGAGGGCGTGCATGTGGTGACGGTGAATGAGTACCTGGCGCAGCGCGACGCGGACTGGATGGGGCCGATCTACCGCTTTCTCGGGCTGAGTGTGGGCGTGATCCGCAATTCGCAGGATTCGGCCGAAAAGCGTGCCGCCTACGCCTGCGACATCACCTACGGCACCAACAACGAGTTCGGCTTCGACTACCTCCGCGACAACATGAAGCCGACCAAGGAGCTGCAGGCGCAGGGCGAGCTCTATTACGCGATCATCGACGAGGTCGACAGCATCCTGATCGACGAGGCCCGGACGCCGCTGATCATCTCCGGCCCCGCCTTCGACGACGTCCGCAAGTACGCCGAGGCCGACCGGATCAGCCGCCTGCTCAAGGCGGGGACGCACTTCGAGGTCAAGGAGAAGGAGCGGACCTGCCACCTGAACGACGAAGGCATCCGCGAGGCCGAGCGGATCGCCGGGATCGAGAGCT
>DATDHV010000083.1:0-4096 GCA_036521395.1 Steroidobacteraceae bacterium | reverse complement strand
AGCGTGGTGGTCGGTATGGGCCAATTCTGGCACACTTGCGCCATGCCGGTTCTGATCGACGACCCGCTCGAATCGGGACTTCCCTCCAAGAGATCGCCGTAACCATGGCCGAGCGCCCACTGTCACCACACGTGACGGTCTACAAATGGGGCTACACCATGACGCTGTCGATCCT
Organism: Steroidobacteraceae bacterium; assembly: GCA_036521395.1. GTDB lineage: Bacteria > Pseudomonadota > Gammaproteobacteria > Steroidobacterales > Steroidobacteraceae > FEN-1191. Next base: position 3,921 of record DATDHV010000083.1, on the reverse strand, counting down.
GCACCGGATCAGCGGGCTCGCGCTGTCCCTGGCGCTCATCGGTTTCGTCCTGTGGCTGCTGGCCGCGGCTGCGGGTCCGGCCGCCTACGCACGTGCCACGGCCGTTCTGGCCGCGCTTCCGGCCCGCTGCATCCTCGTGATCGCACTGCTGGCGCTGTGCTATCACTTCTACAACGGTCTGCGCCATCTGGCCTGGGACATGGGCTGGGGATTCGAGCGCGCGCAGGCGCGCCGCAGCGCCGTGATCGTCATCGTCGCGACGCTGCTGAGCCTCGCGGCGTGCCTGTATCTGCTGCTGCGCGCGGGCGCGGCATGAGCCTGCGCACGCCGCTGGCGCGGGTACTCAATCAGGGTGCGGCCCGCGAGGGCGTGAACCACTGGCTGGTCCAACGCGTCACGGCCGTGGCGCTGGCGCCATTGTGCGTCTGGCTCACCATCGCTCTGCTGGCGCTGCCGGATGGCAGCTACGCATCCGTGACGGCCTGGATCGGCTCGGGCGTGCATCCGGTGCTGCTCGGTCTCACCGTGCTGCTGGCCGCCTGGCACGCCTGGCTCGGCATCCAGGTGGTGATCGAGGACTATGTCTCGCAGCGCGCCCCACGGCTGCTGCTGCTGCTGCTCTCGAGCGGCATCAATGCGCTGCTGGCCGCGGGCGGCGTGTACGCCGTGCTGCGCATCGCGCTGCGGAGCCCGGCATGAGCGCCTACGAGCTGACCGATCACAGCTACGATGTCGTGGTGGTCGGCGCCGGCGGTGCCGGTCTGCGCGCGACGCTCGGTCTGGCCGAGGCGGGGCTCTCCACGGCCTGCGTCACCAAGGTGTTTCCGACCCGCAGCCACACCGTGGCGGCGCAGGGCGGCATCAGCGCGGCGCTCGCCAACATGGGCGAGGACGACTGGCGCTGGCACATGTACGACACCGTCAAGGGCTCGGACTGGCTGGGCGATCAGGATGCCATCGAGTTCATGTGCAAGGAGGCGCCCGCCGCGGTCATCGAGCTCGAGCACTACGGGGTGCCGTTCTCGCGCACCGATGACGGCCGCATCTATCAGCGCCCGTTCGGCGGCATGACCACGCACTACGGCCAGGGTATCGCGCAGCGCACCTGCGCCGCGGCCGACCGCACCGGACACGCGCTGCTGCACACGCTCTATCAGCAGTCGATCCGCCACGAGGCCGAGTTCTACATCGAGTACTTCGCAATCGACCTGATGATGGAGCATGGCGAGTGCCGCGGCGTGGTGGCGATCGATCTGGCCAGCGGCAAGCTGCACCGCTTCCGCGCCCAGGTGACCGTGCTGGCCACCGGCGGCTATGGGCGCGCGTACTTCTCCTGTACTTCCGCCCATACCTGCACCGGCGATGGCGGCGGCATGGTGCTGCGCGCGGGCCTGCCGCTGCAGGACATGGAGTTCGTGCAGTTCCATCCCACCGGCATCTACGGTTCGGGCTGCCTGATCACCGAGGGCAGCCGCGGGGAAGGCGGCTACCTGACCAATTCCGACGGCGAACGCTTCATGGAGCGCTACGCGCCCAACGCCAAGGATCTGGCCTCGCGCGACGTCGTGAGTCGCGCGATGACCATCGAAATCCGCGAGGGCCGCGGCGTCGGCGCGCTCAAGGACCACATCCACCTGCACCTCGAGCATCTCGGGCCGGTCGTCATCCATGAGCGCCTGCCGGGCATCGCGGAGACCGCGCGCATCTTCGCCGGCGTCGATGTGACGCGCGAACCCATACCCATCCTTCCCACGGTGCACTACAACATGGGAGGCATTCCGTGCAGCATGCGTGGCGAGGCGCTGACGGTGAAGGGCTCGGATCCGAACAGCGTGGTGCCCGGTCTCATGGCCGTCGGCGAGGCCGCCTGCGTGTCGGTGCACGGCGCGAACCGCCTCGGCTCGAATTCGCTGCTGGACCTGATCGTTTTCGGGCGCGAAGCGGCCCGGCACTGCGCCGAGGTGGCGCGCCCGCACGCCAAGCAGCGGCCGCTGCCCAAGGATGCGGCCGAGCTCGCGCTCGCGCGCCTGGACCGGCTGCGCCACGCCAGCGGCTCGCGGCCCACTGCCGCCATCCGCCTCGAGATGCAGAAGATCATGCAGGCCGATGCGGCGGTGTTTCGCACCGGACAGACCCTGGCGCAGGGCATCGAGAAGCTCTCGCGCACTTTCGCTTCCTTCGCCGACGTCGCGGTGAGCGATCGCGGACTGATCTGGAACACCGACCTCATCGAGACGCTGGAGCTCGAGAACCTGCTGCTGCAGGCGCTGGCGACGATTCATTCGGCCGGCAATCGGCAGGAGAGTCGCGGCGCGCACGCGCGCGAGGATTTCCCGCAGCGCGACGACGCCACGTGGCTCAAGCACAGCCTGTGCTGGGTGGACGCGCGCGGACAGGCGGCGATCGACTACCGGCCGGTGCATCTGAACACGCTGACCAACGAGGTCGAGACCATAGCCCCCAAGGCGCGCACGTACTGAACGCAAGCTTTCACGAGGAGTGCAACCGAACATGGTCGAACTGTCGCTGCCCGCCAATTCGAGGATCGACACCCGCGCCGGCAGGCACCACGCCGCGCCGGCGGGCGCACGCAACGTCCGTCGCTTCCGCATCTACCGCTTTGATCCGGACGCCGCCGCGCGGCCACGCATCGACACCTTCGAGCTGGACATGTCGAACTGCGGCCCCATGGTGCTCGATGCTCTGCTGAAGATAAAAAACGAGGTCGACACGACGCTGGCGCTGCGGCGCTCCTGCCGCGAGGGCATCTGCGGCTCCTGCGCCATGAACATCAACGGGCTGAACACCCTCGCGTGCACCAAGGCCTGCAACGAGCTCGGCAGCGGCGACATCAGCGTCTACCCGCTGCCGCACCTGCCCGTGATCAAGGACCTCGTGCCCGACCTCACGCACTTCTACGCGCAGTACGCGGCCATCAAGCCCTGGCTGCAGACCCGCACGCCGGCCCCGCCGGATCGCGAGCGGCTGCAGGCCAAGGAAGACCAGGAACGCATCGATCGGCCCTCGGCCTGCATCCTGTGCGCCTGCTGCTCGACCGGCTGCCCGAGCTATTGGTGGAACTCCGAGCGCTACCTCGGCCCCGCGGCGTTGCTGGCCGCCTACCGCTGGATCGTCGACAGCCGGGATGAGGCCACCGGCGAGCGGCTCGATGCCCTCGAGGATCCGTTCCGGCTCTACCGCTGCCACACCATCATGAATTGCACCGAGGCCTGCCCCAAGGACCTCAATCCGGCCAAGGCCATCGGCGCGATCAAGCAGATGCTGGCCGACCGGCAGCACTGAGCGATGGCAGCCATGCGCGAGTCCCCGACGCGCTCCGAGCTCGCCTGGCGCTGCCGGCGCGGCACGCGCGAGCTCGACCTGTTGCTGCTGGGATGGCTGGACCGCCGCTTCGAGGGCGCGAGCGAGGAGGAGCGCGCCGGCTTCGCAGCGCTACTGGCCTTGCCCGATCCGCAGCTCATGCGCCAGCTGCTGGCAGGAGAGGCCGGGCTCGGCACCCCGCTGGCAGCCGCCGCCAGGGCAGTGACTGAGGCCACTGCAGGGGCGGCGGCCCAAGGGCGCCCCACGGCCCCGTCGGCCGCCCAAGAGGGCGTCCCGGCGGCCTCGCGGGGGGCGCAGCCGCCCTTGAGCGTGGAACCTTCGGCTCGTTCGTGCATCTAACCCTTAATACCATTACGTCAAATCAGAGCTATCCGCAGGGCGGGGGTACATGGGCGGTTCTGCTGATACACTTCCGGTGACGAACTTTCTGGACCGCGTGCGGTCAATTCAGGTCGCAGATGGGCGGCCTGGCAATGCAGTGGCAGGATTGCCGATGGCCCCTGATGCGAGTGACTTGAGTCTGGTGCAGCGCGTCCAGCGGGGCGAGCGCAGCGCCTATGACCTGTTGGTGATCAAGTA
>DATDHV010000082.1:0-16519 GCA_036521395.1 Steroidobacteraceae bacterium | reverse complement strand
GAAGGTATGTCTCAACGCGATCCCATCCGCGTCTTTGTGACGCACTGCTTCGAGGAGAGCGACGACTACGTCCGGGTCTTCGAGTACCTCGAGAGCGCGCGCAATTTTTACTACCGCAATTGCGGCAACCTGGCGCTCGAGCCGCCGGGATGCTCGATGGACGCGATGCGCGAGGTACTGCGGCGACAGATCGCTCCCGCCGAGGTGGTCATAGCGCTCGCCAGTCTGCATCCAGCCCAGCAGGATCTGCTGGTCTTCGAGCTGAATTATTCCAAGGCCAGCGACAAACCCGTGATATTCCTGCCGCTTTTCGGCCGCGAACAGCCCAAGCTCAAGATGCTCGACGGCCTGATCGACGAGACGGTGTCGTGGGACGAGAGGGCGCTGGTGGATGCGGTGAAGCGCCAGGCGCGCCACGAAGAAACGACGCGCTGGGACACGATCGAATTCAAGCTGGACTGATTCTCAAGGGTTCGCGCTCGCCTCGACGGACAGGAATTTGAGCAGCGGGGCCGCGCTGCGGTTGGCGCGCCCGTTGCCGATCTGGTGCTTCATGCCCGCGAACGTGCCGTACAGCCGCACCACCAACTCGGCATAACGCTTGGCCTCGTCATTCGACAGCTTGCGCACCGATGCCTTGACGACATCGTCACCCGGCAGCGCCGCGGCGCGATGCAGCGCCTGACTCATTTCGGCAAACTCGGCGCCGAGTGCCCCCGGTACATCCGCTTCCTGCACATCTTCGAGATGCGAGCAGTACGCGTCGAGCAGTCGATCCTTGATGCTGCCCGGGCCCGTCATCGACAGCGCAGCCGCTTCCAATCGTGTGCCCAAGTCCCTCATGTGATGCTCCTGACGACAGCGGGGAGACTTCGCGTTGGTAATTTTTTTCGCAAAGCCCGATGCCTCTATGTTTTAATTTATCCCTGACGAAACCCCTGTCTCATCAACGGCGTACAGCCTTAATATAGCGCGATGCCTGCGAAACTCAATGGCGTCAAATGGCCGCCTCGGCAGGCGCCGGGGCGCGCGCGGGCGCTGTGGCGCACGCTTTTCCCGTTCGCCTCCTGTAACGCGTGGAAGTATTGACATTAACTAGATTACCTAACCTACTAACAATAAAGTTATTTGTCTGCCAGCCATCCGGCCTTTGGAATTGGGGCGCCGGACGCCGGCGCGGGCCAGGTCCTGGCCGCCGCCCGGGCATCGCCTGAAGCGCGCGGTGTGCGCACCGCCGCGGGCAGGAAAAAAGCCATGGCACTCAATGTTAGCTGTCACTTTTTTCAGGCGGCGTTAACATATTCACTGCGGCCACGGGTGTGGACCGCCCGGGAGGGGCCATGGCCCGCAAGAAATCCGCACCGCTACGCAGCCCGCGCGCGCGGGGGCTGCGAACGCTGCAGCACCAGCGGCTATCGCCGAAGATCCGCCACGCGATCGATACGGAAGTATGGCTGCGGGGGCTGCTGTGCGCCGCGCTGCCCGGGGCCGACGCGGGTTGGGCCACCAAGGATCGCGTTCACGACGAGGCGCTCACGTGGTTCCTGCAGCAGCACGCCCACAAACCCGTGGAGCACTATCCGGCGCGCCGGACCGGGGACGAGGACCTGACCTTCTGGCTCGATTCCAGACTCATGGAGCGCGCGCGACGCGTGGCGATGCGCGACGGGGTCAAGATCGCCCGGCTGATCGACGCCGCCCTCGGCGCCTTCGTCGGCAGGCACATTCCGGAGGCGCTGCTCGACTTCCGCCGGCGCGTCCAGGCTGATGCGCTCGAGATTTACGCCAGCATGCGCGGCGGTATTCCGCCGGCCGCCAAGGCGCGGCGCGGAGGCGCACGCACCGGGCCGCGCACAACCGGCTGATCTAACGGCGTCTGACGGCCAGCGACAATCCCAACGTGTGTGCCTTGTAGCGCACGGCAGCCTCGCTGCGGCTCAGCTCACGCGCGATACGAGCTGCCGGCGTGCGGCCCGCAAGGCGCCGCAGTTTCTTCTCGTGCACCGGCGTCCATAGAACTCGTCGTCGCCGCTTCTGTCGCTTGGCCATGCAATGGTTCCCCGTTGGTGAGGTTCTTGAGGCGATAGTGTAGCCGTTCCACCGTTGCGCAACCGCAATCTGCTGGACGAGCATCTACGTACGGCGCAGCATGGCCCCGGCGAGGCCGCGCCGCCTTGCGGCCACTGTACCAAACACGCCTCCAGCACCGTTGCCGCGAGACAAATTATGCCATGCCGCCGATAGCCGCAGTGACATCGATCGGGCCCTCCGCCCATGAGGCGGCGCCCCGGCCGCGCCACGGGCGATGAGTTCGGCACGGCGCGAAGCGCCCGCCGCGGCGGCGCTCACCGCGATCGGCATCGTTTACGGCGATCTGGGAACCAGCCCGCTCTACACGCTGCAGACAATCGCACATGCACTCGGCGACCGCTTCACTGCCGACAGCGCCCTTGGCGTGCTGTCGCTGATCGTCTGGACTCTGATCATCACCATATCCATCAAGTATTGCCTGTTCGTGATGCGGGCGGACAATCACGGCGAGGGCGGCATACTCGCGCTGATGTCGCTGGTCGGCGCGAACAGTTTTCAGCGCGGCACCCGCGCGTTTGCCGTCATGGGACTGCTCGGCGCGGCGCTGATCTACGGCGACGGCGTCATCACGCCGGCCATTTCGGTGCTGAGCGCGCTCGAGGGTGTCAACGTCGTCACCGACTCGCTGCGACCGCTGGTCATGCCCGCCGCGGTCGGCATTCTGCTGGCGCTGTTCGCGCTGCAACGGCTCGGTACCGAGAGGATAGGGCGCGCGTTCGGACCCATCATGCTGCTCTGGTTCATCGTCATTGCACTCCTCGGGGCCGCGGGAATAGCGCGCCATCCCGTGGTGTGGACCGCCATCGACCCGCGGCATGCGATCGACTTCCTGGCACACAACCGCGCCGTGGCCCTGCTGGTACTCGGAGGAGTGTTCCTCTGCATCACGGGTGGGGAGGCGCTCTATGCGGACATGGGCCACATCGGCAAGGGGCCGATCCGCTGGTCCTGGTACGTCATCGTGCTGCCGGCGTTGCTGCTGAGCTATGCCGGACAGACGGGGCTGGTGCTCGAGCGCGGTAGCATTGTCGGTAATCCGTTCTTTCTGCTGGCGCCGGCCTGGAGCGTCTACCCGCTGGTCGCACTGGCCACCGTCGCCACCATCATCGCCAGCCAGGCCATCATCACGGGCTCGTTCTCGATGACGCGCCAGGCCATGCAACTGGCGTGGCTGCCGGGCGTGAACATCCGCCAGACTTCGGATCTGCTGTACGGCCAGATCTACGTGCCGGTGGTCAACTGGCTCATGATGGTCGCGACGGTGACGATCACGATCGCCTTCCACAGCTCCGATCGCCTGGCGGGAGCGTACGGCACCGCCGTATCGACCACCATGCTGCTCACCTCCGGTCTGCTGTACGTGGCCATGCGCAGGATATGGCACTGGCCGCTGCTGCCCTCGGTCCTGATCGGCGGCGTGTTCCTGCTGGTGGACGCGGCCTTCTTCTGCGCCAACCTGCTCAAGATCGCCGATGGCGGATGGCTGCCGTTGAGTCTGGGATTGCTGATCTTCCTGGTCATGATGACCTGGCGCAACGGCATCGATGCCCTGCGCGAGTGCCTTGCGCGCGGGGCCGGGGAGCCGCACCATCTGCTGGGTGATCTCGAGGCCGGACGCATTCCCAGGGTGCCCGGCACCGCGGTGTTCCTGACCCGCTCGGCGCAGAAGTTCCCGCGCCTGCTGGTCGAGCACGTGGAGCACACGGGAGCCCTGCATCGCAGCGTGGTGGCGCTGCGGGTGATGTTCAGGGAAACGCCGCGCGTCTCCGAATCCGAGCGCTGGAGGATCGAGCCCATCGCCGCGGGCATCTGGCATGCGGTGATCTGTTTCGGATTCATCGAGATTCCCGACCTGAGCCTCGCGCTCAAGACGATCGGGAACCTCGATCCATCCATCGACTTCGAGCATGCCATCTTCTTCGGCACGCGCGATCAGGTGGTTCGACAACCCGGCAGCACTGTGCTCGGGCACGGCCGTCTGGGGTTGTTTGCCTTTCTTTATCGCAACGCCGTCAAGGTCGTCGACCGCTTCAACCTGCCGGCGCAGAACGTGGTCGAGATCGCGCGGCTCATCGCGATCTGAGCGACGAGCCGCGCGGCGAAGCCGGTGGCGATTTGCGCGCCGCCTATGGCGCCGCCACTTTCAGTGCAGTGCTGTCCACCTGCGTGACGCCCTTGGTATGCCGGGCGACGTAGATCATGTGATTCTTCTGCGCCTCCGAGATCACGGTGCCCGACAGCGCGACGATGGCGTTGTCGGTGCTGACGCTGACATCGGACCCGTGCGTCTTGCTGTCGGCGGCATACTTGGTCTTAAGATCCGCAGTGATGGCCGAGTCCTTCACCGCCGAGGCGGTCCGGCGCGTGGCGTGCTTCGCCTTCGATGCCAGCTCACCGGTGGCCGAGGGCGCGGAGATCTGGTCGTTGACCCGGCGCACGCCCGAGACGTTCTGCGCCAGGGATTCGGCCGCTTCCTTGGCGTTGGTGCTCGCGGTGGTGCCAGTCAGTGTCACCACACCATTGTTGGTCTCGACGCTCAGATCACTGCCCTTTAGACGGCTGTCGGTCGCATACTTCGCCTTCACCTTGGCCGTGATGGCGCTGTCGCTGAGCGCGGCCCCGACGCTGCTGCTGCTGTCGGTAGAGTCCGCCACTGCCACACCGATCGCGCTCGCGCCCAGCAGCGCGGCCACACCGATCGCCAGCAGCGGCTTGGCGGTCAAACCTGGGATTTTCATTATGATCTCCGTATGGATTATTTGGCTCTGAGCCGACGCACGCCGACACGCGGCTGGCGCAGGCCCGCGTGCGACCAAGACTGAGGCCGGAGCGGGGCCGGGGCTGTAGGCGCAACCGAAGATTGCTCGGCCGGATGTGCGCCGCCGGCTGCCAGTGGATTCCGAGCCCTGTGGCAGAATGGGCCATGACATCCGTGACCGAGGCAGGCATCGGTGCCGCGCCCGTCGCGCCCGCCGGGACGGGAATCGAAGCACTCGTGCGCCTGCTGCGGCATAGCCGCCGCCTCGTCGTGCTCACCGGTGCCGGCTGCAGCACCGAATCGGGTATACCCGACTATCGCGACCGCCATGGTCTCTGGAAGTGCACGCCACCGATGCAGTACCAGGAGTTCATCGGCAGTTCTGCCGCGAGGCAGCGCTACTGGGCGCGAGCATGCGTGGGCTGGCGCCATTTGCGCGCTGCGCTGCCGGGTCGCGCACATCTCGCGCTCGCACGGCTCGAGCGCGCCGGTCAAGTCGAATGCCTGATCACGCAGAATGTCGACGGCTTGCATCAACGCGCCGGTAGCCGACTTGTCATCGATCTGCACGGTCGCATCGATGCAGTGCAGTGCCTGCAGTGCCGCCGCTCCTTTTCTCGCGCGGCCGTCCAGGCGCGGTTGGAGCAGCTCAATCCACGATTCTCGCGGCTCGATGCCGCGCGGGCGCCCGACGGTGACGCGCTGCTCGAGGCGCACTCGGACGACTTCCGGGTCGTCGACTGTGAGCACTGTGCCGGCGCGTTGAAACCCGCCGTGGTCTTCTTCGGTGAGGCCGTGCCTGCCGACACCGTCACCCGGGCGTACGCGGCCCTTGACCGCGCGGATGCGCTCCTGGTCGTGGGCTCATCGCTGATGGTGTATTCGGGATATCGCTTCGTGCGCCGCGCATGCGAGCGGGGCCTGCCGGTGGCGCTGGTGAATCTCGGCGTGACCCGCGCCGACGGGCAGGTGCTGCTGAAGGTCGAAGATAGCTGCGGCGCGGTACTCGAGGGCCTCGTCGGCTCCCTGGCCGCTTGAGCGCTGCCGACCCGCCGCGCACCCGCCAGGCCTGTGCGCCGGCCAGCGCGGCACGCTAGCCAGCCGCACGATAATTGGCTAGGCTCTAGCCCCCGTTCAGGCGCGCGGCACCGAGCGCCGCCGGCCACATACAACCAGCGCAACGCGCCTAGTCAATCGTCCGGAACAGGAGGGCATCTCATGAGCCTGGCATCGGAGTTCAAGGAATTCGCCATGAAGGGCAGCGTGGTCGATCTCGCTGTCGGCGTGATCATCGGCGCGGCCTTCGGGCACATCGTCTCCTCGCTGGTCGGCGATATCTTCATGCCCGTGTTGGGCAAGGCCATCGGCGGCATCAATTTCAGCGAATTCGCCATCAGCCTGGGCAAGGACCCGGCCGGCAAGGACGTGCTGATCAAGTACGGCGTCTTCCTGCAGGCGCTGTTCGATTTCCTGGTAATCGCCATCGTGCTGTTCATCGCCATCCGCGGGCTCAACGCGCTCAAGAAGCCGCCCGCTCCCGCACCGGTGGCCGCGCCCCCGCCACGGGAGGAGGTGCTGCTCGAGGAGATCCGCGACCTGCTCGCGAAGAAATGAGGCTGCGCGTGCGGCCGCGGGCGCGGCGGCCATGAAGGCTGCTGCGGTCTCGGACTACCGCGAGCTCGCGCGCCGCCGCTTGCCGCGCTTTCTGTTCGATTACGTGGACGGCGGCGCCGGGGCCGAAGTGACCTTGCGCCGCAATGTCACCGATCTGGAAGCGGTGGCGCTGCGCCAGCGGGTGTTGCGCGACGTCTCGAGCCTGGACCTGCGTACGGAGTTGTTCGGGTGCGCCATGGCCATGCCCATCGTGCTCGCGCCCATCGGCATGGTCGGCCTGAATGCCCGGCGCGGTGAGGTGCAGGCCGCCCGCGCGGCCGAGCGCGCCGGGGTGCCGTTCTGCCTCTCCACCGTGTCGACGTGCTCGGTGTCCGAGGTCGCTCGCGGCGTGCGACAGCCATTTTGGTTTCAGCTCTACATGATCCGCGACCGCGGCTTCATGCGCGCGCTGCTCGCCGAGGCGGCGGCACATTGCTCGGTACTGCTGTTCACGGTGGATCTGCCGGTGGCCGGATCGCGCTACCGCGACGTGCGCTCGGGCCTGACCGGCGCACCCGGATTTCTCGGCAGCCTGCAGCGCATCAGCCAGGCGCTCGCCAGGCCGCGCTGGGCGTGGGACGTGGGCCTGCGCGGCCGGCCGCACACCCTGGGTAACCTGACGCCCGTCATGGGCACGCGCTCGATGCTGTCGGATTATTTCGCCTGGATACGCGGCAATTTCGATCCGGGTGTGACGTGGAAGGACATCGAGTGGGTGCGCGGACACTGGCCGGGGCCATTGGTCGTGAAGGGGATCCTCGATATCGAGGATGCCCGGACAGCCGCAAACTGCGGCGCCGACGGCCTCGTCGTATCCAATCATGGCGGGCGGCAGCTCGACGGCACGCCCTCGACCGCGCAGGCCCTGCCGCTTATCGCGCAGGCTGTGGGCGCGAGCCTGACTGTGCTCGTGGACGGCGGAGTGCGCTCGGGATTGGACGTCGTACGGATGCTGGCGCTAGGCGCCAAGGGAGTGCTGCTGGGGCGCGCCTGGGCTTATGCACTGGCCGCGCGCGGCGAGGCCGGCGTCGCCCACGTACTCGAGCTCATCGAGGCGGAAATGCGCGTCGCCCTGTCGCTGACGGGCTGCGCGCGCGCGCGGCAGATCACCGGCGAGCTACTGGTGTCCGCAGCGCGCGCTTGAGCGCAGGCAAGGCATGCTGCCACCGCAGCCGCGCAGTGCCGCCAAATCCACGTACCAACCTAGAATATGGATTTATATGTTCTGTAAGAGGCTGATTGTATGAAACTCTAGAGACCCACACATCGGCACGAGCCCACCCCCCTCGCCAGGGGGGTTTCCCCCCCATGCCGTCCGAGCGCACACTCCCGGTTTCTGCGGCGCCTGTCGCATGAAACCCATGTGAAAGGGAAGTTGTCATGGCTGATCTCAAGAATATCCTGCGTCTCTTGGGCCGACGTCTCGGCACCGCGGAACAGCGGCACCTGAAGCACAGTCAGCACATCCACGTAGCCAATCCGTGGCACGCCGTGGGCATCGTCTCCACGCGCCCCGGCTGCCCGATCTGCGGGCCCTACAAAGGCGTGCGCTTCCTGGCCCGGGAGGCGCCGGCCCTGCCATTGAAGGGCTGTCCCGATCCCAGAGCCTGTCAGTGCGTGTATCGACACTACGAGGACCGGCGCGCCGGGCCGCGCCGCGCCGCCGAGCGCAGGGCCTTCCAGCCGATGACGCCGACGGTGGTGATCAAATCCGTGGCCGACAACAGGCGCCGCTCCGAGGGGCGTCGCAGCAACGACGGTCATTGAGCGCGCGCTCGTCGTCTCTTGTCCGTTCGCCAGCGCTCACCCCGCGGGGCTGTCACCCAGCAACGCGTTGAGCTCCGGGCCGGAGGCGGCGGTGGCAAGCTCATCGAATCGTCCATGATCGGCGATGAGCCGCGCCGCGCGCATGAAGCCGCCCCACGCGGCGCGCGCCAGTGCGCCGCCGACGCTGACCCGCCGCACACCGATCTGGGCGAGATCCTGCAGGGTCAATGGCGTCGCAGACCCGATCAACACATTGACCGGATTGGGCGCGACACCGGCTACCACGGCCGCCATGTCTTCGCGCGTGCGCAGTCCCGGCGCATAGAGGCAGTCCGCGCCGGCCTGGGCATAGGCCCGCAGTCGCGTGAGGGTTTCCGGCATATCCGGCCGCCCCACGAGAAAGCATTCCGCGCGACCCACCAGCAGCGCATCGCCGCCCGCCCGGTCGATGGCGCCTCGGGCCGCGCGTATACGCTCCACTGCCGTATCGAGGTCATACAGCGGCCGCGATGGCTCGCCGGTGGAATCCTCGATCGAGAGGCCGGCAACCCCAGTCGCCACCGCGAGCCGCACGCTCTCGGCCACACCGGCCGCATCGTGCGCGAAGCCGCCCTCGAAATCGGCGTTCACGGGCAGGTCGGTGGCCGCGACCATGCGCTCGAGGTGCCCGAGCACGAGCTCGCGCGCCAGGCCATGGTCAGGCCGTCCCTGCGACCAGGCGAAGCCGGAGCTGGTGGTGGCCAGGGCCTTGAAACCCAGGCGTTGCAGGAGGCGCGCACTACCGATGTCCCAGGGATTCGGAATGACGAAGCAACCGGATTCATGCAAGCCGTGAAATGTGCGCCGCTTGTCGGCGATGCTGGGGCGAGCCGGGGTCATGTGCGGTGTGCGCAGTCTATCAAAGAAGCGCCCGGGCCCGGCACGGCCGCCCGCGGCCCCGGCCGGCGCTGCGCTGCAGGACGGCGCTTGAAACCGCTTGCGTTGGCGCTAGAATCATCGCGCTTCTCTTCAGCGCGAGGGGGCTGCGCAATGACGAGGCGTCGTGCCCCTTGATCCCGTGATGCCAAATTCCTTCGAACAGGCCGTGCAGCAGATCCTCGCCGTTGGCCGGCGTCTGCACACGCGCGGTCTCGCCCCCGCAACCTCGGGCAATTATTCGATGCGTGTCGGGGAGCAGATCGCCATCACGGTCACCGGACGTCACAAGGGTCGCCTGGAGGCGGCCGACGTGATGCTGCTGGACTCGGACGGCCGCGCGCTCGATCAGAGAACGCCGTCGGCGGAGGCGCCGCTGCATGTGGCGCTCTACCGGCTCTACCCGCAGGTCAACGCGGTGCTGCACGTGCATGCCGTCGCCGCCGTAGCACTGAGCCGCTTCCTGCCCGAGAGCGCAGACCTGGTCCTGGAGGGCTATGAGCTGCTCAAGGTACTGCCGGGCATCACCACCCACGAGACCAGCCTGACCATACCCATGTTCGACAATTCGCAGGACACGGGCGCGCTGGCGCAGTCCATCGCGGCGCGACTCGCGGGACAGCCCCCTCCGCCCGCCTATCTGATCCGCGGTCACGGCATGAATACCTGGGGCGCGAGCATGGAAGAGGCCGAGCGAATCTGCGAGGCGATGGATCATCTGTTGAGGTGTGAACTGCAGGCACTGCAATTGCAGCGAAGAGGTACAGCATGAGCCGCTTGACGATCTATCCGGAGGACGCCCCGCTGGTGCCAGAGCTCGATACCCGCGATGAACGCGAGATCACGCGCGCGCTGCGCGAGGTCGGCGTGCGCTTCGAGCGCTGGCGCGCCCCGGGCACGCTGTCACGGCAGGACGATGACCGGGTGGTCATGAACATGTACCAGGCCGACATCGATCGGCTCAAGCGCGAAGGCGGCTACCAGTCGGTCGATGTGCTGCGCTGTCTACCCGACAATCCGAAGAAGGCGGAACTGCGCGCCAAGTTCCTGAGCGAGCACACCCACGCCGAGGATGAGGTGCGCTTCTTCGTCGAAGGCGCTGCGGTGTTCTATCTGCGACTCGCCGGCCGGATCTACATGACGCTGTGCGAGCGCAACGATCTGATCAGCGTGCCGGCCGGAACCCGCCACTGGTTCGACATGGGCCCAACGCCCAGCTTCACGGTCATCCGCCTCTTCACCACCCCCGATGGCTGGGTCGCCCAGTACACCGGCGACGCCGTTGCCACGAGGTATCCGACCTTCGACAATCTAGCGGCTTGATGGGCACGAGCGACGTTCGTGCGGTGCTCCTCGACATCGAGGGAACCACCAGCAGCCTGGCGTTCGTCAAGGACCAGCTGTTTCCATTCGCCCGCCGGCGCATTGCCGATTTCGTGCGTGACCACGCTGCCGAGCTGCGCGACATCATCGATGACATCCGCCGGATCGAGGGTGACCCGCGGCTCGAGGGCGCCCAGATCAGCGCCGTGCTGTTGCGCTGGATGGACGAGGATCGCAAGATCACGCCGCTCAAGACGCTGCAGGGCATCATCTGGAAGGAGGGCTTCGACAGCGGCGAGCTGCGCTCGCACATCTATGACGATGCGCTGCAGGCGCTACGGCGCTGGCACGGGCAGGGCCTGCGGCTCTACATCTACTCCTCCGGATCGGTGGCGGCGCAGAAACTGCTGTTTGCGCACACCGAGCGCGGTGATCTCACCCCGTTGCTCTCCGGCTACTTCGATACCACCACCGGACCGAAGCTCGAGGCGGCTTCGTACCGCGCCATCAGCGCCGCCGTAGCGCTGCCCGCAGCGCAGATCCTGTTCCTATCCGACCATGCCGGAGAGATCGAGGCCGCCAGTGCGGCGGGCCTGAAGGCCGTGCTCGTGAACCGCGAGAGTGCCCCTGCCGCCGACACTGTCGCGTCATTCGATGCCATCGACCTCGGGCTCGCGCCGCACCCCCAGCGCCCGGCCACGCCCGCCGGCTACACGCCGCTGCGGCCCGAATCCGTGCCGGCCTACCTGGCCCGGCAAGAGGCCATCGCCGCGCGGCTCGGAGGAGCGCCGGCGCAATGGCGCACCCGCGAGGTTGGGGACGGCAATCTCAATCTGGTCTTCGTCGTGAAGGGGCCCGAAGGCTCCGTGGTCGTCAAGCAGGCGCTGCCCTACGTGCGCCTGGTCGGTGAGAGCTGGCCCCTGCCGCTGTCGCGCGCCCATTTCGAGGCGCTGGCGCTCGCCGAGCAGGCCCGGTGGGCGCCGCAGTACGTACCGGCGCTCTATCACAGCGATCCCATCATGGCCCTGACCGTCATGGAGTTTCTTGGCGCACACGTCGTCCTGCGCAAGGGGCTCATCGGCGGCATCCGCTATGCGCAAGTGGGCCGGCACCTGGGAGAGTTCCTGGCGCGCACGCTGTACTTCACCTCCGACCTGCACCTTGGCGCGGCCATGAAGAAGCAGCGGCTCGCGGGTTATCTCGGCAATACCGCGACTTGCCGCATCAGCGAGGATCTCATCTTCGACGAGCCATACTTCGCCGCGCCCCTCAATCGCCACACCCGGCCCCAGCTCGACGCGGCGGTCGCCGCCCTGCGGCGCGACGCGCCATTGAAGCTCGCCGCGCAGGAAATGAAATGGCGCTTTCTGAACTGCCCCGAGGCCCTGATTCACGGCGACCTGCACACCGGCTCGGTCATGGTCAGCGCACTCGACACGCGCGTGATCGACCCGGAATTCGCCTTCTTCGGTCCCATGGGATTCGACGTCGGCGCCATTCTCGGTAACCTGCTCATGGCCTACCTGTCCCAGCCCGGGCATGAAAAGCAGCCCGGGGAGCGCGTCCCGTACGGGACTTATCTGCTCGCCCAGACCCAGCTTCTGTGGGACACGTTCCAGCAGTCGTTCTCGACCCTGTGGCGCGAGCGTAGCGCCGCGCAGCCCGGCGGCGAACTCTACCAGCCGCGGCTCGAAGTGGATGCCCCGGAATTGCGCGCCCTCGCGATCGGTGCTCGCCTGGCCTCGATCTGGGAAGATGCGCTCGGATTTGCTGGCTGCAAGATCATTCGCCGCATCGCCGGCCTGGCCCACGTCGAGGATTTCGAGGCCATCGGCGATGGCGACCGCCGCGCGGACTGCGAGCGCAACGCACTGCAACTGGCCCGCGCGCTGCTGGTCGAGCGCCAGCGCTATGCCGACATGGAGGCACTGCTCGAGGCAGTGAGGCAGCTCGCATGAGAATCAACGGCACCGCTCATCGCTCGATTGCACTGTGTGCAGACGGCTGGGCGGTGGAGGTCATCGATCAGCGACAACTTCCCTGGCGCCTGGAGATCACCGAACTCCGGTCCGCGGCCATGGTGCTGCGGGCGATCCGCGAAATGTGGGTCCGCGGTGCGCCCCTGATCGGCGCGACGGCCGCATACGGCTTGTGCCTGGGGCTGCGTGAGGATGCTTCGGACCAATCGTTGCAGCGCCACTATCAGCTGCTGCTCGACGCCCGGCCCACGGCGGTGAATCTGCAGTGGGCCCTGCGCCGCGTCCGGGAAGCGGCCGCGCCGCACCAGGGACAACAGCGCATCGAGGCCGCCTATGCGTCCGCCGCCGCCATCTGCGAGGAGGATGTGCGCAACAACCAGCGCATAGGCGAGCATGGGCTCAAGCTCATACGGGCATTCGCGCGCCGCGAGCGCGCCGTGAACGTACTCACGCACTGTAACGCCGGCGCGCTCGCCACGGTCGACTTCGGCACCGCGCTGGCGCCAATCTATCGCGCACACGAAGCGGGAATCGCCGTGCACGTGTGGGTGGATGAGACGCGACCGCGCAACCAGGGCGCGCTCCTGACCGCCTATGAACTCTCCCAGCAGGGTATTGCGCACACCGTCATCGCCGACAACGCCGGCGGCCTGCTCATGCAGCAGGGTCGGGTGGATCTGTGCCTGGTCGGAGCGGATCGCGTGGCGCGCAATGGCGACGTATGCAACAAGATCGGAACTTATCTCAAGGCGCTCGCGGCCCACGACAATCGCGTGCCCTTCTACGTGGCGCTGCCGTTCTCGACCTTCGACGCCTCCCTCGCCAGCGGCGCCGATATCGTCATCGAGGAGCGCGCGGCCGCGGAGGTGACGGAGATTCAGGGGCAGGGCGCGGGCGGGGAGCTGGCGACGGTCAGGTTGACCGAATCGGTCGCGGCCAATCCCGCCTTCGACATCACGCCTGCGAGGCTGGTGCGCGGCTACGTCACGGAGAAGGGCGTTCTCGAGCGGCTAGACAGCGCAGCGTGAGCGTCGAACGGCACCGGAGGCGCATACTTAGGGGACCGTCACACCTGCGTCGGAGATAACCAATGAACATCAGAAAGCTGCAGCGCGGGCTCAAATATCGCGGCCGGGTCAAGGCCCCGCGCCAGACCTACCACGTGTTCGAGGCAGCGGACGACTTCTTCGTGCTTTCATTCGCATTATCGAAATCGCGCCGCGGATCGGGCTACTTCAATGCCGTGACGCTGGATTCGGTGCGCTACGTGAAAAAGCGGCTCGCGGGCCGCTCCGGGGTGACCGCCAGACAGGTGGTTACTCTCGCGCGGCGTACCCGGCACGCGCCGAACACGCTCGCGGCGCTGAATATTCTCTATGTGCTCGTCGCACTCGCGCAGGCGAGCATTCTGCGAGCCGGGGCGCATCGACAATTGTTCTTTGCACTGCGACGAGGCCAGGTGCTCGCGCCGGCGCACATACCCCTTCGGCGGGCCGCGAAGTAGGCATCGAGCCGCGCTCTGACCGCGCGCAGGTAACCCGGGTGGCGAATCGCGCGGCGGAACGAGCGCCATGGCGGCGTTCACTCACATTCACATCTGCGGGCCGGCGCCTCGCATGAGT
This sequence comes from Steroidobacteraceae bacterium, assembly GCA_036521395.1. Lineage (GTDB taxonomy): Bacteria > Pseudomonadota > Gammaproteobacteria > Steroidobacterales > Steroidobacteraceae > FEN-1191. The sequence goes on along the minus strand of DATDHV010000082.1, from coordinate 2,411 downwards.
CCGGTTCGATCATGACAATTGACGTACTCGAAGCTTTGCACCTGCGCGGGCAGGACCATGACTTCGTGCCAGAGGCGCAGCTGCATCGCGTCACCGAGGGGCGCCATCTCGTGCATGAAGGTGCCGAAGATGGCGAGGTGTGTCGGATGATGTTCCGCCCAATGTTCGAGAGCGCCGAGGCTGCTGAAATACGCCTGGCCGAAGGTTTTCTCAGTGGCCGCACCGGCGCCGTCCAGCACCTGCATGTAGCGGCACGAAAAGCAGCCGATCGGCAGACCCTCATCGCGCAGATAGGTCATGCCGTCAATCAGCTTCGGTTGCACCCGGCCCAGATAGGTCGCTCGCTCCTTCCCCGTGGTATCAGACCAGTCTTGACCCGAGCGGATCATGCAGACGTTGTGTCCGGGTTCGACCCGCACGCGTGCCCCGCTGCGAGCCAGGGCGAGAGTGCCTGCGCTGTTCTCCAGCGGATCGGTCTGCGAGGCGGGAATGCGATCGCGGGCGCTACCCCAGTAAGCATGCTCCGCGACAGGACAGGTGCTCACTCGGCTCTGCAGATTACCCGCGCCCTCGGGCAGGTGCGGAGGCGAGTAGGCCACCTCGAGCCTGTCCATGGGGGGTGCCACGACTTCCAGAAATCGGCCCAGGGGCTCGGTTTCGCGGGCCGGGTCTGCCCACCACGCCTCGAAACCGCTCGCCTGACGCCAGGCGGTGAAACTCTTGGCGTCCTGCCAGTAAGCGATGATAATCCTCGTGTCGTGATCGGCCCCATCCCGGCACTGCGCTTCGATCCAGTAGGGCGGCGCGGGATGCGCCGGCAGCATGGTCTTGATCGGCGCCAACGCCTCGGGCGGCAGTGAGCGTGGATGCTGGACGCCGAAATAGGCCATGACCAGCGGCGCCGCCCCCTCATCAAAGCGCGCCATCCAGGCCGGATAAGGCGGTTCGAACCCCGCCGGCATGCGAGAGGCCTGGGTTCGCGGGCAACGCAGATGCTGTGGAATGGCTGGCTCAACGCTCATGTACCCTCCGGTCCGATGTTTTCCCGACGTTTTCTGATAGCGCGCCGATGCTCGGTACCGGCCTTCAGGAAATGATTTCACCAATGAGGCCGGAGAGCAACCCGACGCAACTGGCCGGGGTGCGTGCCCTGAATCAATCCCAGACTTATACTGAATGCTGCCGCCACCACGCGATGAGCGCATTCCGATGTGGAAAGCACTGATCCTGACCGCCCTACTGCTCCTATGCGGCATCTCCCTGGCGGATCAGCCGGCACCGGTCGGACCTGTCAGAAGTATGATCAATTCCGACGAAGCCGCGATTCGCGCCGCGCGGACCGACTATAACAACGCACTGGCCTCCCGAAATACCGAGGTGATTTCGAGGTATTGGCTCCCCGACTCACACTCGGTTTGGGCCAATGGAGAACTCACCGTCGGGCATGACAACATCGTCGCGCGGTATGCGAAGACGTTCAAAGACGGTGTTTTCGTGTCCGGACATCGCACCCCGCAGCGTATTGAAGTGGCCAACGAGGGAAGGGCGGACGCTGCGGAAATCGGCACCTGGACATGGAAGATGCATTACGCGGGACAGGACGTGACCTGGAGCGGCCGCTACCTCGCCATGTGGCACAAGGTGGAGGGCCAGTGGGGCCTACGGTCGGATCTTTACGTCATGACACGATGTACGGGAGGTCGTGCTTGTCGTCAGTGATGAGAGGTAGGACTCGAGTCGCGTGCGGTCTGCTGCTGGCGCTGGGTGCATGCTCCCTTGGCAGCGCTGCCGAATGGATGCAGACGTGGGGCGCGGCGCCGCTGCCGCCCAGCCCCGCGCTTGGCCCGATCCCCGCAACTCCCTCATTTGAAGACGTGACGATCCGTCAGCTCGTGCGCGTGAGCAGCGGCGGGCAGCGAGTGAGAATCCGTTTCACCAACGAATACGGCACGAAACCGCTGAGGATCGGCGCGGCGCACGTAGCACTGGCGGATGAGAAAGGCGCGATTCAACCAGGATCCGGACGCGCGGTCAGCTTCGGCGGCAAACCGTCGGTCACGATTTCGGCCGGTGCGCCCTTGTTGAGCGATCCGATAGATCTGCCCGTCAAGAATCTCGCTACCCTGTCGATCAGCATTTACCTGCCTGAGGCAACCGGCGCATGCACCTGCCACGACGTGGGTATGCAGCATGCGTTCGTGTCCGGCGCCGGCGACTACACCGAAAAACCGTTCGAGCCGCAGCGAACAATAGAATCGCGCGCCTTCCTATCGGGGGTCGACGTTGAGATTGCCGGGGCTGCACGGGCCGTTGTGGTGCTTGGGGATTCGATCTCCGACGGTGTGGGCTCGACCGTGGACGCCAATCGTCGTTGGCCCGACCTGCTGGCCAATAGACTCGACGCGACGTCG
>DATDHV010000081.1:0-35569 GCA_036521395.1 Steroidobacteraceae bacterium | reverse complement strand
GGCCTGATTAAGACAAAACTCCAGTTCGCTCGACAACACTGCTCCATCTCTCCGGCGGACGTCTCAGGCCTCCTCGAGCGTGCACAGCAGCGGATGCTGATGCTCGCGCGAGTAACTGGTCACCTGCGACACTTTGGTCTCCGCGATTTCGTATGTAAAGACCCCGCACACTCCTTTGCCCCGGGTATGCACCTCGAGCATCACCCGGGTAGCCGTCTGCCGGTCCATGGCGAAAAAGCGCTCCAGTACCTCGACGACGAATTCCATCGGGGTGTAGTCGTCATTCAGCAGCACGACCTGGAAGAGCGGCGGTTGCGCGGTCTTTGGCGGTGCCTCTTCGACGGTGACGCCGCTGTCGGGGCGATTAGATTCTCTATGCTCCGTCACGCCAAAGCTGCCCCGTCACATACCGGCAGTGCCGCTGCAGCACTTCTGCCATGAAGTCTAATCCACTGAACCGCGTCGGTATATGTCCGCGGCAGGGCCGCGAGCTGTCGGCAATGGGCGACGCATGGAACCAAAAGAATTTAGCTGAAACAAATACTTGAGAGCGCCAACGACCGCGCCTTATCATGCCCCTTCCACTCGCTCTCAGGGAGCCTGAATTCGGTGAGCGCAGCAGCTTGGGTTCAAGAACTTAAGTCCGGACCGGGTTGGTCGCGGCTGCTTAGACAGCGCGCTGCACAACTGGTGGTCGCCGCGCTGCTGATCGCCCTGGCGGTGGACGTTGCCGTCATCCTCACGCGCGCCCTGAGCCAGCTGTCAGCGCCGGCGGGCTCCGGCGCCGTGAGAGCCGCGCCGCCACCACCCATGGTGAACCCGACGCTTGAGCTGGCGACCATCGTGAACGCCCACCTGTTCGGCACGGCCGGAGTCACGGGCGGCGGCACTGCGCCGCAGACCACGATGCCGCTGGTGCTGGCGGGCGTGATCGCGGACCAGGATCCCGCCAAGGGACAGGCCATCATCGGCGACACCGCCGCGGCCGGCAAACTCTATGCGGTCGGCGCGCTCATCAGCGGTGGCGCACGCCTGAATGCCGTGTACGAGGACCACGTACTGCTCGAGCGCAATGGGCGGCTCGAGACATTGCTGCTGCCGCGGAACCCCACCAAGGGACTGCCCCCGCCGCCGCTGGCGCCGAGCGCGCGAACCGCCCCACTGCAGGACAATGCGACCGTGCTGGCCGGACTGGTGCGCGTCCAGCCGGTCTTTAACCAGGGCAAGCTCAGCGGCTACCGCATCTTCCCGGGCGGCAGCCATGGCAGCAGCGCCTTCAATCAGCTCGGGCTGCGGCCCGGGGACCTCATACTGGCCGTCAACGGCACCCCGCTCGACGATGCCGGCAAGGCCATGGAGGTACTGCAGACCCTGTCCTCCTCGGCCAGCGCCACCGTCACGGTGTCGCGCAATGGCCAGCCGCAGGAAGTCAATCTCAATCTTGCGACCCTGAGCACCGACCTGGATAACGTTACCGGCGAGAATGCGGCCGCCACGGGCTCGGCGGCCGCGGAGGCTAACCCCGTCGTTCCCCTGCGCGGCCGATTGGGCATGGCAGTGCCCAACGCAGCGCCGGCGGCGAACGGAAATACGGCCGCCGGCGAGGTCCCGCCGGGGACCGGTGGCGCCGGCAACGCCAATAGCGAGCGATAGCGCGCGACAGGAAACGAGAAGTAATGTCCTACAGCACACCGATCGGCCAGGCGCCGCGGCTGCGGCGTCGCGCTGCACTCGCGCTGGCCACGCTGGCGATGGGCGCGTTCAGCCTGAGCGTGTCGAGCCAGGGCGTGCCGACCCAGAACGCGCCGAGCCAGGGCGCGCCGGCCAAGGCGCGGGCGCCGGACGCGCAGCGCATCACGCCGAACTTCAAGGATGCGGACATCACGCAGATCATCGAAGCGGTCAGCATGGCGACCGGCCGGAATTTCATCATCGATCCGCGGGTGCGCGCGCAGGTGACGATGCTGTCATCGACGCCGATGACGCCGGACCAGTTCTACCAGGCGTTCCTGGCCATACTGCAGGTGCATGGTTTCGTCGCCATACCGGCCGGCAACGTCACCAAGATCGTGCCCGATGCGAACGAGCGTCAATACGCGGCCCACGACCTGCCGGACCACGTCAGTTCGACCTCCGATGAAATGGTCACGCAGGTGCTGGCGGTGAACAACATCAATGCCTCGCAGCTCGTGCCCGTGCTGCGGCCGCTGATGCCGACCAACGCGCAGCTCTCGGCGGTCACCGGCGCCAACATCCTGATCCTGTCCGATCGCGCCAGCAACGTGAACCGCATGATGCGCATCATTGCGCGCATCGATCAGGTCGGGGATGCCGACATCGACGTGATCCCGCTGCAGAGCGCGACGGCCGCCGACACCGCGCGCGTGCTGACCACACTGCTGGCGCAGACCGGTGAATCCGCGGCCGGGGTCAAGATCGTGGCGGACGACCGCTCCAACAGCATCCTCGTGAGCGGCGATGCGGCACTGCGGTTGCGCATCAAGACGCTGGTGACGCATCTCGACACTCCGATCGACACCGGCACGACCACGCAGGTGCGCTACCTGCGCTATTCGGACGCCGAGGACCTCGCCGGCCGGCTCAAGGAGCAGCTCTCGGGCAATTCTCAGGGCTCTGGCTCGAACTCGACCATGAACAAGCTGCTCGAGCGCAACCAGAGCTCCCAGCCCATGCCCAATGCCCAGGGCACGACGCCGCGGCCCGGCACCGAGCCCGCGGCCAATACCAATACCGGCGGCAGCGCCACGCTGTCCCTGGCCGGCGGCACGGCGACCATCTGGGCCGACAAAGCCACCAACTCGCTGGTGATCACTGCCGGGCAGCGCACGCTGCGGGCGGTCAATGCGGTGATCGACAAGCTCGACATCCGGCGCGCGCAGGTCATGGTGCAGGCCATCATCGTCGCCGTATCGGTCGACAAGGCTGCCGATCTGGGCGTGAACTGGGCGGTGGATGCCGCGGCCACGGGAGCGGCGGTCGGTGGCTTCATCGCGCCGATTGGCGGCAGTTCGATCATTGATCTGCTCAACGATGCGCAGACCCCCGCCAACCTCGCCACCAGCCCGCCCACCGGCACCACGATCGGTATCGGCAAGCTCACGGCCAGCGGCGTGAACTTCGCGACGATTCTGCGTGCCCTGCAGAGCGACTCGCGCACCAACATCATCGCCACTCCGCAGGTCGTGACGCGCGACAACCAGGAAGCGAAGATGGAAGTGGCGCAGGAGGTGCCGTTCCTGACCGGGCAATACTCGACCCAGAATGGCACCGGCAGCGCCTTCCAGACCATCGAGCGCGAGGAAGTAGGCACCATCCTGACGGTGACCCCGACCATCAACGAAGGCGATGCCGTGTTGCTGAAGCTGCAGATCGAGAGCTCGAGCCTGGCGGGCGCGACCGCGGGGGCCGTGGACTTGATCACCAACAAGAACGTGATCACCACGAGCGTGCTGATCAAGGACGGCAATACCCTGGTGCTCGGCGGGCTGATCCAGGACAACGTCACCAACAACGACAATTCGGTGCCGCTGCTCGGACGCATTCCGATCATCGGCGAGCTCTTCCGCGCCCGCAACACCGACAAGACCAAGACCGATTTTCTGATCTTCCTGCAGCCGCACATCCTGCGCGATGATCACCAGGCGGCCATCGAGACCGATGCCAAGTACAACTACATACGCGACGAGCAGCGACGGCTCAACAAGGATCAGGACGCGAAGCTGCCGCTGCTGCCGTTCCAGCCCGCCGACGTCATGCCGCCGATCAACTCGGGCATGACCGAGAGTGGCGTGCTCGGCGCGGGCGATGCGCCGGCGGCCTCGAGCCTGCCGCTGGCGCCGCCCCCGCCGGCCGGCCGCGCGCCGCAGGTTCCCGCCCATCCTGCCAATCCTGCGAACGGGCCGCCGGCCGATGAGCCGGCCGAGTCCCCGGGCGAGAGCGGCGAGCCGGGGGTACCGGCCGGACCGGGCGATCCGACCATCACCCCGCCGCCCAGCGGAGCTTCGCAATGAGCGAGGTGGCCGAACGGATTCAGGGCGAGATGCGCCTGCCATTCACCTTTGCACGCCGCCACGGTGTGCTGGTACGCAGCACCGAGGGCGGAGTGGCCGAGTGCGTCTATCGCGTGCCGGTCTCGCCGCTGGCACTGGCCGAGACGCGGCGCTATCTGCAGTTGCCGCTCAGGCTCACGGCGGTGGAGAGCGGGGAGTTCGATGAGCTGCTGCGCAAGACCTACGAGGGCGGCGGTGAGTCGATGCAGATGGGGCTCGAGGACACCACCGACCTCGCACACCTCGCCCAGGAGCTGCCAGAGCAGGCGGATCTGCTCGAGAGCGACGACGACGCTCCCATCATCCGCCTCATCAATGCCGTGCTGACACAGGCCATACGCGAGAATGCCTCGGACATCCACGTCGAGCCGTTCGAGAACCGCCTGGTGGTGCGCTTCCGCGTCGACGGCATCCTGCGCGAGGTACTGCAGTCCAAGCGCGGGGTCGCGCCGCTCGTGGTCTCGCGCATCAAGGTCATGTCCAAGCTCGACATTGCCGAGAAGCGCCTGCCGCAGGACGGGCGCATCAGCCTGCGCATAGCGGGGCGCGCTGTGGACGTGCGCGTCTCGACCATTCCGTCCGGGCACGGCGAGCGCGTGGTGCTGCGTCTGCTCGATAAGCAGGCCGGGCGGCTGGATCTCGATTCCCTCGGCATGGGTGAGCACACCCAGCGGCTGGTCGACGACCTGATCCACAAGCCGCACGGCATCCTGCTGGTGACCGGCCCCACCGGCTCGGGCAAGACCACCACGCTCTATGCCGCGCTCGAGCAGCTCAACGACAACACACGCAACATCATGACCGTCGAGGATCCGATCGAGTACTACATCGACGGCATCGGCCAAACGCAGGTCAACACCAAGGTCGAGATGACCTTCGCACGCGGCCTGCGCGCCATCCTGCGCCAGGATCCGGACGTCGTGCTGGTGGGTGAGATCCGCGACCTCGAGACCGCGCAGATCGCGGTACAGGCGAGCCTGACCGGTCACCTGGTGCTTTCCACGCTGCACACCAACACCGCCGCTGGCGCTCTCACGCGCCTGCGCGACATGGGCATCGAGCCCTTCCTGCTCTCCTCGAGCCTGGTCGGGGTGTTGGCGCAGCGGCTGGTGCGGGTGCTCAATCCCGATACGCGCCAGGCCTTCACGGCCGGCGAGTACGAACGGCGCCTGCTCGGACTCAAGGCCGAGGAGCCCTCGCCTACACTCTATCGGCCCGGTCGCGACGCCGGCGGCGGCTACCGCGGGCGCACCGGCATCTACGAGCTGATTCTGATCGACGATGCGCTGCGCACCATGATCCACGACGGGGTGGGCGAGCACGAGCTCGAACGCTATGCGCGCAAATTCACGCCCTCGATCCGCGACGACGGTCTCGGGCGCGTCCTCAAGGGCGAGACCACGATCGAGGAAGTCCTGCGCGTCACGCGCGAGGATTGACGCCCACGCGGGGTTAAACTCCGGCGATGGGAGCATTTGAGTACACCGCGCTCGATCCGGCCGGCCGTTCGCGCAAGGGCGTCATCGAAGGCGATACGGCGCGTCACGTGCGCTCGCTGCTGCGCGAACGGCAGCTTCTGCCGGTCACCATCGAGGAGATCGCGGAGCAGGAATCGCGTCGCCAGCGACGCGGCGGCTTCGCATGGCGGCGCGGGGTATCAGCCTCGGACCTCTCGCTGCTGACCCGGCAGTTGTCAACGCTGGTGCGCGCCGGCCTGCCGCTCGAGGAGGCGCTGCTGGCGGTTTCGGAGCAGACCGAGAAGCCGCGCATTCAGAGCATCGTGCTCGGCGTACGCGCCAAGGTGGTCGAGGGCCACACGCTCGCCGACGGCCTGAGCGACTTCCCGAGCGTTTTTCCCGAGATCTACCGCGCCACGGTCGCGGCCGGCGAGCAGTCCGGTCATCTCGATGCGGTACTGGAGCGGCTCGCCGATTACACCGAGTCGCGTGAGCAGATGCGCCAGAAGGTCCTCGGCGCCATGCTCTACCCCATCGTGCTGACGGTCATGTGCTTCACCATCGTCTCGATCCTGCTGACCTACGTCGTACCCAAGGTGGTGGAGGTGTTCGAGGCCAATCACGCCAAGCTGCCGCTGGCGACGCAGGTACTGGTGGCGGTGAGCGGATTCCTGCGCGATTACGGCATCTACCTGCTGATCGGCCTGCTGGTGGTGGCCTTCGTGTGCTGGCGCGCGCTGCAGGCTCGCGCGACCCGTTGGCGCTTCCATCGCGCCCTGCTGCAGGTTCCGGTGATGGGCCGCATCGTGCGCGGCTTCAATACCGCCCGCTTCACGCGCACGCTGAGCATCCTGGCCGCGAGCGCCGTGCCGGTGCTGGAAGCCCTGCGCATCGCCGGCGAGGTGGTCACCAATCTGCCAATGCGCGATGCCATCGGCGAAGCTGCAGCACGCGTGCGCGAGGGTGCGCCGATCGGGCGCTCGCTGGCCGCCAGCCGCCTGTTCCCGCCGATGTCCATCCACCTGATCTCGAGCGGCGAATCGAGCGGCCAGCTTCAGGCCATGCTCGAGCGGGCCGCGCTCAACCAGGAGCGCGAGCTCGAAGGGCTGCTGGCGGCGCTGGTCGGGCTGCTCGGTCCGCTGCTGATCGTCGGCATGGGACTGTTCGTGATGGGCATCGTTTTTGCGATGCTGTTACCGATTTTCGAAATGAACCAGTTAATTCACTGACCACGGCGTTGCATCGCCATTTGATTCGCATTATTTTCGGCCCATCGCACTGAGGCTTGCCAACGGGCCAATAACGTAAGACAGCGCCATGGGTGGGAATCCGGAATCCGAAGAGTTCGAAGAGGACGATGCGGACGAGATCGCCGGCGACGATGATCTCGATCTCGACCGCGCGATCAAGGATATGGAGATCGCCAAGCGCCGCGCCATCAAGGTGGGCGAGCCGGCGTGGCGGCGCCTCGAGCAGCGGCTCGAGCAGAAGCGCACCGCCGAGCTGATCAGCGACATCGAGGACTACGACATCGACCAGAGCGAAGATTCACGCGGTGCCGCCCGCGGTCCACGGGTGCGACGCCGCTAGAGCGCCCGGGACGGCGCGGCCTTGATCGCGCTCCGGCCGGCAGCAGCTTTGCCCTGCCCTGCGATCGCGCCGCGCCGCAGTACCCCGACCACCACGCCCTCGATCAGCAGGGCCTGGTGCTTGAGATCGACGCGGATCGGCTCGAACTCGGCATTCTCGGGCAGCAGCCACACCACGGTGCCCTCCTGCCGGTAACGCTTGACCGTGACCTCGTTCTCCAAGCGCGCGACCACGATCTGCCGGTGTCGCACCTCACTGGTGCGATGGACCGCCACCAGGTCGCCATCGAGAATGCCGGCGTCCTTCATGCTCATGCCGACCACCTTCAGCAGGTAGTGCGGCCGCGGCTGAAACACTCCCGGATCGATCTGCACGTGCTCGATGATGTGTTCCTCCGACAGCATCGGGCGGCCTGCGGCCACCGCGCCGAGCAGGGGCAGCCCGAGCTGCTCGCGCAGCGTGTCCTGGAGCTGAATCCCGCGTGACGCGCCGGGCAGAAGCTGTATGACGCCCTTGCGTGCCAGGGTGCGCAGGTGCTCCTCGGCGGCATTGGGGGAGCGGAACCCGAGCTCGGCGGCAATTTCCGCGCGCGTGGGTGGCATCCCGGTTTCCGCGAGGCTGCGCTGGATGAAGCGCAGTACCCGGGTCTGGCGTGGTGTGAGATCCGACATACTGTAATTATATACAGTCGACCTCGGTGCCGCAAATACCCGCGCTCAACGGCGCCCTCGCCCGTGAGGCGCCGCCATTGCGCGGCGCAGGTCCTATTCGACTGTCAGCGCTCTCCGACAGACGGAATACGACCTTGCTATTGCATTCATGGGTTATATTTGGTCAAGTTGGCAGCCGCAATTTCGCTCCGCAGTGGAAACGCTCGGTGCGATGCGGTTTTTTTTCAGCGAAAAGTCAAAGGGGACTTAGTCATGAACAAGAGTATCGTTGTGAAGCTGGCCGCGGCCGCCGCTATCGTTGCGCTCGCCGGCTGCACTGACCTCAAGCCGCTTCAGGCTGATGTCGACGGCCTGAAGCAGCAGGTCAGCAAATTGCAGACGGAAGTTGATGCAGCGAAGTCGTCGGCTGACTCCGCTTCGCGCGCTGCGAGCGCGGCGCAGAACTCCGCGGATCAGGCCGCGCAGGCTGCCAGCGGCGCGCAGAGCACCGCCAACCAGGCGTTGTCCGCTGCCCAGTCGGCTCAGTCCTCGGTCGACGCGACCAACGAGAAAATCGATCGCATGTTCAAGAAGTCGGTTTCGAAGTAACTACACCGACCTTCGCAACCACGGAAACGCCGCGTAGCGCGCGGCGTTTTCCATGTATGCGGGCATTTCGGGGCAGCTGACCGGCAGGCACGCCGACGTCAGGCCGCGGTGTGGTCCGATACGCGCCCGCCGTTCGGCCGGCCATCACATCGCGCCTGGAGCCTAGAAGAGCAGCGCACTGGCAAGGCCGTACATGCCTATGCCCAGCGCGGCCATCGCATCCCCGGCGATGAATCCCCCGCCGACGAGCGAGACCACGCTCATGTCGCTGGGCAGGAGCGCCGAGCGGCCATGCCCGCGCCGCCGCATGACCAGACCCACCGTCTCGCCGATCACGCTGCCCGCGGCGAACCAGGAGGAGACCGGCAGGTTCACGAAGCCGCCGAACGATGAGGCATAGGGAGACGGGACAAGCACGGCAAAGATCGTGAAGTCCACCGCCGCGCCCGCGCCGCCCCGGTCGCGGTAGGTGCGGTAACGCCGGCTGGCCGCCAGCAGCTTGCGCAGCAACTCCGTGGCGAAGCCCAGCGCTATGCCTACCAGAATCGCGCTGAGCTGATAGGTCTTGGGGCTGGTGAGGCTGCGCAGCACGCCCACGAACTTGTAGGTCATGGCCGATTCCCATTGGGGCGGCTGCTGGGCGGCGCTCATGACCGTCTGATCTTGCGCCAGCACCGGATAGGCTGACATGAACAGTTTGGCGAAGACCACGGCGCTGAACGCGCCCACGAGCACACCTGCAACCTGGTAGCGGAACTGGTAGCTGCGGTTGGTTCCGAGGCGCCGTCCGGTCGAGCGGTCCTGCTGCATGTCGCAGCCCACGTTGAGCGCCACCAGCAGCGCGGAGGCGGCCATCAGTCCCACCGTGGGATCCTTGAGCCCGAGGGCCGCCATGAGCATCACGGCCACGACGAAGGCCGAGGACAGCGGATTCCAATCGGTGAGCCCCGCGGAAATACCGTTGACCAGCGCGAACACCAGTACCAGCAGCAGCGCGAACACGATGTACCCGGGCCGCTGGCCCAGCAGATGCGCACCCACCCAAACGACGCCGATGCCCCAGCAGAGCACCCACGCCGCCAGCCGCGGCAGCTGCCCCCGCTTCCATGGCTCGACGCCCGGGAGCGCGCTCTCTTTGACCACGCTGCGGGCGCGCTGGACGGCGCCCCACCCCACCAGCACCAGATCGATGATCGATGCGCCCAGGATCATGCCCAGCGCGATCAGAAAGGTGATCTTCCGAAATGGCTCACCTGATTGCAGCCAGCCGATGCTGATGAAGTACGGCACCATGGCGCGGGAGAGGAGCCCGGCCACCAGCGCCGGCACGCCGACGCGCGCGCCCACGACCATCCCTGCCCCGATGGTGGACATCGACAGGCTCGTGGCGCCAAGCCAGGCGAGCTTCGCGGTTCCGATCCCGCCGGCAAGGCCCGCGAGCACACCGCCGCCGAGCGTGGCGACCGAGCGTTTGAGGAGTACGGGATCAGTGAGCGCCCGCAGTATGTTGGCGACCGCCAGACCGCTCGGGTAGACGAGGTTGAGTCGGTCCACGAGTATCGGGGTGTAGAGCATGCCCACGCCAGCCCCGTACATGCCGACGCATAGCAGGTACAGCGCCAGGTGCAACGTCGGGGGCCGCGGCATTCCCATCCACACCATGGCCTGGATGACCACCGCCATGCCGCCCATGCCGGCGACCGAAGCCGCCGTGGTCTGAATGTAGTTGGCGCCGTGCTTGCCCTCGGCGCCGTAACCGTAGGTGACCGTCGAGCCGAGGATGCCGGCCAGAACCTGGCCGCCCACGAAGAAGCCCAGCGAGAAATTCATGTAGGAGGCGGTCACCCCCCCGAGCGGGCCGAGCACCAGCACGCCGATCGCGCCGAGCAGCAGGTGGTATTTCCAGCTGTTGACCGCCGGCAACCAGCGCCAGCGCGTTGCCTGGTTCACCGGAGCGCCGCTGGAGGACTTGGTCAGGGGTTCCGGTGCGGCCATCGGCAGTTTGCGCGACCTAGTAGCGCAGCAGCGCCGAGCCCCACGTCACCCCGCCGCCCAGGGCCTCGAGCAGCAGCAGATCACCGCGTTTGATCCGCCCGTCGCGCACACCGATGTCGAGCGCAAGCGGCACCGAGGCGGTGGATGTATTGCCATGGTCCTGCATCGTCACGATGACATGCTCCATCGGCAGCCCGAGCTTCTTGGCGACCGCCTGGATGATGCGCAGATTGGCCTGATGCGGGACCAGCCAGTCGATCGAGGCGCGCTCGAGATGATTCAACGCCAGCGTCTCATCGACGATGCGCCCCAGCAGCGTCACGGCCAGCTTGAACACCTCGCTGCCGGCCATGCGCACATAATCCCCCGCCGGCATGTTGCCCGGCGCCGGCCCACGAGCCGGACCTCCCGTGCAATAAAGCAGGTGCTGATAGCTGCCGTCGGAATGCAGGTGGGTCGAAATGATGCCGGGCTGCTCCGAGGGCGTCAGGACCACAGCGCCCGCGCCGTCGCCGAACAGGATGGCGGTGCTGCGGTCCGACTGGTCGGTGATGCGCGAGAGCACTTCGGAGCCGACCACGAGCGCATGCCGGCTGTCGCCGCAGCGCACGAACTTGTCGGCCACGGCCAGGGCGTAGATGAATCCGCTGCACGCGGCTTCCAGGCTGAAGGCCGGAGCCCCCCGACAACCCAGGCGGGCCTGCAGCAGGCTGCCGCAGTTGGGAAACACCAGGTCCGGTGTGGTCGTGCCGTAGGAAATGAGGTCGATATCGGTCGGCTGCAGGCCCGCGGCGGCGATCGCGGCGAGCGCGGCGTGCTCGGCCATGTCGACGTTGGATTCGGTATCGCCGATGATGTGGCGGCGCTCGATGCCGGTGCGCTCGCGGATCCACTCATCGCTGGTGTCCATGCGCTGCATGAGGTCGAAATTGGTCACGACCTTCGCCGGCAGGTAACTGCCGGTGCCCACGATCCTCGAGAACACGCGCGCTCTGCTCGTGCGTGGTGGGTGGGGCGCTATTCCTTGCTGTCCGGCTCGGCCTGTTGTTCGATGACGCGCCGGCCGCGATAGAACCCGTCCGGCGTGATGCAGTGACGCAGGTGCTGCTCGCCCGACTGCGAGTCCACCGACAACGCCGGGATCGCAAGCCCATCGTGGGAACGATGCATGCCTCGCTTCGATGGTGTCTTGCGGCTTTTCTGTACGGCCATGGTCCCAACTCCTCGAACAGATACGGACTATTTCGTCGTCTTGGCGCCGCGTTCGAGCAGCGCGCGCAGATCGGCAAAGGGCCGCGCCGCGCTCGCGGGCGCCGGCTCCGTGGCTGCCGGCGCGTGCCCGCTCGCCTGCTCCACCGGCAGGCAGCCCGAGCCGGCCTCGTGCAACGGCACGATCGGCACGGCCAGCAGCAACTCCTCGGCCGCCAGCGCCGCCAGACTCAAGCGCCCTTCCGGCGCCAGGAAGGTTTCCCAACCCGCGGGAGCATCCTCCGCCTCGCGCTCCGATTCCACGACCAGCACCGGCGAGCTGGTGTTCAGCTCGAGCCTCATCGGACCCATGCAGCGCTGGCAGGTCACCTCGAGGATGGCCCCGAGCCGCACGTCGGCAATGGCGAACCCCTGTTCCCGGCTGAAGCGCAGTTGCACCTGCACGTGACCGTCGCCGTTCAGCAGCTCAGGCGGCAGACCCGGCAGCTCGGCCACCGGCAGCTCGAACTCGAACGCCGCCCGCGTCTCGGCCAGCTTTCTGACGTCGCGTAGCTTCAAAGCGCCGCCCGGCATGGGGCGCGTATAATAGGTACAGTGTCGCGGCAAGTCAAAAGTCCCTGGACTTTCAAGCCTTTGAGTCGCCTCGAGCGGTCTTCATGAGCATGTCGGCCGCGACCTTGATCCTCGCCTCTACCTCGCTCTACCGCCGGCAGCTTCTCGCTCGGCTGCACGTGGCCTTCGAAGTGCTCGCCCCTCAGGTGGATGAAACCGCCCTGCCGCTGGAGACCCCGCTCGAGCGCGCCCAACGCCTGGCGCTCGCCAAGGCTACGGCCGTGAGCGCGCGACGCCCCGACGCCACGGTGATCGGCAGCGATCAGGTCGCACTGTGCAAGGGCGAGCTGCTCGGCAAGCCCGGCGGCCCCGACATCTGTCGCGCGCAACTCCATTGGCTGTCCGCCTCGGCCGCGACCTTTCATACCGCGGTGACGGTGCTGCAGGCGAGCGGCGCCGCCATCCACTTCGTCGACACCACCACCGTGTACTTTCGCGCGCTCAGCGGCGCGGAGATCGAGCGCTACGTCGCGGCCGACCGGCCGTTCGACTGCGCCGGCGGTTTTCGCGGCGAGGGTCTGGGAATCAGCCTGTTCGCCCGCATCGTCAGCGACGATCCCAGCGCGCTCATCGGGCTGCCCCTGATCGCGGTCGGGCGCGCACTGCGCCAGCTCGGGTACCCGGTGCCCTAGCCGCCGCCAGCCGATCCAGCACGGCGCGCAACTCGCCCGGCAGCGGCGCACTGAAGCTCTGCACCGAGCCGTCCGGCCATGAGAACGCGACGCTGTGGGCATGCAGGAACATGCGCTCGAGGCCGAGCTGCGCGAATCCGGCGTTGATCGCCGCATCGCCGTATTTTTCGTCGCCGAGCACCGGATGCCCGCAATACGCTGCATGCACGCGAATCTGATGCGTGCGGCCGGTGTGCAATATGACCTCGACCAGCGAGGCCCTCGCGCCGTAGTGCTCGACGAGCTTGAATTCAGTGCGCGCCTCCTTGCCCTGGGCGGCGACCTTGACGGTGCGCTCCCCGCCCACGCGCAGGTCGGTGCGCAGCGGCGCATCGATCTGCTTGTGACCGAGTTTCCAGCGACCCGCGAGCAGCGCCAGATATCCCTTCTGCACCGCGCCCTCGCGCAACAGCGCGTGCAGCGCGCGCAGCGCCGAGCCGCGCCGGGTCACGATCAGGCAGCCGCTGGTGTCGCGATCGAGCCGGTGCGCGAGTTCGAGTGTCTCGGTCGGGCGCGCGGCGCGCAGGGTCTCGATCACGCCGAAGGACAGTCCGCTGCCCCCGTGCACGGCCACGCCGGCGGGCTTGTCGAGCACGAGCAGCCGCCGGTCCTCGTGGATGATCGCGCCTTCGAGCCGCTGGATCAGCGCCGCCGGCACGCGCCGCGGCGCGTCCGGGTCGGCCGCACGCACCGGCGGCACGCGCACCGAATCGCCGAGCGCGAGACGCTGTTCCGGGCCCGCGCGCCGTCCATTCACACGCACCTCGCCGCGGCGGATGAGGCGGAATATGCGGCTGCGCGGCACGCCGTGCAGCAGCCGCGCGAGCACTTTGTCCAGCCGCTGGCCCTGACTCTCGGCGTCGATCAGCACGTGCCGGACCGCGGACCGCGGAGCGCCGGCTGCGGCCGCTTCAGGCTCGGACAATGGAGTCTCCAGTCACAGAAGGCAGCTTAAGTGTTTGTTTCCAGTGCAGCGTATGTCTATAATGAATTCGTTGCTCTAGAACCGGACATCCAAACTTCAAGGAACTGGGTCCGGCGCCACGGCAACAAGCCGCGGCCTTGGCGCCGCATGGTAGTTGGTCCTCGAAGTCGAGGCCATCGCGCATGAGTCGGCCGATCCGGTCCGCGCTCGCCTGAGTTGCTCCTCCGCAAGTTCGAGCCCACGAGCGCGCCGCCGGTCAGTGGACCTCTTGGAATTCCGGCGCGCCGCCGACCATGGCGGCCACGAATCAATGATCGAATCAATGATACAGAGTCGATGACAACAACGACGCGCCGATCCACCTTCGAGCTCTCCGCTGCCCAGTGCGGCTTCGCGAAACAGCCCCCACAAGTGCTGTTTCCGAAACCTCCGGCCTCTCATTCAATTCTGGCAGAGGCAAATGAAGAGAATGTTAGTCAACGCGACGCAGCAGGAAGAACTGCGGGTCGCAATGGTCGATGGACAGAAGCTCTATGACCTGAGCATCGAAATACCTTCGAGGGAACAGAAAAAAGCCAATATCTACAAGGCCCGCATCTCCCGCGTCGAGCCCTCGCTCGAGGCGGCGTTCGTCGATTACGGCGCGCAGCGGCACGGTTTCCTGCCGCTCAAGGAAATCTCCCGCGATTACTTCCGCGCGCAGCCGCAGGGCAACCGGCTCAATATCCGCGAGCTCGTCACCGAGGGCCAGGAGCTGCTGGTCCAGGTCGAGAAGGAGGAGCGCGGCAACAAGGGGGCGGCGCTCACGACGTTCATCAGCCTGGCCGGGCGCTTCCTCGTGCTCATGCCCAACAATCCGCGCGCCGGCGGCGTGTCGCGCCGCATAGAGGGCGAAGACCGCGACCAGATGCGCGAGATCATGAGCCAGCTCGTGGTGCCCGAGAGCATGGGCGCCATCGTGCGCACCGCGGGCGTGGGCCGCTCGGCCGCGGAGCTGCAGTGGGATCTGGACAACCTCAAGACGCAGTGGGAAGCGATCGCCGAGGCCGCCCAGACGCGCGCCGCCCCGTTCCTGGTCTACCAGGAGAGCGATGCGGTCACGCGCGCCCTGCGGGACTATCTGACCGATGACATCGGCGAAATCCTGGTCGACGACGACAGCGCCTACCAGAAAGCGCTCGAATACATGCAGCGCTTCATGCCCAATGATGCGCCGCGCAAGCTCAAGCGCTACGCCGACGACATCGCGCTGTTCACGCGCTACCAGATCGAAAGCCAGATCGAATCCGCCTACGCGCACAAGGTGCAGCTACCCTCCGGCGGCAGCCTCGTGATCGATTACACCGAGGCGCTGGTCTCGATCGACATCAACTCGGCGCGCGCCACGCGCGGCGGGGACATCGAAACCACGGCATGCAACACCAACCTGGAAGCGGCCGAGGAGATCGCGCGGCAGCTTCGCATCCGCGACATCGGCGGGCTCATCGTCATCGACTTCATCGACATGGAGTCGACCAAGAATCAGCGCGACGTCGAGGATCGGTTGCGCGACGCGATGAAGATGGACCGCGCGCGCATTCAGATCGGACGGCTGTCGCGCTTCGGCCTGCTGGAGATGTCACGCCAGCGCCTGCGGCCGAGCCTCGGAGAGTCCAGCCACCTGGTCTGCCCGCGCTGCAACGGCATCGGCAACATCCGCAGCGTCGAGTCGATGGCCCTGTCCATATTGCGCCTCATCAGCGAGGATGCACGCAAGGACCGCACCGCGCGCATCATCGTGCAGCTACCGGTGGACGTCGCCACCTATCTGATCAACGAGAAGCGCGATGCGCTGCGTGCGCTCGAGGACAAGGGCCATGCACAGCTCGTGCTGGTGCCCAATCCGCACATCCAGACCCCGGAATACTCGATCCGCCGGGTGCGCGATGATGAGACGCAATTGCCCGAGAACTCCCAGATCAGCTACCAGATCCCGGTGGCGCCGGCGACCGTCGACCCGGTGGCCGAGCGTGAACGGCGCCCTGCCGAGCAGCCCGCCGTAGCGGCGCTGCTGCCCAAGACCGCGGCACCCATCATCGCCGCGAGCGCGCCGCCCGCGGCCAATGCCACCGAGGCGCACGAGGCGCAGAACGGCGGCTTCTGGGATCGCCTGAGACGCTGGTTCGGCGCCGAGCATGGCATCGCCGACGCACATGAGCCGGTTACACCGGCGCAGACCGAGCCTCGGCGCGACTCACATCGCGCCGGTGGCGCCAGGCGCGAGGTCTCGCGCGGCGGTCGCGACCGCCGGCCCGGGCGCCCCGAAGGCGCGCGGCGCGATCAGCCTCGCCGCGGCAGCGGCCGCGGCGAGCGCGGACCGGAGGAGCCCAGGCGCGAGGGACGACGCGATGAGCCGCGACGCGATGCGCCGCGCAAGGACGAGCCACGGCGCGACGAGCCACACAGGGACGAGCCACGCTTCGAGACGCGCCGGCCCAGCGAGAGCGCCCCACAGCAGCCGGGCCTGGAGACGGAAGGGGCACCGGGTAACGAGCTCGAGCAGCACGCCGGCCCTTCGGGGCAGGGTGCGCTGGATCGCCCCCGCAGCGGCCGCTCACGCCGCGGCGGCAGGCGCCGCCGCCGGGGCGGTGGCGGCGGCAACCGCGACGTGACGCAGGGCGCCGGTCCCGGCGGCCAGGGTGGCGGCACTCAGATGGGACTGGAAGAGGGCTCGCCCTCGCCGACTTCCAACTATGGCTGGGGCGCGCCCGACTCCCCGCCCGAGGGGGCGGCCGAGCCCTTCAACGGCAGCCATGGCGGCGCGCCCGCGGCGCACACCGACTACCCGCCCCCGCCGAGCAGCTCCAACCACGCACCGGCCTCCACGGAGGGTGCGGGCGAGCACGAGCATCAGCACCAGGGACCGCCCCCGGCCGATCAGAAGCCTCACGTCGTGTGGTCCTCGGCGCCGCCCTCCGACCCGCCAGCGCCGCCGCATACGGAAGAGTAGGCGGCCCTCAGCGGCCGGCCTCGAGCAAAGCGCCCACGGCGGCCAGATCGTCCGCCGTGTTGACGTCGGGACCGGGTGCTACCGCCGCCTCGCCGACGCGAATGTCCATGCCGTGCTCGAGCGCGCGCAACTGCTCGAGCCGCTCGATGAGCTCGAGCGCGCTCGGCGGCAGTGCCGCGAGGCGCCTGAGCGCGGAGACGCGGTAAGCATAGATACCCAGGTGCCGCCGGGCTCCGGCATGCTTGCTCTGATGGCTGCCGCTGCCGCCATCACGCGACCAGGGAATGGGTGCGCGGCTGAAGTACAGGGCGCGCTGGGCGCGGTCGGTGACGACCTTGACCACGTTGGGATCGAGCAGCGCCGCCACCGACTCCAGCGGCACGGCCAGGGTCGCGAGATCGCACCCAGGGTGCGAGTCCAGCAGCGCCGCGACCTGATCGAGCAATGCCTCGGGCATCAGCGGCTCATCGCCCTGCAGGTTCACCACCACATCGCCGTCGCGCCATTGCTCGCGGCGTGTGACCTCGGCGATGCGGTCGGTACCGGAGGGGTGCGTCGACGCGGTGAGGCACGCCTCCCCGCCAAGCTCGCGCACGAGCTGCGCGATGCGCTCATCGTCGGTGGCGACGATGACCTGCTGTGCGCCCGAGCGCCGCGCGCGCTCGTACACCCACTGGATCATGGCTTTGCCGGCCAGCAGCCGCAGCGGCTTACCCGGCAGCCGGGTCGAGCCGATGCGCGCCGGAATGACGACGCGGAACATGCGCCCGGACGGCCTAGGTCTCGAGCAGGGGATCGGTCGGCGAGAGCGCGCGCGCCTCTTCCTCGAGCATGACCGGTATGCCGTCACGAATCGGGAACGCCAGCCGGTCGCCGCGGCAGATCAGCAGCTCCTGCTTGCGCTCGTGGCGCAGCGGTCCCTTGCAGATCGGGCAGGCCAGGATATCGAGCAGTCGTGCGTCCAATGTGCTCTCCCGATCAGGAACGGTGCCGCGATGTCACGGTCCGGCGCAGGCGGCCGAACAACTCGGCAGCCTCGGCCTCGCTGAAGCTGGCCGTGACCGGCAGGTACCAATGGTTCGGGCCGCCCAGCGCCCGGCATTTTACTGCATCTTTTTCGGTCATCAGCACCGGCAATTCATCGTCGAACACAATCTCCCCGGCACGGAAGCGGTGGTGATCGGGAAAGGGGTGCTCAATCGGCTCGAGCCCGGCGGCCCGCAGCTGCGTGAAGAAGCGCTGTGGATGGCCAATGCCGGCCACGGCGTGGACGCGCTGTCCGGCCAGGCTCGAGAGCGCCCGCGTGGCAGGCCCGGCAAGCGCCATGAGCCGCTCGCCCTCGAGTCGCATGGTGAACGAGCCCGCCAGAGCCTTTGCGGCCGGAGCGGCCGATCGCAGGAGCGGCCCGGCCGCGATCCCGGCCCGGTAGCGGCCATCGCCGTTGACCACGAGGATATCCACGCGGCCGAATCGCTCGGGGGGCTCGCGCAGCGGCCCGGCGGGCAGCAGGTAGCCGTTGCCCAGACCGCGCTCGCCGTCGATGACGGCAATCTCGGCCTCGCGCGCGAGCGCAAGATGCTGCAGCCCATCGTCGGCGACGATCACGTCGACGCCCTCCTGTGCCAGCAGCCGCCCGGCGCTCCAGCGCGACCGGCACACCGCCACCGGCACGCCCGTGCGCTGGCACAGCACCAGCGCCTCATCGCCGACGACGGCGGCGTCGCTGTCAGCCTGCACGCGGCGCGGTGTGCCGCCGCGGGCAGCCGTTCCGCCATGGCCGCGCAGGATCACCCCCGGGGTGAATCCCGCCGCGCGCAGCCGCGCGGCCAGCCAGATGACCAGCGGGGTCTTGCCACTGCCGCCGACGGTGAGGTTGCCGACCACGATGACCGGACAGGGCAGGCGCCGTACGCGCAGCCAACCGCGTGCATAGGCGGCGGTGCGTGCGCGCACCAGGAGGCCGAAGAGCGCTGCCAGCAGCCGCAACGGGCGGGGCGGGGGCGCAGCCCGGTACCAGATCGCTTGCAGTGACTCGACCAACGCAGCGTCAGGCGCTGAACTGCAGCCGATGCAGCTCGGCGTACACGCCGCGCCGCGCGAGCAGCTGCGCGTGCGCGCCGTATTCGACCACCGCGCCGTCGCTGAGCACCAGGATGTGATCGGCGCGCTCCACGGTCGAGAGCCGGTGCGCGATCACGAGGGTGGTGCGATTTCGCACCAGTTGATCGAGCGCCGCCTGGATGTGCCGCTCGGCGGCGGTATCGAGAGCGGAGGTGGCCTCATCGAGAATCAGGATGGGGGTGTCGCGCAGCAGCGCGCGCGCGATGGCGATGCGCTGGCGCTGCCCGCCGGACAGCAGCAGACCGCGGTCGCCGACGATTGTTTCGAGCCCCTGTGGCAGGTTCTCGATGAATTCCAGCACGTAAGCGGCGCGCACCGCGGCCTGCAGCCGCGTCTCGCTGATGTCGCTGGCGCCAAAGATGATGTTGTTGCGGATCGTGTCGTTGAACAGCACTACTTCCTGGCTGACCAGGCTCAACTGCCGGCGCAGGTCGCGCAGCGGATACTCGCGTATGTCGATGCCGTCGATCAGCACGCCGCCCGCGGTGGGGTCGTAGAAGCGCGGCAGCAGCGACACCAGCGTCGATTTGCCGCTGCCCGAGCGCCCGACGATCGCCAGCGTCGAGCCGGCCGGCACCGACAGCGACACATCGCGCAATACCGCGCCCTTGTCGAGTGCGTACTCGAAGCTGACGTGGCGGAATTCCACCTCCCCGCGTGCCCGGCCGAACGGGCGTGTGCCGCCGTCCGGCTCGGTCGGGGAGTCGAGCACGTCGAATACGCTCGCGCCGGCGGCGATGCCCTGCTGCATCGGCCCGGCTACGTTGAGCACGCGCTTGAGCGGCTGCATGACCAGGAACAGCGCCAGCAGGAACGAGGTGAAGCTCGCGAACGAGAGCGCGCCGGCCGCGATCTCGCGGCTGCCTACGTAGATCACGAAGGCCAGTCCCAGGGCCGCAATCATCTGTACCGTCGGATTGCTGCTCGCGCGCGCGGAGAGCAGCCGCACGTTGGTGCGGCGATTGAGCTCATTGGCGCCCTCGAACAGTTGGGCGATGTGCTTCTGGGCGTTGAACACCTTGACCACGCGGTGCGCGTCCAGCGTCTCCTTGGCCACGCGCGTGACGTCGCCCATAGAGTTCTGGATACGGGTGCTGTAGCGGCGAAAGCGGACGTTGACGTTGCGCACCAGCCAGGCGATCGCCGGTGCGACGATCAGGGCGTAGATCGCCAGCCTCCAGCTCAGGTAGAACAGCATGCCGACATCGAACGCGATGGTGAGGGTATCGCGGATCATGACCGTGACCGAGTCGGTGGTGGCAGAGGCCACCATCTCGGCGTTGTAGGTCAGGCGCGTGAGCATCGCGCCGGTGGATTCGCGATCGTAGGTGGCGGTCGGCAGGCGCAGGTACTGCTCGAACAGGTCACCGCGTATGGCCTTGATCACCTGGCGGCCCACCCACGACGGGAAATAGTTGCCGAGGTAATCGCCGACCCCACGCACCAGAAATATGCCGATCACCCATAGCGGCAGCAGCTGCAGCAGCTGACGGTGATGCTCGAGCGCACTCGCATCGCGCAGATAGGTCCGGGTGAAATTGATCGTGAGCAGATCCGCACAGGCAAACATGACCATGCCCAGCACGCCCAGCAGGTACACGCCCGTGTACGGCACCGCATAGCGCAACAGCCGCCGGTACACACCGCCGGCCTTCTTCATTGTCGAAGCGCTGGCGGCACTGCCGGGCGCGGCGCGGCTCAAGGCGGGCCTGCTGTCGACTCGTTGATCGTGGCCACGTTCATCTGCGTGAAGCCGAGCCGCCCCAGCACATCCATCGCGGTCACGACCGCCTGGTGGCTGGCGCGGCCGTCGGCGCGGATCGTGACCGGAGCGGTGCGCGGCGCGGCCGCGGCGCTCTTGAGCACGGCGGCGCGCAGCGTGTCGGCGCCGGAGTTGACCAGTTCGCGGCCGTTGACCAGGTAGGCGCCGCTCGCGCTGACGGTGACCACGAGCTCATCGCCGGCCGCACGCTCGGCCGCCTGCGCGCTCGCCTGCGGCAGGCGGATGCGCAGCCGGCCCTCGGCCGTGAAATTCGAGGACAGCATGAAGAACACCACCAGCAGCAGCACCACGTCGATCAGCGAGGTAACGTTGATCTCCGGCTCCTCGGTGCGGCGCGGTTTGAGGTTCACGCGATCACCCCTGCGCCGCCTTTCCGGCCGGCGCTGCCGCCATCGCCGCCGGCGCCAGTCCCGATGAAGCGGACGCGCCCGATGCGGCCGGCGCGGGCGCCGGTAGCGGTGCGGCGGCGGCTGGAGTCTCCGGCGCCCGGCGCGCCGCGGCTTCCACGGCATCGACCAGCCGCAGCGCGTTCTTCTCCATCTCCACCACGATGCGCTCCACGCGGCTGCGCAGGTAGCGATACGCGATCAACGACGGGATGGCCACGCACAGGCCCGCCGCGGTCGCCACCAGCGCCTCGGCGATGCCGCCCGAGAGCATGCGCGGATCCCCGGCGCCGCCGGCATTGATGGCATTGAAGGCTTTGATGATGCCGGTCACGGTTCCGAGCAGTCCGAGCAGCGGCGAGACTCCGGCAATGGTGCCGAGCGTGTTCAGGAAGCGCTCGAGCTCGTAGACCACGTGGCGCCCGGTGTCCTCGAGCCGCTCCATGAGCACATCGCGCGGGCGGTAGCGATTCTGCAGGCCGGCCGCCAGCAGCCGCCCGAGCGGCGAATTATGTTCGAGGGCGAGGATGACCTTGTCGTTGATCTGGTGCGCCTCGACCAGTTTCCATACCTTGTGCATCAGGTCGGGCGGCAGCACGCGCCGGTCCTGCAGCGTCCAGAGCCGTTCCAGTGTAATTGCCGCGGCAACGACGGAGCACAGCATGATGGGCCACATCAATGCCCCGCCTGCCTGCACGATTTCCCACATTTCCGGCGTCGACTCCTGGTGCTTACGGCCGCAGCGGGCGCATGATACCTAAAGCGCGGCGGCCGCAGCGCAAATTCGCGACGGCGTGGGTGTGGCCTAAGCGCGGCAACTGATACAGTTGCACTGCCATGTCACGCCGACTAGTCAAAAAGCTGGCCCAGCACATCCATTCGCACCGCCACAGGTGGTACCTGAGCGTGTTCGGCGAACGGCTCACCGACTCGCGCCTGTGGTCGCTAAACCGCCACTCGATCACCGCCGGTTTCGGCGTGGGCATCGCGGTGAGCTTCATTCCGCTGCCGGTGCATCTGCTGCTGGTGGTGCTGGCGGCGATCTGGTGGCGACTGAATGTGGCCGTGGCCATCGCCGCCACCTACGCCGTCAATCCCTTCACGATGGTGCCCATCTACTATGCAGCCTATCGCATCGGCGCGGCGCTGCTACAGTACCGGCCGCACCATTTCGAGTTTCAACTGACCTGGAACTGGCTCGAGCACGGCCTCGGACCGGCATGGAAACCATTCCTGCTCGGCTGCCTGATCTGCAGCATCGCGTTCGGCCTCATCGGCCGCTTCGCCCTGGAGTACTTCTGGCGCGCGGCCGCCATGCATCGCTACCACAAGCGGCGTGAGCGCCGTCAGGGCTACAAGCTCGCCGGCTGACGCAGCATCCCGCCATCGAGCTCCAGAACCCGGTCCATGCGCGCGGCGAGCCGCGGATCATGGGTCACTACCACGAGGCTGGTACCGAGCTCGCGATTGAGCTCGAGCATCAGCGCGAAGACCTGCTCGGCATTGCGGCCATCGAGGTTGCCGGTCGGCTCATCGGCCAGCACCAGGTGCGGGGTCGTCACGAGCGCGCGCGCCACGGCGGTGCGCTGGCGCTCGCCGCCGGAGAGCTGATGCGGACGGTGACTGAGCCGCTCCGCCAGTCCCACGCGCGAGAGCAGCGCGCGTGCGCGCGCCGTCGCGGCGACGGTGGTCTCGCGTCGCACCAGCAGCGGCATTGCCACGTTCTCGAGTGCCGAGAATTCCGGCAGCAGATGATGGAACTGGTAGACGAAGCCGATGCTGCGATTGCGCAGGATGCCGCGCTCGCGTTCCGACAGCGCGTGGATGTCACGCCCGCCCAGCTCCACGCGGCCGACGTCCGGACGGTCCAGTCCGCCCAGGATCTGCAGCAGCGTGGTCTTGCCCGAGCCGGAAGCACCGATGATCGCGAGCCGCTCGCCGCGCTGCACCTCGAGTTCCACCCCGGTGAGCACCTCGAGGGTGCTCGAGCCTTCGCGGAAGCTGCGCCGCACGCCGCTGGCCGACAGCACCGTCTCAGTCATGCCGCAGCGCCTCCGCGGGCGCAATGCCGGCCGCGCGCCAGGCAGGATACAACGTCGCCAGTGCGCACAGCGCAAAGGCAACGCCGCAGATGCGCAGCACGTCGTGCCATTCCGCATAAGCCGGCAGGTCGCTCATGAAATACACCTTGGCATCGAGAAAATGCGTGCCGAGCAGGTGCTCCAGCGCATGCACCAGCGCCTCGAGGTTGGCCGCGAGCAGCAACCCGAGCGCGGCGCCGGCGGCGGTGCCGGCCAGGCCGATGAAGGTGCCCTGGATCGCAAACACCGCCAGCACGTTGCGCGGCGCCGCGCCGATGGTGCGCAGGATCGCGATGTCGGCGCGTTTGTCCTTCACCACCATGACCAGCGTCGCCACGACATTGAAGGCCGCGACCGCCACGACCAGCAGCAGGATCACGAACAGCATCGACTTGGTGATTTCGATCGAGCGGAAGAAATTGGCGTGATTGCGCGTCCAGTCGCTGACGAAGTAGCCGCCGCCGAGGCTCACGGCCAGATCCCGCACCACGCGCGGGGCCATGAATGGATCGCGCAGCGCCAGCCGCAGCCCGGTGACGCGATCGTCCATCTGGTAGATGCGCGCCGCATCGTGCAGGTTCACCAGCGCCAGCGCGCGGTCGTATTCGTACATGCCGGAATGGAACAGTCCGGCGACGCGAAACCGCCGCATGCGCGGCTCGATCCCGGCCGGAGTCACATCCCCGCGCGGGGCGATCAGCACCACATCGTCCCCGACCCGGGCCGCGAGCGCGGTGGCGAGCGCGTCGCCGAGCACGATGCGGTAGCCACCGTCGGTCAGATCCTCGATGCGACCGCCCTCGATGCGCTGCGCCAGACCGACGGCCCGGCGCTCCTCCTCGGGCTCAACGCCGCGCACCGTGGTGCCGGAGGTATGCGCGCCGTGCATGAGCAGTGCCTGGGCCTCGATGTAGGGCGCCGCGGCCATCACTTCCGGCATCCTGAGCGCGCGCGCCCGATCGGCGCGCCAGTCCTTGAGGCTGCCCTCCAGGCCCATGAGGGTAGCGTGGGCGGTGACGCTCAGGATCCGGGTCTTGAGCTCGCGCTCGAAACCGTTCATGACCGACAGCACCACGATCAGCACCGCGACGCCGATGGCCAGCCCGAGCACCGATACCACGGAGATGAAGGACAGAAAGCCGCGGCCCTGCGTGGCGCGCAGATAGCGTGTGCCGAGCATCCATTCATACGGCCAGGCCATGCTATTCGTAGCGCAGGGCGTCGGCCGGCGGCGTGCCGGCCGCCCGCAGCGCCGGATAGATGGTCGAGAGCAGCGTCAGGGTGAAGGCCGCGGCCGCGATCCACAGCACATCGTGCAGGTGCAGCTCGGATGGGATGGTCGTGATGTAGTAGACCTGCGCATCGAGGAAGTGAAAGCGGAACACGCGCTCGAGCACCGGCACGATGCTCGCCACGTGGCGCGCGACCAGCACGCCGAGCATCAGACCGCCCGCGACGCCGAACCAGCCGATGGCGAGCCCCTGCGTCACGAAGGTCTGAAGAATGGTCGCCGGCGAGGCCCCGAAGGTGCGCAGGATGGCGATGTCGGTGCGCTTGTCGTTGACCACCATGACCAGCATGGCCACGGTGTTGAAGGCCGCCACGGCCACGATCAGCATCAGGATCAGTGCCATCATGGTCTTCTCGATGCGAATGGCGCGGAAGTAGCTGGCGTTGTCCTCGGTCCAGTCGCTGCTGCGGTAGCCCGGGCCGAGCGCCGCGCGCACCGCGGGCATGAATTGCGCCACCTTCAGGGCATCGGTGAAGCGCAGGCGCAGCCCGCTCGTGCCCTGCGAGAGCGGGGCGAACGCGCGCACATCCGCGATCTGCGCCAGGATCAGCGTGTTGTCCAGATCCTCGAGTCCGGCCTGGAACACGCCCCCGACCGTGAACTGGCGCAGCCGCGGCTCGGGCAATCCCGAGGCCGACGCCATCGGCACCAGCAGCGTCAGCGTATCGCCCGCGCGCAGGCCGAGCTGGTCGGCAATGTCGCGGCCCACGATCACGGCATTGCTGCCGGGCTTGAGGGATTCGAGGCCGCCCTCGACCAGCAACGGCCTTGCATCGGCGACCCCGTGCTCGAGCGCCGGATCGATGCCGCGCAACAATACCGGCAGCATCTCGGGCCAGTGCACCGCCAGCGCCGTGAGCTCGATGTAGGGCGACACCGCGACCACGCCGGGCAGGTGCAGCAGCCGCTGCCGCAGGGCACGCTCGCCATCGGCCGACGGGACGCCCTCGTTGACCACGTGCGCCTGGGCCCCCAGGGCCAGCAGCCGGTCACGCAGCTCCCCTTCGAACCCGTTCATGACCGAGAGGATCACGATCAGCGCCGCCACGCCGAGGGAGA
Source organism: Steroidobacteraceae bacterium (assembly GCA_036521395.1). Lineage (GTDB taxonomy): Bacteria > Pseudomonadota > Gammaproteobacteria > Steroidobacterales > Steroidobacteraceae > FEN-1191. The sequence continues at coordinate 10,071 of DATDHV010000081.1, read as the reverse complement.
TGCCGGCCAGCGACACCCAGGTGATGAGCGAAACGAAGAATTTGTGCTGCCGCGAGCGCACATAGCGCAGGCCGATGAACACTGGCAGCGGCTGAAACATCAGCGTGCATTAGAACACAGGCCACCCCGAAACTGGACGTGGATCACAGAAACGGGCCGGCGCGGACCGCCCCGATGGGTCGAGCCGCCGGGCCGGTGCTATAGTCGGCGCGGTATCAGCGCGCGTAAGGGTTGGCTATGACAGGCACATGCAAAACACAGACCCCGGCATCGCCTCGCGCCCGGGCCGCGGCGCTCGCCCTCGGCATCGCGGTGCTGCTGTGCGCGGCCGCGCGCGCCGAGACCGTCGTGATCGGCGACCAGGTCAGCGTGCGCCCATCGGACATCGCCCGCCCGGAACGCGGCATGACCATGAAGACCGTGGAGGCGAAATTCGGTGCGCCGCAGGAACGGCACCCGGCCGTGGGCAAGCCACCGATCACGCGCTGGGACTATCCGGCCTTCAGCGTGTTCTTCGAGTACGACCACGTGATACACGCGGTGGTCAACGCGGGCTCCTGAGACGCTACAGCTCGCGCAGACCGGCCGTGACGGGCATGCGCGCGGCGCGCAGCGCAGGAAACAATCCGCCGATGAAGCCGATGGCGAGCGCCCATTTCAGTCCCATCCAGAGCAGCGGCGGGGACACCTGGAACGCGAACACCACCTGACTGAAATTGTCGCCCAGGGTCGAGGCGGTGTAGTGGTTGAAGATCGACCAGGCGAGCGCCGCGCCGCCCACGCCCCCGAGCAGCGCCAGCAGCATGGTTTCCAGCAGCACCGAGACGATGACCGGCACCGAGCGGAATCCCACCGCGCGCAGGGTCGCGATCTCGCGCGTGCGCGCGGCCACGGCCGCATACATGGTGTTGAGCGCGCCGAACACGGCACCGATGGCCATGATCGTGCCCACGGTGATGCCCAATACGCGGATGAGCCGCGCCAGCCGCGCCGATTGCTCGGTGTAGTAGGCGCGCGTGGTCCGGGCTTCCACCTTCAGGCGCGGATCGGCCGCCAGCGCCGCCTTGAAGGCGTCGAAGGCGGCGGGGCTGGTCAACCGCACGGTCACCGATGTGGTGCTGCTGCCACGGTGATAGACCGGCCCGACGACGTCCGCATTGCCCCATATCTCGCTGTCATAGGCATCGCCCGACTCGAACGCACCGACCACCGACCAGCTCTGGCCATTGAGCTTGATGGTCGAGCCGGGCTCCATGCCGGCGAACTGCGCACGCGCGCCCTTGCCCACGACCAGCTCGCGCAGCCCCGGCCTGAAGGCACGCCCGGCGGTGATCTTGAGTTGCGGGCGCAGCTCCCAGGCGCGCTCGCCCACGCCGCGCAGCTCCACATTGGCATCGAGCCCGGTGGCCTTCTTCGGCAGCGAGGCGACGACCACGAGCTCGGGTGAGGCGATGGGCTGATCCTGCGCATTGCGCAGCACCTGGGGCATCTGCGACACGAGCACCGCGCTGTCGTGATCGAGCACCGAATTGAGCTCGGTCTGCGAGCCCGCACGCAGCACGATGGCCGTGTCGTCGGTGCCGGTCTGCTGCAGCGTCGCCGCGAAGCCGGCGCCCATGGCCAGCACGGCCACCAGCACGCCGACCACGCCGGCGATGCCGATGACCACGACCATTGAAGCGCCGAGCCGCTCGGGTATGGTCAGTATCCCGACCTGCGTCACCGACCAGGTCTGATGCCCGACGCGCGTCGCGGCCAGCCAGAGCACGAACAGCAGCACCAGCGCGCCGAGCAGCCACGCGGGCGCGAGCGTGAGCAGTACCAGCGCCGCGGCCACGCCGACCAGGGCCGACAGCGCCCAGCCGAGTGTGCGCCAGGGATTGCGCCTGCCGCTCACGCCACCGGCTCAGCGTCCGGCGAGCGCATCGACGATGCGCAGCCGCATGCCGCGGCGCGCCGGCAATGCCCCGACGAGCAGGCCGATCAGCACCATCAAGCCCAGCCCACGCAGCCAGATCGCCGCGCCCACCGGGCTCAGGGGCAGCGTGGCCCCTACGCTCGCGGTGAGTGCCTTGACGGCGATGGCCGCCAGCAGCAGCCCGACCGTCCCGCCCAGCGCCAGCAGCAGCACCGACTCGATCAGCACCAGCGACAGCACGCTGCGGCTGGAGAAGCCGATGGTCTTGAGCACGGCGAGTTCGGGAATGCGCTCGCGCACCGCCTGAGCCATGGTATTGCCGGTGAGCAGCACCAGCGTGAAGAACACTGCCCCCATGATGGCGCCCACGATCAGTCCGATGTCGGCAAACTGACTCACGAAGCTGGCGTTGAAGGCCTGCTCGGTCTGCGTCTTGGTCTCGTGGTCGGAGTTTTCCGAGAGCGCATCGATGGCCTGCGCCACGCGTCCTGCCTGCCGGCGGTCGGCAACGCGGCTCACGTACCAGCCCACGTTGCCGTTGCCGAAGGCCCGCGCCTCATCGAAATAGTCCCAGTTGAAGAACAGCACGTCCTCCTCGCTCTTCAGGTTCGGGTCCGTCACGTGATAGATGCCCACCAGATCGAAGGTCCAGGTGTTGCTGCCGCCCTTCTGGGGAAAGATCGTCGCTTGCAGTGGGATCTTGTCGCCGATCTTCCAACCGAAGCGCTCGGCCAGCCGCCTGCCGACCACCGCACCGGTGCGCGTGGTGCGAAACGCTTCGCGCTCGGCGGGCGAAATGCGCCACTCGGGATACAGGTCGAGAAAGTTCGGCGCCACCGCCTCGTTGGCGAAGAAATTCTTGGGATCCTGATAGATCCCGCCGAACCAGTTCGCGTAGGTCGCCTGCGCCACTCCCGGCACCGCCTCGATTTGCGCGAGCAGGCTCTTGGGCAGCGACAGCGTGAAGGAAATCTTGGACACGGTGACCAGCCGATCGACTCCGGCGACCCCCGCCCCGGCATTGGCGAAGGCACTGCGCACCGAATCGAGCAGCCCGAACAGCAGGAAGGCGGCGAGCACGGACAGCAGCGTGAACACCGTGCGCGTCTTGCGCCGGAACAGTGCGCTCCAGACGAGATGAAAATACTTCACGCCGGCAGCGGCTCGCCCTGTTCCACCAGGCTGCCCTTGTCCAGATGCAGCGTGCGGCGCGCGTACTCGGCGGCCTTCGGATCGTGCGTCACCATGATGATGGTCTTGCCGTGCTCGCGGTTGAGGCGCTGCAGCAGGCTCAGCACCTCGATCGCCGACTGGCGATCGAGGTCCCCGGTCGGCTCATCGCACACCAGCAGCGTGGGATCGGACACGATGGCGCGCGCGATCGCCACGCGCTGCTGCTGTCCGCCCGAGAGCTCGCCGGGCTTGTGGGTAGCGCGATCGCTCAAGCCCACCAGCTCGAGCGCTATGCCGGCATTGCGCCGGCGCTGTGCCGCCGGCAGGCGCGTCAGAAGCAGCGGCAGCTCCACGTTCCGGCGCGCCGAGAGCACCGGCAGCAGGTTGTAGAATTGGAACACGAAGCCAACGTTGGCTGCGCGCCAGCGAGCCAGCGCGCTCTCGGAGAGCTGGTCGATGCGCTGCCCGCCGACCGTGATGCTGCCGTCGGTGGGCGAGTCCAGTCCGCCAATCAGGTTCAGCAGCGTAGTCTTGCCCGAGCCCGACGGCCCCATGAGGGCGACGAAGTCTCCGGCCTGGATCTCGAGGTTCAGATGGTGCAGTACCTCGACCCGCTGCGGGCCGCGCTCGTAGATCTTGCTCAGATTTCCGATTTCGACCAGGGTGCTCATGTCGTGCCTCGCGGTCCGCCGAGCGCGAATAGTACACTGCGGCGCCCGCACTCGGCGGCCGCGCGAACCGAACCCATGGCCATGCTGCTGCACCCGCCGTTGCCCGACGCCGCCGTGCGCCACTGGCGCTGGCGCGGCCTGCACGGCAGCGCGCGCGGCCTCGCGCTCGCCGAGGCCGTAGCGGCCGACAGCCGCCCCTGGGTGTTCATTGCCGCCGATACCCGCGAGCTCGAGCAGCTCGCTGCGGAGCTGCGCTTCTTTGCCGGCCCGGCGCTCGAGATCCTGATGCTGCCCGACTGGGAGGTGTTGCCGTACGACGTCTTCTCCCCGCATCCGGATATCGTCTCCGAGCGGCTGCGCACGCTCTCGCATCTGCCCGGCCTGCGCCGCGGCATCCTGCTGCTCGCGGTCGAGAGCCTGCTGACGCGCCTGCCGCCGGTGAGCTATGTGCAGGCGCGCAGCTTCGAACTCAAACGCGGCGAGCCCCTGGCGATCGAGCCGCTGCGCCTGCGCCTGGCGCAGTCCGGCTATGCCAGCGTCAGCCAGGTCGGCATGCCGGGCGAATTCGCGCTGCGTGGCTCGCTGTTCGATGTGTATCCCATGGGCGCGCCCGCGCCGGTGCGGGTGGATCTGCTCGATGACCGCATCGACACTATCCGCCGCTTCGATCCCGAATCGCAGCGCTCGCTCGAGGCCATCGAGCAGTTGCGCCTGCTCCCGGCGCGCGAGCTGCCGCTCGATGTCGACGCGGTGCGCGCCTTCCGGCGCCGCTTCCGCGAGCGCTTCGAGGGCGACGTAACCCGCATGAGTATCTACCGCGGCGTCAGCGAGGGGCTCGCGCCCCCGGGCATCGAGTTCTATCTGCCGCTGTTCTTCGAGGTCACGGCGCAGCTCACCGACTACCTGCCTGCGGAGGCGGTGATCGCCAGCGACCTGGACCTGGAGGCGGCGCTGGCGCGCGCCTGGGAGGCCATCGGCACGCGCTACGAGGATCGCCGTCACGACATCGAGCGCCCGCTGCTGCCGCCGGCCGAGACGTTCGTCGAGCCGTCCGCGCTGGGTGCGGCTCTCGGGGCCCGGCCGAGCGTGCGCATCGAGCGCTTTGCAGGCGCGGAACTCGAGCCGCTCGAGGACGCGCACGACTTCACCACCACGGCGCCGCCGGACTTTCGCCTCGATGTGCGCGCCGCGCAGCCGCTGGCGCCGCTGACGAGCTTTCTCGACGGCTACGCCGGCCGGGTATTGATCGCCGCCGATTCCCCCGGCCGGCGCGAGGTCATCGCCGAGATGCTCGCCGCGCACGGGCGACGGCCGCGCGCGCTGCAGGCCTGGCAGCAGTTCGTCGACGGCGATGCGCGCCTGGGGATCAATGTCGCGGAGGACATGGCGGGCCTGGCGCTGCGTGAGCCGCCGCTGCTGCTGCTGAGCGAATCGCAGCTCTTCGGCTCGCGCGCGCGCCAGGAACGGCGCCGGCGCCGCACGGCGGTGTCCGATCCGGCGGCCATACTGCGCGACCTGCAGAGCCTCGAGCCCGGCGCGCCGGTGGTACACGAGACCTACGGCGTCGGGCGCTTCATCGGCTTGCAGCGCATGGAGATCGGCGGCCAGAGCAACGAATTCCTGGCGCTCGAGTACCGCGACGGCGACCGGGTCTACGTGCCGGTGCACGCCCTGCACCTGGTCAACCGCTACACGGGCGGCGCCCCCGAAACCGCTCCGCTGCACAAGCTCGGCACCGATCAGTGGGCGCGCGCGCGCCGCCGCGCTGCCGAGGCGGTGCGGGACGTGGCCGCCGAGCTGCTCGAACTGCACGCGCGCCGCGCGGCGCATCAGGCTGCGCCGCTGGCGGCCGGCGAGCTCGAATACCAGACTTTCGCCAACGGCTTCCCGTTCGAAGAGACCGCGGATCAGTCGGAAGCAATCCGGCAGGTGCTCAAGGACATGCAGTCGGTCAAGCCCATGGATCGGGTGATCTGCGGGGACGTGGGCTTCGGCAAGACCGAAGTGGCCATGCGCGCGGCCTTCGTCGCCGTGCAGGCCGGACGCCAGGTGGCGGTGCTGGTGCCGACGACGCTGCTGGCCCAGCAGCACCTGCAGAGCTTCCGTGACCGCTTCGCCGACTGGCCGGTACGCATCGAGGCGCTGTCGCGATTCCGCTCGAGCGGCGAGACCACGGCCGTGCTGCAGGGACTCGAGCGCGGCACCGTCGACATCGTGATCGCGACCCATCGGCTGCTGCACGCCGATGCGCGCTTCCGCAATCTCGGGCTCATCGTCGTGGACGAGGAACATCGTTTCGGCGTCCGCGACAAGGAGCGGCTCAAGACGCTGCGCGCGGAAGTCCACGTGCTGACGCTGACCGCGACCCCGATCCCGCGCACCCTCAACATGGCACTGGGCGGCCTGCGCGACCTGTCGCTGATCACCACGGCGCCCGCGGCCCGCCTGGCGATCAAGACCTTCATCATCGAGTGGAACGCGCCAACGCTGCGCGAGGCGGTGCTGCGCGAGCTGCGCCGCGGCGGCCAGGTTTACTTCGTGCACAACGAGATCCAGAGCATCGAGAAGGCAGCCGCCGAGATCGCCGCGCTGGTGCCGGAGGCGGACGTACGCGTGGGTCACGGCCAGATGCGCGAGCGCGAACTCGAACAGCTCATGGTGGACTTCTATCACCGGCGCTTCAACCTGCTGGCGTGTACCACCATCATCGAGAGCGGCATCGACGTACCGAGCGCGAACACCATAGTGATCGACCGCGCCGACCGCCTGGGACTGGCCCAGCTGCACCAACTGCGCGGCCGCGTCGGCCGCTCGCACCACCGCGCCTATGCGTACCTGATCGTGCCCTCGCGCAAGCACCTGGCTGGCAATGCCGCCAAGCGGCTCGAGGCCATCGAATCGCTCGAAGAGCTGGGCGCGGGTTTCGTGCTCGCGACCCACGATCTGGAGATTCGCGGCGCGGGCGAGTTCCTCGGCGAGAAGCAGACCGGCGAGCTCAGCGAGGTGGGTCTGAGCATGTATCTGGAGATGCTCGAGCACGCCGTGCGGGCCATGCGCGAGGGGCGCGAGCCGGCGCTGGAGCGGCCGCTGGCGGCGGTCAGCGAGGTCGAGCTGCACGTGGCCGCGCTGCTGCCCGAGGATTACGTCAGCGACGTGCATCTGCGGCTGGCGCTGTATCAGCGCATCGGCGCCGCGGATGCCGTGGCGCTTCAGGACATGACCGCCGAGCTCATCGATCGCTTCGGCGCGTTGCCCGCGCCTGCCGGCCATCTCCTGCAGCTGGCGCGACTGCGGCTGCGGGCGCGTGAGCTCGGCATTCGGCGGCTCGAGCTCGGCCCGGCCGGCGGCAGCATCCTGTTCGAGGAGCACAACAAGGTCGATGCCGCGCGCATCATCGCGCTGGTGCAGCGCCAGGGGCAGGAATATCGGTTCGAGGGCCCGCTCAAGCTGCGCATCACGCGCGCGCTGCCGCAGCCCGAGCAGCGCTTCGTGCGCGCGCATGCGCTGCTGGATCATCTGGCCGGAGCCTGATATGCACCCCTGCTACCATAGCCGCATGAACTCACTGTGCCGGGCAAGCGGCGGCGGCAAAGCAGGCCGCGGCAGGGCCGCAGGCCCCCGGGCTCTGGCACTGGCGTGCCTGCTGGGGATCACGCTGCTGTCGCGGCCGTGCCAGGCGCCGGCGCAGGCCAGCGCGGCCGCTTACCAGGTCGAGATCATCGTGTTCCGCGACTCCAGCGTCGGGGCGGCCGAGGACTGGACCGCGACGCCGACGGGCCGCGGTTTCGGCAACGACGCCACCCGCGGCGGCAACCCGCAGGTGCTGCGCGTGCTGTCACCCGCGGACTACAGGCTCGGCGCCATCGACAACGCCTTGCGCGGCAGCGGCGCCTGGCACCCCATCGCCCATGCCGCCTGGGTGCAGACCGCGGCGAACTGGGGCACGCACATCGGCATTGCACTCGCGGACGTCGGCATCGGCGCTCCGGGCCTGTCCGGAATGGTCTATCTCGAGCGCGCCACCTACCTGCACCTGGGCCTGGACATCACGCTGCAGGAGGGCGCTCCCTACACCATCAACGAGATGCGCAGCGTCAAGTACAACGAGAAGCAGTATTTCGACCACCCTGCCTTCGGCGTCATCGCCATGGTCTCGCCGGTATCCCAGGCTTCCGCGCCGACCCATTGAGGCGCCGCCGATGTCGCAGGCGACCTGCTCCTTCGAGTTGATCGATGCCGATACCCCACCGTGCCCGTGGCTGGCTGCGTTGCGCACGCTGTTCAACGAGTACGCACACTGGCTGCAGGTGGATCTGTGCTTCCAGGGTTTCGAGGCCGAGCTGGCCTCGCTGCCCGGCGCGTATGCACGCGCGCGCGGCGGCGCGTTGCTGCTGGCGCGCAGCGGACAGGAACTGGCCGGGTGCGTGGGGCTGCGCGCGCTCGAACCGGGCATGTGCGAGATGAAGCGGCTGTGGGTGCGCGAGCCTTTTCGCCGCAGCGGACTGGGGCGCCGGCTCGCACTGACCGTGATCGAGCGCGCCTGCGGCTTCGGCTATGAGGCCATGCGCCTCGATACCCTCGAGCGCATGGAGGCCGCCCGGCGGCTCTATGCGGCACTGGGATTCCGCGAGGTGCCGCGCTACTACGACAATCCTCTGGCCGATGCGATCTATCTGCAGAAGTCCCTGCGGCCCGGGCCTCAGGGCGCGGCCGGCGGCAGCCGCAGCGAGGCGCCGAGGTAGCGGCTCCAGACCTGCGAGCGTCCGAGCAGCGCGAAACCCACGAAGCCGCGCACTTTGAGGTGATCGTGATCGAGCAGCTCGATGCGGCATTTGTAGGTGCGGCCGCTGTCGGGATCATAGATGGTGCCGCCGGCCCAGCTTCCCGGATCCTCATCGCGCAGGCCACGCAGTATGGTCTGGCCGAGCAGTAGCTGCTGTCGGCGGCCCGGATCCGGATTGCGCAGATCGAGCCGCCCGGGCGCGTTGCCGCCGATGATGCGGCCCTCATAATTGCCATCGGCCGCGCGCGTGACTTCGATGATGCCGTCGCGCGGCTCGGTGAGCCAGCGGCCGAGAATCGCGGGCGTGGTCTGCGCCGGCGCGGCGCCGGACCCGCACAGTGCGGCGAGCGGGGCGAGGGCGTACACGGCCAGTACGCCCAGCACGGCCCTGCGCCTGGACGCTGTCAGGCCACATCCCCCGGCCGCACCACCGCGACCCGTGCCTGATCTTCCTTGGCGCGCGCGAGCGCCGTCATGGCCGCCTGTACCAGCACGTCGGCGTTCTGATCGATCGTGGGCGTGAGACTGGCTGCGCCGACGCTGACCGAGACGAATTTCTGCCGCGCTGCGCGCGGGTGATGGATGTGCTGGCCGAGCACCTTCTGCGCCACCGAGGCGGCGAATGCAGGTACCACGGTGAGGTCGGGATTGCGCACCAGCGCGACGATGCGCCCGCCTTCCCAGCGGGCCACCACGTCGGCCCCGCGCCGGAAGGCGGCGCCGATCACGCCGGCCACGCGGCGAATGCAGGCATCGCCGGCGGCGCGGCCGAAAGTCTGGTTGTAGCTGCTGAGCTCATCGATGTCGAACACCACGAGCGTGACGAGGCGCGCCTCGCGGGTGCCGGTCTGCCAGTCGTGCTGCAGCAGCTCCTCGAAGTAGGCCCGCGAACATAATCCGGACAGCCGATCCTCGCGCAGCCAGGTCGGCAAACCGGAAACGCGACGCAGTCCCGAGCGCTCGCGCTCGGTCACGTCGCGGTGAAAACCGACAAAATGGGTTACCGCGCCGTCGCTGCCGCGCAGCGGCTGCACCAGTATTTCGTTCCAGAACTGACTGCCGTCCTTGCGGTAATTGCGCAGCAGCACCCGGCAGGTCTCGCCCTGGGCGATCGCCACGCGCAGTTGATTGCGCCCTTCCTGGTCACGATCCCAGGACTGAAGCTGACGCAGGTCCCGGCCGAGCAATTCCTCGGCGCCGTAGCCGGTCAGGCGCTCGAACGCCGTGTTCACATAAACCACCGGCTGGTGTTCGGGACGCGATTCGCACACGACGATGCCCTCAGGAGAGGCATCGAGCACTCCGCGCAAGAATTCGACCGACCATCGCGACGTCTCTGTCACGCGCCATCCTCCTCGGCGCCCCCCGGTTCGAATTTGAGTTCCGGTTTGGCCACGCTGCGCGCCAACCATTCTCGCGCGCTTCGCCAGGCCGCGGAAGCCTCCAGCGTCTCAAAACCGGCATACCTGCGCCCGCGCATGCGGATCAGGCGCAGCTGCGAAGCCGGGTCGATCCGCTGCTCGAGT
>DATDHV010000080.1:0-26579 GCA_036521395.1 Steroidobacteraceae bacterium | reverse complement strand
TACTGACCAATCTGCAGGCGCGCGACGTGCTGTTCGTGGATGAGATCCATCGCCTCAGCCCGATCGTCGAGGAGATCCTCTACCCGGCGATGGAAGACTATCAGCTCGACATCATGATCGGCGAGGGGCCCGCGGCGCGCTCCATCAAGCTCAATCTGCCGCCATTCACGCTCGTCGGCGCGACGACTCGCGCCGGCCTGCTGACCTCGCCCCTGCGCGACCGCTTCGGCATCGTACAGCGGCTGGAGTTCTACGCCATTGCCGAGATCGAGCGCATCGTGCACCGCTCGGCCGGCATTCTCGGCGTGGCGATCGACGCCGCGGGCGCGCTGCGCATTGCGCAGCGCTCGCGCGGCACGCCGCGCATTGCCAACCGCCTGCTGCGGCGCGTGCGCGATTATGCGCAGGTCAAGGCCGACGGCCGCATCGACGATCGGGCCGCACACGCCGCGCTCGATCTGCTGCAGGTGGACCCGCAGGGGCTCGATGCACTCGATCGCAAGCTGCTGCTCACCATCATGGAGAAGTTCGACGGCGGCCCGGTCGGCATCGAGAGCCTGTCGGCCGCGCTCGGCGAGGAGCGCGGCACACTCGAGGACGTGATTGAGCCGTTCCTGATCCAGCAGGGCTTCGTCGCCCGCACTGCGCGCGGCCGCGTGGCCACGCGCCTGGCCTGGCAGCATTTCGGTCTCAAGGTGCCAGAGCGCGCCGCAGCCAACCTGTCGCTGTTCGGCGAGGGCGTCTGAGGGTGTTCGTATGGCCGGCCAGGGTGTTCTACGAGGATACCGACGCCGGTGGAGTGGTTTACTATGCGAACTATCTGAGATTCCTCGAGCGAGCGCGCACGGAATGGCTGCGCTCGCGGGGCCTGTCGCAGCGGACGCTCGCCCTGGATCCGGGCATCATTTTCACGGTCGTGGCGCTGGAAGCGCAGTACCGTCGCCCGGCCCGGCTCGATGACATGCTGGCCATCGGCTGCGCACCGGCCCGGGACGGGGGCGCAAGCCTGGCGTTCGAGCAGCGTGTGTGGCGCGAGCGCGCCGGCGGTGAGCTGCTGCTGTGCGCAACGGTCCGCGTCGCCTGCCTGGACGCCCGCAGCCTGAAACCCAGGCGCCTGCCGGAAGTCATAACCCGTGAATTAAAAGGAGTAAGCGATGGGCGGTGAATTGTCGGTGATCCGCCTGGTGGTGCAGGCGAGCCTGGTGGTGCAGATCGTGCTCGGCATCCTGCTGGCGGCCTCGCTGGGTTCGTGGGCCATCATCTTCCGCAAGCGCATGGTCGTGAACCGCGCACAGCGCGATGCCGACAGCTTCGAGAACAGCTTCTGGTCTGGGGGCGATCTGAGCTCGCTCTACCGCACCGTGGAATCGCGCGGCAAGACCTCGGGCATGGAGAGCATCTTCGAATTCGGTTTCCGCGAGTTCGCGCGTCTGCGCGCGCAGGGCGGGGTGGCCGCCGACATGCTGCTCGAGGGCTCACGTCGCGCGATGCGCGTGGCGCAGCTCAAGGAGATCGAGCGACTCGAGCAGAGCCTCGCAACCCTGGCGACCGTCGGCTCGACCAGTCCATACGTGGGGCTGTTCGGCACGGTGTGGGGCATCATGAGTGCCTTCAGCTCGCTCGGAAACGTGCAGCAGGCGACTCTGGCCATGGTCGCCCCGGGCATCGCCGAGGCGCTGATCGCCACGGCCATGGGCCTGTTCGCCGCCATACCGGCGGTCGTGGCCTATAACCGATATGCCGACCAGGTCAGCCGGCTCGAGCTGCGATACGACGGTTTCATGGAGGAACTGTCGACCATCCTGCAGCGCTACGCCGGGCGCGGCCCCGCGTCGGCGCCGGCTGCCGTCCTGCCGGGCCGGGGAGGCTGAGATGACCCCAAGCCACAAGGGCAAGCGCAGGCTGATGGGCGAGATCAACGTCGTGCCCTACATCGACGTCATGCTCGTGCTGCTCATCATCTTCATGATCACCGCCCCGCTGCTGACCCAGGGCATCAAGGTCGATCTGCCCAAGGCGGCCGCCGAACCGCTCGATTCACGCCAGAATGAGCCGCCCCTGGTGCTGTCGATTGATGCCCAGGGACGTCTGTACTTGAATATCGGGGCCACGCCAAAGCAACCCATCAGCGAGCAGACACTGCTGGTGCGAGCCACGGCGGCGCTGCGGCGGGCCCCGGAGCGTGCCGTGCTGGTCAACGGTGACCAGGCGGTCAGCTACGGACGCGTGGTGCAGGCCATGGTTCTGCTGCAACAAGCCGGCGCCCGCAAGGTCGGCTTCCAGACTGATCCAACACGGAAGCCCCCGACATCGCCATGAGCGAACGCCGCAGCGATCGCGTCCTGTCGATACTGCTGTCCGTCCTGATTCACGCGGCCATCGTCGGTGCTCTGGTATGGGGCTGGTGGCAGTACCGTTCGCCCAAGCCGGCACCGCAGACCCTCGCGATCGAGGCCACGGTAGTGCACGGAGCCCCGCCAAGCGCGCCGGCCCCGCCGGCCCCGCAGCCAGCGCCGCCTCCCCCGCCCGATAACCAGGCCGCGCAACAGGCCGCCCAGCAAGCCGCCGAACAGAAGGCCGAGCAGCAGCGCGAGCAGGCCGCGCAGCAAGCCGCCAAGCAGGCGGCCGAGAAAGCCGAGGCCGAGCGCCAGGCGCAGGCCGAGGCCGAGCACAAGGCTGAGGCCGAGGCCCAGACCAAGGCCGCTGCGGAGGCGCAGGCCAAGGCCCAGGCCGAGGCCGAGGCCGAGGCTGCCGCCGAGGCCAAAGCCAAGGCCGACGCGGCGGCGAAAGCCAAGGCCGAGGCGGACCGCAAGGCCCAGCTATTGGCGCAGCAGCGCAAGGCCGAGCTCGACCACGCACAGGCGGATCTGCGCTCGCAGCTCCAGGCCGAGGAACATCTGGATGCAGCCCGCTCCAGCGGCGCGCTGGCGCAATACCAGGCCATGATCGCGGCGCGGATCGAGCGCGCCTGGATCCGCCCGCCAAGCGCTCACGTGGGCATCAACTGCCAGGTGCACATCACACAGGTGCCTGGCGGGGAGGTGACCGGGGTTCAGGTGGGGAACTGCAATGGCGATGAAGCCGTGCGGCAGTCGATCGCGGATGCCGCCTATCGGGCCTCGCCCTTGCCCGCCCCCTCCGATCCGGCCTTGTTCGACCGCGACGTGGTTGTTACCTTCGCTCCCCATGAGTAGACATACATCGTCGAGGGGGCCGGCGCCGAGCCCGGGCGGCCTCAAAAGCATCCTGCCCGCGCTGGCGTGCAGCGCCATCATGGCATTGCTCGGCCTCGCGGCCGCCCCGGCGCGCGGCGAGCTGCAGGTGAACGTGACCCAGGGCGTGACCGATCCGGTGCCGATCGCGATCGTGCCATTCGGGCGCGCGGTGCCGGCCGACGGCGGCTTCGATCCGGCCGCCATCGTCCAGCACGATCTGGAGAGCAGCGGCCGCTTTCGCGCCATGCAGCGTCACGACATGCTCACCACGCCCACGCGCGCGCAGGACGTGCAGGCCGCGGACTGGAAGGCCGCGGGCAACGACTACGTGCTGGTGGGGCGCGTGACCGCGGGCAATGGCGGCGAACTCGACCTTGAGTGCGATCTGGTCAACACGCTCACGGGCCAGCGCATCGGCGGCAAGCGCATCATTGCCAGCAGCGCGACGCTGCGCAATGCCGCGCACATGGTCAGTGATTTCGTCTATCAGAGCATCCTCGGCATCCGCGGGGCGTTCGCGACCCGCATCGCCTACATCGCCGTGCAGGGGCAGCCCCCGAGCCAGCATTTCCAGCTCATCGTGGCCGATTCCGACGGCGCCGCGCCCAAGGTCATTCTCGAGTCCTCGCAGCCCATCATGTCGCCTGCGTGGTCGGCGGACGATCAGTGGCTCGCGTATGTATCGTTCGAGAACCGGCTCTCCGCGGTCTACATTCAGCGCGTGCGCACCGGTGAGCGGCGCCTGGTGTCGCAGCGAATCGGGGTCAACGGCGCGCCCGCCTTCTCGCCCGACGGCACGCGCCTGGCGCTGACGCTGTCGGGCAGCGGCGGCAATCTCGATATCTGGCTGCTCGACCTGGCGACGCAGGCGCTCACGCGCCTGACGGACGATCCGGCGGTCGACACCGAGGCAGCGTGGAGTCCGGACGGCAAGAGCATCTATTTCACATCCGATCGCGCCGGCGGACCGCAGATCTACAAGCTCGACATCGCCAATCCCAGACGCGTGCAACGCATCACCTTCGGCTCGAGCTACGACGCCCGCCCGCGGGTGTCGCCGGACGGGAGCAAGATCGCATTCGTGACACGCGAGGGCGGCAACTACCGCATCGCCGTGCAGGATCTGGCCTCGGCCACCGTCACCGTGCTCTCGCACGGCAACCTCGATGAATCCCCGAGTTTTGCGCCCAACGGTGCGACCATCATCTATGCCGGTCGCGACGGCCCGATCGGCACCCTCGAGACCGTGTCGGTAGACGGCCTGGTATCCCAGCGCCTGACATCAAGCCAGGGCGAGCTGCGCGAGCCGGCCTGGGAGCCGTTTCAGCCCTAGCCAATTCGTCAAACAGATGTGGGCCGTACGGCGGTATGGTAATAAGATGCCTGCCGCGACAGCGCCACGAACTCCGGAGTCAAGCTATGCGTAAGAGTGTGCTCATCTGTGTCGCCGCAATCGGCGCGATCCTGCTCGGTGGCTGCGCCAGTCACAAACCGCGCCCCACCTCGACTACCCCCGAAACGGTGGCTCCCACCGAGCAATCGCAGTCCTCGGGTGCCGATAACTCGGGCGCCTATGGCGCGGGAGTGGCCAACGGCTCGGGCCCGGGGGTGGCCGGTCCGACCGCCGAGCAACTCAAGAACCGCACCATCTATTTCGACTTCGACAGCAGCGAGATCAAGTCGGAGTACGACGGGCTGATCAGCGCGCACGCCCACTATCTCGCGTCCAATGCGAGCATCCGCGTACGCCTCGAAGGCAACACCGACGAACGCGGCTCGCGTGAATACAACATCGGCCTCGGCGAGCGACGGGCCCAGGCCGTACGGCGCGCGCTGATGCTGCAGGGCGTGGCCGATTCACAGATCACGACCGTAAGCTATGGCGAGGAGCGCCCCGCGGTCACCGGCCACAACGAAGCGGCCTGGTCGAAGAACCGCCGCGTCGACATCGTCTACCTGAACTGAAGGCTGCGCGATGTCCGGGCGGCTGTGTCATGGGTTGCTGCTGATCGGCTGCGCCGCCGTGCTCGGCGGCTGCGAGACCACTCCCCCGGGCCCCGATCCGACGCAGGTCAGGCTCAATGACATCGATCAGCGCCTCGGGCGCGTCGAACGCGTGGTCAACAACCAGAGCCTGCTGACCCTGTCCCAGCGCATCGACGTACTCGATGCACAGCTGCGCGAGCTGCGCGGTTCGGTGGAGGAGCTGCAGAACGGCAACGAAGCGTTGCGCAAGCAGCAGCGCGACCTGTATGCGGATCTGGACCGGCGCATCAAGGCGCTGCAGTCGAGCGGTGGCGCGGGCAGCGACGCCGGTGCGGCCCTCGCGGGCAGCGGCGCTGAAACCGTGGCCCCTGGCGCGGCGTCCGGTACGGCACCCGGCGCGACGCCCGGTGCGGCCCCTGCCGGCGCAGGCGCCGGCGCGGCGGATCAAGCCGCCTACAACCGTGCCTTCGATGCACTCAAAGCCTCGGATTACAACGGTGCGATCACGCAGTTTCGCGATTTTCTGCGCCAGTATCCGCACAGCGCGCTGGACGACAACGCCCAGTACTGGCTGGGCGAGGTGTATTACGTCACCCGCGACTATGACAGCGCGATCGCCGCCTTCCGTGTCGTCGGCGAACAGTACCCGCAGTCGCGCAAGGCTCCCGATGCGCTGCTCAAGATCGGCTATGCCCAATACGAGCTCAAGCACATGGCCGATGCCCGCGCGACGCTGAGCCAGGTAGTTCAGCGCTACCCCGGTACCGACGCCGCCAAGCTCGCTGCCGATCGCCTGACGAAGATCCCGCCGGACGCCCCATAACGGGCGCCGCGGTTGCGCGGATTGCACGTGCCGCTCAGGATCACCGAGATCTTCCACTCGCTGCAGGGCGAAGCCGATACGGCCGGCATGCCGACCGTGTTCGTGCGCCTCACCGGTTGTCCGCTGCGCTGCCAGTACTGCGATACCGCTTATGCCTTCGAGGGCGGAGAGTGGTGGGAGCTCGAGGCCGTGCTGGAGCGCGTGCGCGGATTCCACTGCCGCTACGTCTGCGTCACGGGCGGGGAGCCACTCGCGCAGCGGGCCTGCACGGCGCTGTTGACCGGGCTCGCCGATGCCGGTCATCGCGTGTCGCTCGAGACCAGCGGCGCGGTGTCGATCGAGGCGGTGGATGCGCGCGTGACTCGGGTGGTCGACGTCAAAACTCCGGGGTCGGGCGAGCAGCACCGCAATCGCTACGAGCAGCTCGCGCTGCTGCGTCCCGAGGAGCAGATCAAATTCGTGGTATGCGATCGCGCCGATTACGACTGGAGCCGCGCCACGTTCGAGCGACTGCGGCTGTCCGAGCGCTGCAGTGTGCTGTTCTCCCCGAGCCACGAGCAATTGCCGGCACGGCAGCTGGCCGACTGGATTCTCGCCGACCGGCTGCCGGTGCGGCTGCAGATCCAACTGCACAAGTATCTCTGGGGCGATGAACGCGGCCGCTGATGCGCCGACGCGCGCCGTGGTGCTGCTCTCGGGCGGGCTCGATTCGGCGACCGCGCTGGCGTGGGCACACCGCGAGGGTTTCGAGGCGCATGCGCTGACCGTGGGGTATGGCCAGAGGCATCGATCCGAGCTCGAGGCGGCCACGCGCGTGGCGCGCTCGCACGGCGTGCGCGAGCACCGCACCATGCATGTGGATCTGGCCGGCATCGGCGGCTCGGCGCTGACCGACTGGAGCATCCCACTGCCCGAGCAGCCCGGCGGTGGCATTCCGGTCAGCTACGTTCCGGCGCGCAACACGCTGCTGCTGGCATTGGCGTTGGCATGGGCCGAGGTGCTCGGCGCCCGCGACCTGGTGATTGGCGTCAACGCCGTGGATTATTCGGGCTACCCGGACTGCCGGCCGGAATTCATCAGGAGCTTCGAGGCGCTGGCCGCGCTCGCGACCAAGGCGGGCGTGGAAGGAACGCGCTTCACGGTGCATGCGCCGCTGATCGCCATGAGCAAAGCCCAGATCATCCAAAACGGCGAGCGATGGGGCGTCGATTACGCCGCGACGGTCTCATGCTACCAGGCCGACGGCGAGGGGCGCGCCTGCGGACGTTGCGATTCCTGTCGCCTGCGGCGCGAGGGTTTCCGGGCCGCAGGCGTCGACGATCCGACCCGCTACCGCTGAACACCGTGCCGCAAGGGGCTCTTTTCGGTATCATGCGCGCCCCCGCGGGTCGGTAGCTCAGTCGGTAGAGCAGCGCCCTTTTAAGGCGTTGGTCGTGGGTTCGAGCCCCACCCGACCCATGACCCCCGAGGCGCTACACTAGGCCGTCGTTCCCTGGAGTCGTTCCATGGTCGAGCCGCCCTCAGCGCCCGTGAACGAGCCGCACGGCCTGCGCGGGGATTACACCCGCGCGGCGGCCGACTACACCGTCGGGCAGGAGTGGAGCGGCTACTCCGAGGACGACCACGCCATCTGGGCGCAACTGTACCGGCGCCAGATCGAGCTGATCGAGCGCTATGCGGCGCCCGAATTCCTTGACGGCGTGCGCGCCCTGGGCGCATCGAGCACGCAAATTCCTCGCTTCGAGGATGCCAACCGCGCTCTTGCCGCCAGCACCGGTTGGCGCATCGTCGCCGTGCCGGGATTGATCCCGGAGCAGTTCTTCTTCGAGCACCTGGCAAACCGGCGCTTTCCGGTCACGGTATGGATCCGCCGTCGCGACGAGCTCGACTACCTCGTGGAGCCGGACGTGTTCCACGATTTCTTCGGCCACGTCCCGCTGCTGACCAATCCGGCGTTCGCGCGTTTCATGCAGGCGTACGGCGAGGCCGGTCCCAAGGCGCTCGCCTTCCCGGGCGCGCTGCGCATGCTCTCGCGCCTGTACTGGTACATGGTCGAGTTCGGTCTGATCCGGACGCGCGCCGGACTGCGTGTCTACGGCTCGGGCATCCTCTCGTCCAAGGGCGAGACCGTGTACAGCGTCGAGAGCCCGCAGCCGCGGCGCTGGCGCTTCGATCTGCTGCGCGTGATGCGCACGGACTACCGCATCGATGCGTTCCAGCAATGCTATTTCGTGCTCGAGAGTTTCGAGGAGCTGTTCGAATCCTGCTATGCAACCGATTTTGCGCCGCTGTATCGGCGCCATGCCGCGCTGCCGCCGCTCGCTCCTGACGTGCGAGAGCCCGAGGACCAGGTGGTCGAGGTGGATGCTGGCGGGGGCTCGCGGATCGCAGGCAAAAAGTAGGCGCATCGCCTGGGAGTGGCCGCGATGCGCCTAATATCGCAGTACGGGCTGCTTGACGGCTCGACAGGGAGGGATAACCGTCAAAATTTCTGCCCGCTGCGGGCCATTGCACACTACTGAGCAGTCCCTGTGCCAGGCAAGCGACAATGTCAGCGCATTCCCGGCGGAGCAATCGCCATCGCGCGCAGGATCAGCGGCTTGCGCGATCCTGTAGGAGCGTCCCTACAACGGCTCGCGCCATGTCGGAGGGGCTCGCGGCTTCGGGGCGTCGCCTGACCAGGCCAGCGGGCACCGGCAGCTCGGCGCTGCGTTGTAAGCCTTGCAGCTTCCAGGCGCGCGTCAGTATTAATTGCGCGGCGCCGCGTGGCTGGGCTGGGCTGCGCGCGCGGCCACGTACGGGCTTGCAGTGCGGGGCACGACTGCCGGTCCGTGGCACAGTGATTGCTCCTTGCATGGGAGAGCACATCACGGAGCACAGCCATGAAATGGGAACAAGTCCAGAGCGACTGGCAGCGCTACAAGGCACAGGTCAAGCAGCGATGGCCCAAGCTCAGCATGAATGATCTCGACGCCAGCGAGGGCGTGCGGGAGGTCGTAGCCGGCAAGATCATCGAGGCCTATGCCGTCGCCGTGGAAGAGGCGGACCGTCAGATTGCGGAGTGGGTGCAGAGCCTCGAGGGCAGCCAGGCGCCGCGCACGCCGCCGGGTCGAGCAGGGGCCGGCAATTCGAATCAGTGAGTGCGTTCGATGGCCTTGCGCAAGGCTCCCTCAGCCGCGGGCGCTCCGGCGGCGAAACACCAGCGTCAGCAGAAACAGGGCGGTGCGGATATCGAGCAGCTTGAGTGCGGCGCGTGCATCCTCGGGACGCAGTTTTGCCGTCAAGGGCAGGGCGCCGAACAGCGTGCCGCGAATCACCAGCTGCCCGTCCTCGCGCGCGAGCGAGGTGATGCGCATCATTTCCCTATCGTCGGCGCCGTAGATCTTCATGGCCGGTCGGCCCTCTCGTCGGGAAGAAGGCCGTCCCTGGCGCGTTCTCCCTCCCTAGTCCTTAAGGCCGCGCAGCGCGGCCGATTCAAACCGGAGTGGGTGACCCCTGATGTTCTGGCTTTGTGGCGCGGACTTTGACGCTATCGCGCATCGATTGCAAGCGCGCGGTGCGGATAATTATTCTCAGTCTAACGGTGCGGTCGGCTCAGCCCGCCCGCAGCATGTAGCCCACGCTCGGAATGGTGCTGAGCCAGCGCGGCTGTTCCGGATCGTCGCCTATCTTCTGTCGCAGGCGGTGCACGAGCTGCTTGAGCAACTGGCGATCGCCGCCGCCGCGATGACCCCAGACGTGCACCAGCAGCCGGTCGGTGTGCACGACCTGTCCGGCATTGGCGAGCAGAAGCTGCAACAGCCTGGATTCCAGCGGCGTGACGCGGATGGCGCGCTCGCCGATATGCAGCGTGAGCAAGTCCGGGTCGAGCGCCAGGTCGCCCACGCGCGTCTGGGTCCCACCCTCGTGTCCGGAGCGGCGCAACAGGGCCTTGACGCGCGCCACCAGCGTGCGCGGACTGAAGGGTTTGGTCAGGTAGTCGTCGGCACCGAGCTCGAGGGCGCGCACCAGATCGGCCTCTTCGCCGCGTGCTGTGAGCATCATGATGGGCAGGCGGCTCTCCTTGCGTATGAGGCCGCACAGATCGAAGCCCGAGCCACCGGGCAGATTGATGTCCAGTATGGCCAGATCGGGCTGCTCGCCGCGAAAGGTGCTCACTGCGGTGCCAAAGCTATTGGCACTGACGATGGGAAAACCGGCCTGGCGCAGCGCGAAGCCCACCACCGCGAGCATGTCGGCATCATCATCGACGATGAGCAGTTTCAAGCCTCAGTTCTCCATTGCCTGCGGCAGCACCAGCGTGAAGCGCGTGCGCTGCTTATCTGTACGCTCCACACGCACCGAGCCGCCGTGCCGCTCGACGATGGATTTCACGATCCACAATCCCAGCCCCAAGCCCGGGGCGTCCGGCTCAGTCTCGGCACCGCGCTGGAAGCGCTCGAAGATCGCGCCCGAGTTGCCCGCCGGCACCCCCTGGCCTTCGTCCTCGACCCAGACTTCGATCTGCGCCTCCAGGCGTCGTCCGCCGATGCGGATGGTGCTTTGCTCGGGCGAGAATTTCGCGGCATTGGCCAGCAGGTTCACGAATACCTGTGCCAGCCGCGGCGCATCGCCGCGCACGATCACCGCGATGCTCTCGGTGTCGATCTCGATCCGGAGCTGGCGCTGCAGCAGCAGCGGGGCGATCAGATCCTGGGCGTCGGCCACCACTTCGGACAGCTCGACGGGCTGTTCGCGGATGGAGAGCTGGCCGGCCTCGATGCGCACGCTCTCGAGCAGGTTATCGATCAGCCGCATCAGGCGCAGTACCCCGCGCTCGAGGCTGGCGATGAGCTCGCGCTGCGCCTCGGGCGGGATATTGCCCAGCCCGTCGCGCAGCAGCTCGATCGAGGCCAGCTGTGCCGCCAGCGGGGTGCGAAATTCGTGCGAGATATTACCGAGCACACTGTCGCGCGCGCGGCGCGCCGCTTCGAGATCGGTCTCATCGCGCAGGATCTGCACCTGTACGCCGTGGATGGGAGGGGCGCTCTGGATGATGGTCGCGCGGGTGCTGCCGTCGCGCATGCACAGCGTCTCGCGCGCCCCGCTCGGCGCGCCGTGCCGCGCGGCGACGATGGGGCAATGCCGCTCGCACGGGCGCTCACCGTCCACCGGCGCCGGCAGCAGCACATCGCCGCAGAACTGGCCGATGATCTCGCTCTGTGGCCGTCCGAGCAGCCGTGCCACCTGTTCGTTGGCGTAACGGATGCGCCGTTCCGGGTCGACCGCATACACGCCCTCCACCACGCCGCTGAGCACCGCCTGGGCCTCGGCCTCGCGCCGACGCAGCGCGTCGGTGAGATCGACCAGGTTGCCGCGCATGGCGTCCATGGAACGCGCCAGTGCCCCGACCTCCAGCGGTGCCACCGCGGGTATGGCGGCGGAGAAATCGCCGCGACCGATTCGCTCGGCCACATCGCGCAATGCCACCACCGGACGGGCCAGCCAGCGGCCGTACAGCACGCCGAGCAACCCGGCGATGGCCGCGACGATCAGCGCGGTGGCGGCCAGCACCCAGTCGAAACTGTGCGTCTCGGCGAGCGATGCCGCACCGCTGAGCCGGGCATCGAGCAGCCCGACCACCTCGCCGGTCTGCGCCGCAATCACGAGGCTCGCGGCATACATCCCGCCGTGCGCGAGCACGCCCGCGCCCGCGCCGCCCGGATCAGCCAGCGCCTGCGTGTGCAGGGGCGTGAGCTCATCGGTGGGCGGGGCGTGGTAGGTGGAGAAATTCACCACCTGCAGCTGCGCGCCGACCTGATGGCTCAGGCGTGCCAGCATGGCCGGCGTCGTGAGCCGCAGCGTCACGGCGCGCACGTTACTGCCGGGGAGCTGTGCGGCGGCGCCCCAGATCAGCGGCCCGCCGTCCTTCGGGGCGATGACGAAGCGCTCGCCCTGCTCCTGCAGGGCGGTCAGTATCTCGGGCCAGTCGACCGCCGGGCCGGCCTGCGCCAGAACCGCACCGTCGCGCAGCAGCGCCGCCACGTCGGTGCCGGTGGTCTCGCAGAAGCGCTGCAGGAACGGCTCCAGGCCGTTATTGCCCTCGTCGCCGAGCAGGCGCTGCAGCGTGGGTCGCTCGGCCAGCACCCGCGCATCGCTGAGCGCGTCCTCGCCGGCGCGCCGCAGGAGCTCGCGGCCCGATGCGACGGCGAGCTGCGCCCGCACCAGCCCCTGCTGCTGCACCAGGCGGTTGAGCAGCACGCCACAGGCCACCGCGATCGCGGCCACTGCCAGCAGCACGATGAACACGCTGCCGCCGCCGAGCCACGATGCCAACCCGACCTGCGCGCGCGCGTCGGCCGGTTCCAGGCGGAAAGGTTCAGGTGTGTTCAAGGCGGGCCCAGCCTAATCTGCGCGCCCGCCGCTTGCCAGCGGCCGTGCTGCATCCTGCCCGGCGGTGCGCTCAGGCCTGACGCGCCTGGCCGGCGCGCAGTTCCGGGTGCCACATGTCCAGCAGCGATTTGGCGATCAGGGTGACCAGGGCGAGCATCGCCAGGATCGAGGCCGAGGCGAAGGCGCCGGCGTAGTTGTATTCGCTGTGCAGGATCTCGATGTGCAGCGGCAACGTATTGGTCAGTCCGCGGATGTGCCCGGATACCACCGAGACGGCGCCGAATTCGCCCATGGCGCGGGCATTACACAGCAGTACGCCGTACAGCAGGCCCCAGCGGATATTGGGCAGCGTCACGAGCCGGAAGGTCTGCCAGCCGCTGGCACCGAGCGAGAGCGCGGTCTCCTCCTCGTCGTTGCCCTGGGTCTGCATCAGGGGGATCAGCTCGCGCGCGACGAAGGGCAGGGTCACGAAGGTGGTGGCCAGCACGATCCCGGGCACGGCGAAGATGATGTGGATGTTGTGCTCTATCAGCCACGGTCCGAACCAGCCATTGGCGCCGAATATCAGCACGTAGATCAGGCCGGAGATCACCGGCGATACCGCGAAGGGCAGATCGATCAGCGTGACCAGGGCGTTCTTGCCGCGAAACTCGAATTTTGCGATTGCCCAGGCCGCGGCGACGCCGAACACCAGATTGAGCGGTACCGTGATCACGGCCGTCAGCAGCGTCAGACGCATGGCCGCCAGCGCGTAGGGATCGAGCAGGGAGTGCAGGTAGGTCGCCACGCCCTTGCTGAAGGCTTCGACGAACACCACCACCAGGGGCAGCGCCACCAGCACCAGCAGATAGGCCAGGGCGACGGCGAGCAGGGTGTAGCGACCGAGCTCTTCGGGGATCTGCGATTGCCGGATCATCGGCTGCGCCGCCGTTTCTGGGCCCAGAGCTGCAGGCCATTGATGCCCAGCATGAGCGCGAAGGAGGCCACGAGCATCACCACCGCGATGGCGGTGGCCTGCGCATACTGGTACTGCTCGAGCTTGGTCATGATCATCAGCGGTGCGATCTCCGAGACCTTGGGAATATTGCCGGCAATGAAGATCACCGAGCCGTATTCGCCCACCGCGCGCGAGAAGCCCAGGGCCGCGCCCGTCAGCAGCGTCGGCCAGATCGAGGGCAGCACGACCCACAGGAAAGTCTGCAGCTTCGAGGCACCAAGGGTCTCGGCGGCGCGCTCGACTTCACGGTCCAGATCCCCGAGCACCGGCTGCAGCGTGCGCACGATGAACGGCAGGCTCACGAACGCCAGCGCAACCACCACGCCCAGGCGCGTGTAGGCGACCTTGATACCGAGCGGCGCGAGCAACTGACCGATCCAACCGTTGGGCGCATACAGTGCGGTGAGTGCGATGCCGGCCACGGCCGTGGGCAGCGCAAACGGCAGATCGATGATGGCGTCGAACAGGCGCCGTCCCGGAAAACTCTGGCGTGTCAGCGCCCAGGCGATGATGAAGCCGAACACCGCATTGATCAGTGCCGCCAGCAGCGCGGCGCCGAAGCTCAGCTCCAGGGAGGCGAGCACCCGTGGCGTGGTCACCACGTGCCAGAACTGCAGCGGCCCGAGGGCCGCGGAACGCCAGAATGCCGCCG
Organism: Steroidobacteraceae bacterium; assembly: GCA_036521395.1. Lineage (GTDB taxonomy): Bacteria > Pseudomonadota > Gammaproteobacteria > Steroidobacterales > Steroidobacteraceae > FEN-1191. The sequence goes on along the minus strand of DATDHV010000080.1, from coordinate 12,534 downwards.
ACAGCGGGATCAGCACGATCAGCGACACGTACAGCACGGTATAACCGAGCGTCAGGCCGAAGCCGGGCAGCACGCGAAACTCGCGCGAAGCTCGCCGGGGGGCGAGGGCCGCGCCGGCCGGGAATGTCAGCGCGCCCTCGTTCATGGCGTGTTACTGGCCATAGATCTGGTCAAAGGTGCCGCCGTCAGCGAAGTGCGCGGCCTGTGCCTTGTCCCAGCCGCCGAAGGTGTCATCGATGGTGACGAGCGTCACGGCAGGGAACTGCGCGGCATAGCGCGCCGCCACCGCGGCATTGCGCGGACGATAGAAGTTCTGCGCGATGATCTGCTGCCCCTCGTCGGTGTAGAGGTGCTTCAGGTAGGCTTCGGCGATCGCGCGCGTGCCGCGCCGGTCCACGACCTTGTCGACCACGGTGACCGGTGGCTCGGCCAGGATGCTCAGCGTAGGCACGATGATGTCGAGCTTCTCGGGACCGAGCTCCTTTTTGGCGAGCAGCGCCTCGTTCTCCCACGCCAGCAGCACGTCGCCGATGCCGCGGTCGACGAAGGTGATGGTGGAGCCGCGCGCTCCGGAATCGAGTACCGGCACGTTCTGATAGAGCTTGGCGACGAAGGCCTTGGCGCCGGCGCTGCCGCCACCGGGCTGGCGCAGCGCCCAGGCCCAGGCCGCGAGGTAATTCCAGCGCGCGCCGCCCGAGCTCTTGGGGTTCGGAGTGATGACGCCCACGCCCGGCCGGATCAGGTCCGACCAGTCGCGCACGTTCTTCGGGTTGCCGCGGCGTACCAGGAAGACGATGGTCGAGGTGTAGGGTGCGCTGTTGTCGGGCAGGCGCGTGGCCCAGTTCGCGGGAATCAGGCCGCCCTGCCGGCAGAGCTCGTTGATGTCGTAGGCGAGGCCCAGGGTGGCCACGTCGGCTTGCAGCCCGTCGATGATGGCGCGCGCCTGCTTGCCCGATCCGCCGTGGCTCTGGCGGATCTCTACCTGCTGGCCCGTGCGGGCCAGCCATTGCGTGACGAAGGATTTGTTCACCGCTTCGTACAGCTCGCGCGTCGGATCGTAGGACACGTTGAGCATGGTCACGGAGGCCGGCGCAGCGATCGCCGCGCGGGTGCAGGCAGCCTCGCTGCACAGCGCGCCCACTGCAGCGAACAGCCGGGCGAGGGCCGAGCGGCGCGACAGCAGCGGGCTCACGACTGGGATTCCAGCCAGGTGTCCTGGGGACTGTTCTCGAACAGCGAGTCGACGCCGCTGGCACGGCTGCCGGCGCCGGCAGCCACACCGCTGCACGAAATCAGCACCGCACACTGCGCTCCGGGAGTGAACAGCGGCTCGAATTCCTGATGCAGCAGCCGCTCGAGCTCGGGCGCCGAGCCGTCGAGCCCGAGTACCACCAGCACCGGATCGGCGGCGGCCGCCAGGTGCGCAACCCAGCTATTGAGGTCACCGATCTGCACGTCGGTGCGGATGTCCAGTCCGTGGGTTTCCTGCAGCTCGGCCCGTGCATCGAGCAGCCGCCGGAAGGAGGTGGTCACTTCCGAGCGCGGCGCCACCGGACTCTGTACGCTGACGAAGGTGGCCTCGGCGTGCAGGTGGCGCATGACGCTGGCCAGCAGCCCGAGCGTGGCGGACCGGGCCGCATCGCTGGTGCAGAAGATAACCATGCGGCGCGGCAGCGCCGAGCGTGGCGGGATGCACAGCAGGCGCCGCCGCCCCTGTGCCGCCGCCGCGCCGATCTGCGCGATGCAGTCGGCCGCCAGGCCGATCACCGCGACGCCGGTCTGCGCTGCGTCTCGATCGCCGCTGTCACTGGCTTCGAGCACCGGCGCCTGCATGCTCTGCACCAGCTGTCGCAGCAGTGGCGCCTCGCGCAGGCTCGCGGCCGTGGCGGCATCGGCACTCAGGATGCGGAAGCTGGCGATCGGGGTCGGTAGCACGTGGAAACGGCGGATGCCCAGCATGACGCGCCTGCCGGGCGAGAGCGGAAGCTGGGCCTGCTCGGCATTGGTGCGTGTGACATCGACGATCACCGGCAGGTCGGCGACCGGGTGCTCGAGCGCCACCGCGGATACCACGGCGCTGTCGCGCGCGAGCTGTACGCGCAGCCGCTCGAGAATGCCGCCGAAGTCGACCGACAGCACGTGTCCGGCCGCGAGCGCACCGCTGCGCAGCCGCTCCTCATCCTCGGCGATCTCGATGTCCTCGGGCCGCACGAGCGTGACCACCTCATTGCCGCTGCCGGCGGATTTGAGGCTCTCGGCGTTGGCCACGAAACGCTCGCCGAGCCGCAGCCCGTCGCTGCTGCGCGCCCCAAGGAACAGGTTCGCGGCCCCCAGGAAGGTGGCCACGAAGCGCGTGGCCGGCCGGCGGTAGAGGTTCTCGGGGCGGCCGGTCTCCAGCAGGCGGCCGCTGCGCATGACGCCGATGCGATCGGCGAGCGCGAAGGCCTCCTCCTGATCGTGCGTGACCAGGATCGTGGTCATGCCGAGACGGCGCTGCACCTGCCGGATCGTCTCGCGCAGCTCCACGCGGATCTTCGCATCGAGCGCGCCGAAGGGCTCATCGAGCAGCAGTACCTGCGGTTCGTGCGCCAGCGCGCGCGCCACAGCGACGCGCTGCTGCTGACCGCCCGAGAGCTGGCCCGGGAGGCGGTCGGCATAGCCCTCCAGCGATACCAGTTGCAGCAGCTCGTCACGGCGCCGCGCGCGCTGCTGGCGCTTGATGCCGCGCACGCGCAGCGCGAACTCGACGTTCTGCCCGACCGTCATGTGCCGGAATAGCGCGTAGTGCTGAAACACCAGGCCCACGCCGCGCTCGCGGGCGCGCAGATGCGTCACGTCACGGCCGTGAAAAGAGATGCGCCCATGATCCACGTCGGTCAGGCCGGCCGCGATGCGCAGCAGCGTGCTCTTGCCACTGCCGCTCGGGCCGAGCAGCACGAAGAATTCGCCGGCTTCGATCTGCAGCGAGGCATCATTGACCACCGGCGTGCCGTTGTAGCGCTTGGTGATCTGCTCGAAATTGATGGACATGCCCACTCCTGCGAGCGCGGATCGTAAGATCCGGGGCGTCATCGAGTCAGTATCAAGCGGGTGACAAATCGGTTATGTCTCTGGATTGCGGTAGGATGCTTTGCCTTGCCCGGCGGTATCCGCTAGGCTGCGTTTTGCTTTCATTTCAAGGCTTTACTCATGAAAGTGACGATTTTCGGCTCGGGCTACGTGGGCCTGGTTTCGGGAGCGTGCCTGGCCGATGCCGGTAACCACGTGCTGTGCCTGGACATCGATCCGGCACGCATCGAGCGGCTCAATCGCGGCGAGGTGCCGATCCACGAGCCCGGACTCGACGAGCTGCTGCGGCGCAATCGCGAAGCCGGGCGGCTCGAATTCACCACCGATACGGACCGCGCCGTGGACCACGGACTGTTCCAGCTCATAGCCGTCGGCACCCCCCCGGGAGAGGACGGCTCGGCCGACCTGACCCACGTCCTCGACGTGGCGCGCTCGATCGGCGAGCGACTCACGCGCTATGCCATCGTCGTGACCAAATCGACCGTCCCGGTGGGCACCGCCGACAAGGTGCGCGATGCGGTGCAATCGGCCGTCACCGCGCGCGCCGTCGCGGTGGAGTTCGATGTGGTCTCGAATCCGGAATTTCTGAAGGAAGGCGCCGCCATCGAGGATTTCATGCGGCCCGACCGCGTCGTGGTCGGGACCGACAATCCGCGCACTACCGAGCTCATCCGCGCGCTGTACGAGCCTTTCACGCGGCACCACGACCGGCTCGTGGTCATGGACATCCGATCGGCCGAGCTTACCAAGTACGCCGCCAATGCCATGCTGGCGACCAAGATCAGCTTCATGAACGAGCTCGCCGCGGTGGCCGAACGCGTCGGCGCCGACATCGAGAAGGTGCGCATCGGCATCGGCTCGGACCCGCGCATAGGTTACAGCTTCATCTACCCGGGTATCGGCTACGGCGGCTCGTGCTTTCCGAAGGACGTGAAGGCGCTGATCCGATCGGCACAGCACGCGGGACACTCGGCGGAGCTGCTGCGCTCGGTCGAGAGTGTCAACGAACGACAGAAGATGGTGCTGGTAGGCAAGGTGCGAGCGCACTTCGCGGATCGCCTCGCCGGCATGACCTTCGCGCTCTGGGGTCTGGCCTTCAAGCCCAATACCGACGACATGCGCGAGGCGCCGAGCCGCGTCATCATCGATGCGCTGCTGGCCGCTGGAGCCGCGGTTCGCGCCTATGATCCGGTGGCGAGCGATGAGACCCGGCGGCTGTACGCCGCACACCCCAGGCTCGGGCAGCTCTTCTTCTGCAAGGATGCTTACGAGGCCGTGCACGGCGCCGATGCGCTGTTGATCGCTACCGAATGGAAGGAGTTCCGCAGTCCTGACTACGAGCGGCTCAAGTCGTTGCTCAAGCAGCCGGTCATATTCGACGGCCGCAACCTGTACGATCCCGCCCTCATGGCGCGCCTGGGATTGGAATATTTCGCCATCGGTCGCGCGCGTGTGCCGCGACGAGGCGCCGGCGTCCCCGGGCTCGAAAATTCATAGACCATGCTGGTTCCGGTCATACTCTCGGGCGGCGCTGGCACACGCCTGTGGCCGCTATCACGTGAACTGCATCCCAAGCAGCTGCTGCCACTGATCGGCAACCAAACCATGCTGCAGGATACGGTACGCCGACTGGAGGGGCTGCAGGCGGCGGCGCCCACCGTGGTGGCGAACGAGGCACATCGGTTCCTGGTTGCCGAGCAGCTGCGGGAGATTGGCTGCACCCCGCGGGCCATCGTGCTGGAGCCCAAGGGTCGCAACACGGCACCGGCGATCGCGCTCGCGGCGCATGCGGCCCTCGCCGCCGACGAGGGTGATCCGCTGCTGCTGGTGCTGCCCGCCGATCACCGGATCCGCGACGTGGCGGCGTTCCACCGCGCGGTCGATATCGCCATTGCGGCCACGCGCGATGGCGCCTTGGCGACGTTCGGAGTCGTGCCGGACGGTCCGGAGACCGGCTACGGCTACATCCGGCGCGGCCGGCGTGAGGGCCAGGCGTGGCGGATAGCGGAGTTCGTCGAAAAGCCGGACCTGGCGCGGGCGCAGGCGTACGCGGCCTCGGGCGAGTATTACTGGAACAGCGGCATGTTCGTGTTCCGCGCGCGCCGCTATCTCGAGGAGCTCGAGAAATTCGCGCCCGATATAGCCTCGGCCTGTCGCGCGAGTTTTGCCGGCGCCACGCGCGATCTGGATTTCACGCGCATCGACGCCGCTGCGTTTGAGTCGTGCCGCAGCGAGTCGATCGACTACGCGGTGATGGAGAAGACCGCCGACGCGATGGTGATTCCGCTCGATGCCGGCTGGAGCGACGTCGGCTCCTGGTCCTCGCTGCACGCGGCCTGCGACAAGGACGAGCACGGCAACACCCTGCGCGGCGACGTGATCATCGAGGATACCCGCGACAGTTACATCTACTCCGAGAGCCGCCTGGTTGCCACGGTGGGCCTGGAAGGCCACGTCGTCGTCGAAACCAAGGATGCCGTTCTGGTCGCGCCCAAGGAGCGGGCGCACGAAGTGCGCAAGTTGGTGGGGCGATTGAAGGCCGACCAGCGCTACGAGCATGCGCTGCATCGCGAGGTGTTCCGGCCTTGGGGCAGCTATGACAGCATAGACAACGGCGAGCGCTTCCAGGTCAAGCGTCTGATCGTAAAGCCGGGCGGTGTTCTGTCGCTGCAGATGCATCACCATCGCGCCGAACACTGGGTGGTGGTGTCCGGAACAGCCAGCATCACCCGCGGTGAGGAGACGTTCCTGCTCGAGGAGAATCAGTCCACTTACATTCCCATCGGTGTACGCCATCGCATCGAAAACCCCGGCTGCATCCCGCTGCACATCATCGAGGTGCAATCGGGCGGGTATCTCGGCGAGGATGATATCGTGCGCTTCGAGGACCGTTACGGGCGCTAGAGAACCCATCGCCAATCGCCAGAGAAATGCATGCCCCAGTTCCGCTGCTTCAAGGCCTACGATGTGCGTGGCCGCATTCCCGATGAACTCAATGACGCGCTGGCATACCAGATCGGTCAGGCTTACGCCGCCCTCGTGAGGCCGAAGGCGGTGGCGGTCGGGCGCGACATCCGTCACACCAGCGCCGCGCTGCAGGCCGCGCTGACGCGCGGCCTGACGGATTCGAACGTAGAGGTGGTGGATATCGGGCTATGCGGCACCGAAGGCGTGTACTTCGCAACCTTCTCGCAGCACCTCGGCGGCGGCATCATGGTCACGGCGAGCCACAATCCGCCCGACTACAACGGCATGAAGTTCGTGCGGGAGGAAAGCCGGCCGATCAGCGCCGATACGGGGCTGCTGCACATGCAGCGGCTCATCGAGGAGATGCAATTGCCGCCGATCGTCGACCGGCCGGCAGCGGTGCGGCCTCTCGATACGACTCGCAGCTACGTCGCGCACCTGCTCGGCTACGTGCAGGCTGCGAGACTCAAGCCGCTGAAGGTGGTCGTGAACGCCGGCAACGGCGGCGCCGGGCAGATCGTCGATGTGCTCGAGCCCCACCTGCCGGTGCAGTTCATCAAGGTCAACCACGAGGCCGACGGCTCGTTCCCCAACGGCGTGCCCAATCCCATGCTTGAGCAGAATCACGCCGTCACGGGCGATGCCGTCCGTCGCAGCGGCGCCGATCTGGGGCTGGCCTGGGACGGGGACTACGATCGCTGTTTCTTCTTCGATGAGCGCGGTGAATTCATCGAGGGGTACTACCTCGTCGGCCTGCTGGCGGAGAGTTTCCTGCGCCGCCACCGCGGCGCGCGCATCGTGCACGATCCCCGGCTCACCTGGAACACGATCGACATCGTGCAACAGTGCGGCGGGTTGCCCGTCCTGTGCAAGTCAGGCCACGCGTTCGTCAAGCAGAAAATGCGCGAGGTGGATGCCGTTTATGGCGGCGAGATGAGCGCGCACCACTATTTCCGCGACTTCGCCTATTGCGACAGCGGCATGATTCCGTGGTTGCTGGTGCTCGCGATCATGAGCGAATCGGGGAAATCCCTTTCCGAGCTGGTGGGTGAGCGCCAGCGCCTATATCCGGCCAGCGGCGAGATAAACCGCGAGTTGGGCCCGCAGATGCCCGACACGCGCGCGGTGCTGGCACGGATACAGCAGCACTATCAAGCGCGCGCCAGGATCATCGACTTCACGGATGGATTGTCCATGGAATTCGACCGCTGGCGTTTCAATGTGCGCGCCTCCAACACCGAGCCGCTGGTGCGCCTCAACGTCGAATCGCGCGGCGATGCGTCCCTCATGCAGGACAAGACCGCCGAACTGCTGCGTCAACTCGATGGTTGCTGAGCGCCCCGCAGCCGTGCAGGCGCTGCTATCGCGCCGCTCCGTGCCGGCATTGCAGCTGCGCGAACCGGGCCCATCGCCGGCCGAAATCGAGCTCGCGATCGATGCGGCCCTGAGCGCCCCGGACCATGGGGCGCTCAAGCCCTTGCGCTTCGTACTGGTGCGCGGCGCGGCGCGGGCCGCTCTCGCCGAGCTGTTCGTGCGTCGCACGCTCGAGCGCGACGCCGCCACTCCCCCGGCCAAGGTCGAGAAGGCACGCCGGATGCCGCTCGCGGCGCCGCTGATCGTCGCCGTGGGCGCGAGGCTGCTGTCGGGCCACAAGGTGCCCGAGATCGAGCAGCTCCTCGCCGCCGGCGCCGGCGTCATGAACCTGCTCAATGCCTTCCATGCGCAGGGCTACGGCGCGATCTGGCTCACCGGCCGCAATGCCTACGACGTCGAGGTCGCCCGGGCGCTGCAGTTCGCGGCTGACGAACGCTGTCTCGGGTTCGTCTACGTGGGCACGGTTGCACCGGACAGTGCCCTTCCGCCACGGCGCCTGGAACGCAGCGGCGTCGTGCGCGACTGGGACGGCTGAAGCGCGTGCCCTTCACGGTGTCGCACGTCGCCGCGGTACTGCCAGCACATCGTGCGTTGTCGCGCCTGCATCTGTTGTCGGCCGCCGTCATCGGCAGCATGGTGCCTGACTTCGGCTGGCTGGTGCCCGTATACCCGGGCGGCTTTCGGCCGCACTCGCTGCCTGGGCTGTTCACCTATTGCCTGCCAGTGGGGTTGGCGGCCTACTGGCTGACTCTCAGGCTGATCAAGCCCGCCATGCTGGGGATCATCCCGGATGGGGCCTACGTGCGCGTGCGCGAGGCCGACGCCTCGGCGCCGCCCCCCGGTGTGCGAGGCTGGCTGTATACGGCGTTGGTGATCCTGCTGGCAGCCATCACGCATCTCGTGTGGGATGCCTTCACGCACGAAAACGCGGCCGGAGTGCGCATGTTTCCGGTGTTGACCGACTATGCGCCGGAATGGGGCGGGCACACGCTGCAGTTTTACAGCTGGCTGCAATATGGCAGCAGCGTGTTCGGCCTGGCGGTGGTGATCGTGGCGCTGGTGCTGTGGTTGCGCCATGTGCCGCAATCGACGGGGCGGCCGCTGCGGCTACTGGGCATCCCGGAGCGTCGCCTGTGGGCGAGCCTCTACATCCTGCTGCCGTTGCTGTGTGTCCCGATCACGCTGTGGCAGAGCCGCGGGCCCGCGATGGGGTCGATTGCGCTGTCCATCTGGCTCGAAAGATTCGCCGTGGCGGGCATGCGCGCCAGCGCCGTGTCGCTGCTGCTGCTGAGCCTGCTGTTGCGCGCGCGCCTGGCACGCATGAAGCCGGCATCGCATTCATGAGAGGCAGCGCCGGCTCCGCTCCGCCTCCCGGGATGGCGACCGACAGCCGCACCGAGCGGCTCAATACCAAGGCCGCCGGCATCATCGGGCTTGCCGTCATGTGCAGCCGTGTGCTGGGGCTGGTGCGCGAACAGGTATGTGCCTACCTCTTCGGCGGCGGCGGCGCCATGGATGCCTTCACCGTCGCCTTTCGCATCCCCAATCTGCTGCGCGACCTGTTCGCCGAGGGCGCGCTGTCGACCGCATTTGTCACCACCTTCAGCAAGACCATAGCGCGCGGCGGTGATCGCGCGGCCTGGCGGCTCGCGGACAAGGTCGCCACGCTGACGGCATTGGTGCTCGGCGTGGTGTGTGTGGCGGGCATGGTGTATTCCACGCAGCTGGTATCGCTGCTGGCGCCGGGCTTCGCGCCGGACAAGGCGGCGCTGACCGCGCATCTCACGCGCATCATGTTTCCGTTCATCCTGCTGGTGTCGCTGGCGGCACTGGTCATGGGCATGCTCAACGCCAAGAGCGTGTTCGGCATGCCCGCCATGGCTTCGAGCTTCTTCAACGTCGGCTCGATCGTCGGCGGCGTGGTGCTAGGGTTCTGGATCGACCCGCACTTCGGACCGCGTGCGCTGATCGGCCTCGCCATCGGCACGCTGATCGGCGGCGCGCTGCAGTTGGCGGTGCAATTGCCGGCGCTGGCACGCCAGGGATACCGATTTCGCCCGGATTTCCGCTGGCGCGATGCCGGCGTGAGCGCCATCCTCGCGCTGATGGGCCCGTCGGTGATCGCCGCCAGCACCACCCAGCTCAACGTGCTGGTCAATTCCATGTTTGCCTCAACGCTCGGGGACGGGCCTATATTCTGGCTGTCGATCGCATTCCGGCTCATGCAACTGCCGCTCGGCCTGTTTGGCGTCGCCTTGGGCACGGTAACGCTGCCGCTGCTGTCGCGGCTGGTCGTGGCGGCCGATTTGCGTGGCTTCCGTGCCGAGCTATCGCGCGGCATGCGGCTGGCATTTCTGCTGACGATTCCCTCCACCCTCGGGCTCATGCTGCTTGCCGAACCGATCATCTCGGTGCTCTATCAGCACGGCAAGTTCGATGCCTATCAGGCCTCGCAGGCCGCCGGCGCGCTGCGCTTTTATGCCATCGGGCTGGCGGGCTACGCCGCGCTCAAGGTGCTGGTGAATGCCTTCTACGCGCTCGATCAACGCAAGACGCCGATGTTCGTGAGCTTCCTGGCAGTGGCGTTGAATCTGCTGTTCAACTGGCTGTTCACTTTCCACCTGGGCTGGGGCCATCGCGGCCTGGCGTTCTCGACCGGCTGCGTGGCGACCTGCAATTTCCTGGTGCTGTACGTGCTGATGCGCCGGCACCTGCGCCGGCTGGAATCGCGCCGCATGCTGGTGCTCCTGGGCAAGGTGGCGCTGGCCTCTATTCCCCTGGTGGGGCTGTGCGCCGCCTCGTCCCATTGGCTGCTGGCGGGCTGGGCGACGCAGGCATTCGGCTCCAAATTGGCCGAATTGCTGGCCACGGTCGCGCTCGGCGCGGCCGTCTTCGTGGCTTGCGCCGCACTGCTGCGCGTGGAGGAGCTGGAGGAGCTGATGCAGGCACTCCGGCGGCGAGTGCGCGCGATACGCTGACGGCTGCGCGCCGCCATGCGCGCGCGGACGTTGCGCGCCGAGCTTACGGCCTCACATCAGGGCTTGGCGCTGCAGACCGCCTCACCCTTGTCGAACACGATACGCCAGGTATGGGCCCCTTCCCGCCGCCAGATTGAATTGAAACGGCTGACCTCCTTGCCCTGCACGTACACCGGCCCGGTGCTGAGTGCGAGCTGCCCGGAAGGCAATACCTGGACGTTATCGGGGGCCCAGGAGAACGGCGCCGTGGGTCCGGAGAAGTAGGGTTTCCAGGCCGCCTCGATCGCCGCGGCACCGTGCTCGACCGAGCTGCCGCTGAAGAAAATGGCCTCGGGCGACAGAAGGGTGGTGAAGCCCTGGAAATCGCGGTCGGCCATGGTCTTGGCGAACGCGCGCTCACTGGCAATGACCTGTTCTCGCACTGAGGTCTCGCCCTTGGTTTCGGCGTGGCCGCGAGGCTGTCCGACACTCGAGCAGGCCGCGAGCAAGCCCGAGGCAAGGACCGGGATCAGGCGGCGGTAGCTATGAATCATGGATAGGTACCGGGTGGCATGCAGTGCGCCTATGCTCGGCGCTCATCGCTGGCTTGTCGACTGCAGTTCGAAAGCGCGCCTGAGCATGCTATTCTTGAAGAGCAGCCGGAGGTGGGCAATCATGGCCATATTCAGCGACAAAGTCACCACGGCGTTCGAACTGCCGGGCCATCGAGTGGTGGAGAACTGCGGCATAGTGCGCGGCCTGATCGTGCGTTCGCGCAGTATCGTCGGCTCGATCGGTGCCGGCCTGCAAAGTCTGTTCGGCGGCAACATCACCCTCTACACCCAATTGTGCGAGCGCGCGCGCGACGACGCCTATGAATTGATGCTGGCGCATGCGAGAGAGATGGGTTGCAATGCCGTCATCGGCGTTCGCTACGATGCGACGGAGATCGGCGCGGGAATGACCGAGGTTCTGGCGTATGGCACTGCGGTGCGGGTCGAGCCGCAGGGTGGACGCTCGTCGGTGAGTTGATCACCACACACCGCGGCGCCCGGCAAAATGCTCAAAGGGCTCAAGAATGCAGCTCGCCAGTGGCGATATCCGGTCCCGCACGAGCTTCGCAGGCGTCAGGTTCGGATATCACGCGACGGACTCGAGGCTCTCAAGAAGTCGATTTCGACGAACTATCACCGCGGCTGGCGTGCCAAAGAGCGCTATTCAAAGGCGGTGTTTGAGGCCGACCTCGAAAACGAGTCGGTCGGTCGTTGCGATTATGATCGGCGAATCGTCATCCCGTGGCTCAACGCGGTGTGTCCGTTGGACGGCCTCAGGATCCTCGAGGTCGGTTGCGGCACGGGTTCCTCGACCGTTGCCATGGCCGAACAGGGAGCCCGCGTCACGGGCATCGACGTGGACATGGACTCTCTCATCGTCGCCCGTGATCGTTGCGCCCTCCATGGCCAGACAGCGGACCTGCGTGAGGCCAACGCGATGACCGCAGGGCAACTGTTCAGGACCGGTGACTTCGACCTCGTCATCCTGTTCGCCTGCCTGGAGCACATGACAATCCCGGAGCGGCTGCAGGCGCTGCCCGCGCTGTGGGGGCTGCTCGATGTCGGCGGGCTGCTCGCAATCATCGAGACGCCGAACCGCCTGTGGTTCTACGATGACCATACTTCATTGATGCCGTTCTTCAACTGGCTGCCCGATGAGCTGGCATTCGTCTGTTCCCGATTCAGCCAACGCGAGCAATTCAAGGACGATTTCCGGGAGATCACGCCGCCAAAAATGCTCGAGTTCCTGCGCTTGGGGCGCGCGGCGAGCTATCATGACCTCGATGTCACGATCGGTACACACCGTGTTGTCAGCAGCTTGTCGAGCTTCCACGGCTACCGTTACACGCTGCGCAGAACCATCAGGGAACGCAGCTACAAGGCGCTGATCAAGTCCATGCGCCCGGACCTGCATGACGGGTGGTTCGAGCCGCAGCTGGACCTGATCGTCGCGAAGCCGCAGACCCGCGGCCTGGTGGGCGGTACTGGGATCGAACCAGTGACCCCTGCCGTGTGAAGGCAGTGCTCTACCGCTGAGCTAACCGCCCCTGTGCTCGAGGGGGCCGAAAGTTTAAGCGGCGCCTTGGCGCGTTGCAACGGCTGATGGCGAATCG
>DATDHV010000079.1:0-16754 GCA_036521395.1 Steroidobacteraceae bacterium | reverse complement strand
GTTGAGCCCGGCAAACAGCACCTCCAGCGTATCGAGCACCACGCGCTTGGCCCCGATGGAGTCGACGGCATGCGCGATGCGCACGAACAGGCCCTCGAGGTCGTAGTCGCCCGTCTCCTCGATCTCGCTGCGCTCGATACGCACGTAGTCGAGCACCAGTTTCTTCTCGGCCACGAGTGCGTCGAGTCCATAGCCCAGCGACCGCACGTTCTCGATCAGTTCCGGCGCCGTCTCCTCGAAAGCAATGAAGGCGCCCGGCTCGCCCATCTCCAATGCGCCGCGCACCAGGAATTCCATGCCGAGCAATGTCTTGCCACAGCCGGGTCCGCCGACCACGAGCGTGGTGCGTCCGCGCGGCACTCCGCCGAAGGTGATTTCGTCCAGCCCCTGAATGCCGGTCGCAGCCTTTGGGATCTCCCGGGGTGTGTCCTTTCGTAGTCGCTTCGAGCGCGCCAAGCGGAACCCCCTATATGTGCTGCGTTCTTATGAAATGCTTACGACAGCGGTTAAAGCCTACTCTAACGGCTTTGAAATGGTCCACCGGCCGCCGATAGCAGCGAATCCCTGTGTGATAATCGAAGTCAATAACATATTGTAACCATTTGATTATGAATTTGTTTTAAGTCTTGTTCCTCCGCGCTATGATGGCAAGGTATGAACCCGGCACCACCACGCCCTCCCGACGTCTCGGCCAGCGCGCCGGCGCCGCCGGCCCGCTCTGCGGCGGAGGATTTGATCGAGAAGCAGAATGCGCGGCTCGATGAGGAACTGAGCGAGACTTTTCCGGCCAGCGATCCGATCCCCTATCGCCACGACCCTTGAGCCGCTAGTCGCGCTCACTCCTCGGCCAGCAGGTTGGCCAGATGCGCATCGCGCAGATCCAGATCTCGCTCGATGCGTCGACGGGCTTCATCTTTGAGCTTGCCGCGCCGGTAGAGGTCGTTGATCAGATCACGTTCGGCGCCGATCAACAGCCGCTCGATCTCGTCGTCGAGCTCGATGAGCCGGCGATGCCTCTCCCCGTCCGCACTGCGGTGGCCGACGCGCCGCAGTCGATCGTGCTGGCGCGCCCGCACCGGCTCCACGATCTCGGAGGGCAGCGCGCGCTCGCGTGCCAGCGCCTCCAGCCGCTCGATCGCCGCCTCGATCGCCTGCCGGCGGGCCACCAGCTCCTGCGCGCGGTCCGTGCGCCGTTCGCGGCGGCCGGCGTTGGCCAGCCCAAGGGCACGCATGAGGGCGGGCAGCATGAGGCCCTGCCCGACGAGAGTGACCAGGATGACCGCAAAGGTCAGGAACAGAATGAGGTCGCGCTCGGGAAATGGCCGGCCGGTGGCGGTAACCAGCGGAATGGCGAGCGCGGCTGCCAGCGAGACGATGCCGCGCACGCCGGTGAATGCCAGCGCGAATGGCCACTGCCACGGCGGGGCCGGGTCCGCCCGCGCGATCGAGGGCACGATCCAGCGCGGCACGTAGGTCGCAGGGTACATCCAGACGAAGCGGGCCAGGATCACGACCACGCAGGCCACGATGGCGGAGACCCCCAGGCGTGAGAGCGAATAGCCGGCGATGCCGGCGATCAGCGCCCGTGCCTGCAGGCCCGTGATCAGGAAGATCATGCCCTCAGTCAGGTAGATCAGGAAATCCCAGAAGAAGATGCCCTGCAGCCGCGTCTCGGCGCTGATCAGGCGCAGGCCGTTCCAGCTGATATAGAGCCCCGCCGTCACGGTGGCGAGTACCCCGGAGCCGCCCAGATATTCAGGCGGCCAGTAGGCGATGAAGGGCGTGAGCAGCGAGAGGGTGATCTCGATGCGAGGCTCTCGCACCCAGCGCCGCAGCCTCAGCATGAGCCAGCCGACCGCGATGCCCCAGAGAATCTCGCCCACGACGATGGCCGCGAACAGCCCCACCGCGTGACTGAATGAGAACACTCCAACGCTGACAGCCGCGACCGCAAAGCGGTACAGGATCAACGCGGTGGCATCGTTGGCCAGCCCCTCACCCTCGAGGATGACGATGATGCGCCTGGGCAATTGCAGCCGGCGCGCGATCGATAAGGGTGCCACCGCATCGGGCGGTGAGACGATGGCGCCGACGACGAAACCCACCGCCCACGGCAGCCCAAGCAACCAGTGCATGGCCGCCGCGGTGGCCAGGGTCGTGAACACCACGCACCCCACCGCCAGCAACGAAATGGGCCGCAGATTGAAGCGAAATTCGCCCCAGCTCATGGCCACGGCGGAGGAATAGATCACCGGCGGCAACACCAGCAGCAGCACGAAATCCGGCGCGAGGTGCACGGTCGGCAGATCCGGCACGAGCGCGAGGATCACACCGGTCAGAACCAGCAGAATGGCGGGCGGGACGCGCAGCCGCGCTGCCAGCACTGCCACCGCAGCGATCACGATCAGCAGCAGAACCAGGACCTGAATGATCGAGATCATGGGCGCACCGGCCACAGACGACTGCGCAGGATAACCTCCTGCGGTTCGCTCGGGGAATTCGCTCCGGTTACGCTCAGCCGGATTTGGGCGGCGCGCCCGGTGCGAGCACCGCGCCCTTCACGGCGTAGCTGTTGCTGGTTTCCGAATAGGGAAAACAGCTCGTGCCGTACTTCAGGTCGTGCCAACTGAAGGATGTGGTCAGAGCCGACTGCATCGCCTTGAGCAGGTCACAGTCATCGCCCGACAGAAACTGAACCCGCAGCGGCCGCATGTCGACGGCGCGCCAGTGGGCCGCCACGCCATCGGCGGCGTGCTCATCGCCCGCCGGGCCCAGACTGTAGAAATCGACCTTCACCGTCGCCATGTGGCTGGGACGGAATGGGCCGCGGTCGCAGCCCTGGGCCACCACCGACATGTCCTTACGCGCGCCGAGGAATACCAGGATCTGGCGCACCTTATCCTCTACCCCATCGCAGCTGTAGCGCGTGGTAGTGGCGAAGTACTGGATCGTCGCGACGTGATGCTGCCAGACGCCCAGCTCGGGCGCCGCGGGCGCGGCCGACGCCGCGGGCGCGGCCGAATCAGCGTACACGGCCGGGAACGTGACGGCTGCGGCCAGCATCGCCAACGCAGGAAGGATCTTAGCGGCGCAATTCGCTCTCACATGGGTACCCTCGCGACATGGGTCTCACCCACGGCATTATTTTACCAAAATCCGCGCCGGCGGAGGGCCGGCCGCTGTGCCGTTTCATCCGAGCGAGTTGCCTTCGCCATGCAGGAGCGGTGATAGCGGTGTCACCCGGATTTCAACACGCACGGGACCGCAAACCTCGCGGGTGCGCTTGGGTTGCGTCGCATCGGCGAGTTTGACTTGCCGCGCCCAGTTCAGCGCCAGCTCATCGAACCGCTGGTCGCCGGAGGAGCCGATCAGCGTGGCGCTGGAAATGGTGCCGTCGATGGACACACAAACGCGCACGATTGCCGTCTCCCCCGGCGCGAAGCGCGGGCCCGCAACGATGAATGTCGCCGCATCGCCGAACGGATCCGGCTCGGGTGCGGCCGGTGCGCGCGCCGCGGCCCGGCTCGAGCTGCAGGCACCGAGGAGCGCGAGCGCGCCGATCGCCCCGATGACGCAGAGAACCTCGAGGAGCCCGCCCGGAGTGGATCGCGCCACGCATGCACCCTCGCGCGCCCTGCTCATCCGCCGGTGCGCGCCAGATAGTCCGCCATGTCGAGGAATGCCATGGGCCTGCCGATCAGGTAGCCCTGGATCTGATCGCACCGCATCCTCTGCAGCAGTCCGGCCTGCTCCTCGGTCTCGACCCCCTCGGCCACCGTGGTCAGATGGAGGCTGTGCGCCAGCGAGATGATGCTCGATACGAGCGTCCTGGCATCGGCAGCCTCGACCATGGTGGCGATGAAAGAGCGATCGATCTTGAGCGTCTCGACCGGAAGCCTCGCCAGATAGCCGAGCGAGGAGTAGCCGGTGCCGAAGTCGTCGAGCGCGATGCCGACACCCAGCGCGCGGATGGCCGCGAGCTTCTGAATGTTATCCGCGACATTGTCCATGATCACCGATTCGGTGATCTCCATGTCGATGCCGGCATTTTCCCCGGCCGGCCTCAGGATGTCGGTCACGCTGCGGACGAATCCCTCGCGGCGGATCTGCACCGTCGAGAGGTTCACCGCGACGCGCGGCGACTTCAGGCCGCGCTCGCGCCAGAGCGCGCGATCCTGTATGGCGCGGCTCAGTACCCAGGCCCCGACCTCGAAGATGATGCCGTTCTCCTCCATGAGCGGGATGAAGCGGTCGGGCGTCAGGAACCCGAGCTCGGGATTGCGCCAGCGGATCAGCGCCTCCACGCCCGTCAGGCGGCGCGATTCGAGCTCGACCTTGGGCTGGTAATACAGCAGGAACTCCCCGCGTTGCAGCGCTCCACGCATGCTGCTCTCGAGGCCCAGTCGCTCGGCGATGGTCTCGGTCAGCCCGTGGGTGTAGAACAGGTGCGTATCGCCCGTGTCGCGGGCCCGATTGAGCGCCGCCTCGGCATTCTTCAATAGTGTGTCGGCATCGCGGCCGTCGGCCGGGAATACCGCGGCGCCGGCTTTGGCGGACACGGTGAGCTCCTGACCCTGCACCAGAAACGGCGCACCCAGCCATTGGTGGCGCCACTCCTCGATGGCCCCGGCCACGGCGCCATACTCGTCCACGTGAAACAGTATGGCGGCGAAGCGGTCCGGGCCGATGCGCGCCACCGCGTTGGCATCGCCCACGCAGCGCGAGAATCGCTCGGCCAGCTGCCGCACGAGCTCATCGCCCGCGGCGCGTCCCAGGGTATCGTTGATGGCGTCGAATCGCTCGATGTGCTCGATGATCAGGGCCAGGCGCCGGCCGTCGCGCGCGGCAGTCGACACCTGCAGCGCGAGGCGCTCGTTGAACAGGGTGCGATTGGCCAGACCGGTGAGCGCATCGTAGTACGCCAGATAGTTGAGCTTCTCCGATTTCTCGATGTGATCGAGCGCGAAGGAGATGTCGCCCGCCAGCTCGGTGAGCAGCCGCATCTCGGCGGCATCGAAGAAGCCGCGTTCGTCCGTCAACAGATTCAGGCAGCCGATGAAGCGGCCCTCGAGCTCGAAAGGCAGCACGGCGAGGGCACGAAAGCCGCGCTCGAGGAGCTCGGCGCGGGTGATGATCCTGCGGGGCTCGAGCTCGATGTCGTTACACACCTGCGGTTGCCGCGTGCGCCAGGCAGCGGCAAGCAGCGAGTCCTGTGCTCCTTCCTCATTGACACGGATGCTGCCGCCACGCAGCAGATCCGAGGTCTGCCCCGCGGTGGCCACGATCCTGATGTCGCTGGCGCCGCTGTCGCACCAACCGCACCATGCGAGCCGGAACCGGCCCTCCTCCACCGCCACCCGGCAGACCTCGTGCAGCAGCTCCGCGCGGTTGGCGGCGCGAACGATCAGCGAATTGATCGAACTCAGCACGGCGTAGATGCGATTCAACTGCTGGATCTTCTGTGCCGCGAGCTTGCGCTCCTGCACTTCGAGGGCGAGCTGCGCGGCGTGTTCCTGCACCTCGATGTACAGGCTGCCGTTCTCGTAGATGCGGCCCACCTGCGCCGCGAGCACCGACAGCACGCGCTCGTCGGCAACGTCGAAGCCATCGGCGCCGATCTTGTCCAGCAGGCACAGCCAACCATGGATCCGCGTCAGCGACATCACCGGCGCGGCGAGGAAGGAGTGCGCATCGGGATAGCCTTCCGGCAGGCCGGTGTCGAGCATTTCCCCGCTGCGGCTGGACGTGCGCACGACGCGCTGCTGGGAGAACACCCGCCCGACCAGTCCCGTATCCATGCGCGGACGCGCCGCGGGCCCGGCGGAGAGGTCGATGCCACAGGTCGAGAACCGCAGAGTATCCGCGGCGTGCAGATCCGTTACGGCCAGCACCGCGGACTTCGCACCGAGCAGGCTGCGCGCCCCGCGGCATACTTTCTCCAGCAAAGTGTAGGGATCGCGCTCGGAGGCGAGCTGTACGTTGAGCTCGGTGAGCGCCTCCAGGCGCGTGTTGGCCGCGTGCAGCGCGGCCGCCTTCTCGGACAGCTTGTTGGTGACCAGCCGCAGGTGCTCGCGGTCGAATGCATCCTCGATGGGCACAACCGCCGCCTCGGGTGTCCCCGACAGCGATGCCTCGACGGCCTCGAGGATCTCGGACACCGGACACGGTTTGACCAGAACCCGCGCCACACCGCAGCTCTGCGCCAGACCGCGCGCTTCGCGCTCGTGAAAGTGGGCCGTATAGAAGATGACGGGGATGGCGCCGATGTCGCGCTCCGCACGCAGGCGGCGCACGAACTCATAACCATCCATGGAGGGCATCAGGATATCGGAAATGACGAGCTGCGGCCGCTCGGCGCGGGCCGCCGCCAGGGCGTCCGAACCATCGACGGCCTCGACGGTGGCATGGCCTTCGTGCGTGAGCAGCACCGTCAGCAGTCTTCGATTGACGGCATTGTCGTCAACGACCAGTACCTTCGCCCCGCTCACGGCGTGGAATCGACCGGGGATTGTGGCGCCGCCGCGATGGCGCCGGGCAGGATGATGGTGAAGGTGCTGCCGCGTCCGGGTGCGCTGTCGGCGGTGATGATTCCGCTCTGCGCCTCGACGATCTTTCGCGTCAGCTCGAGCCCGAGGCTGTCCTCGGTCCGGCGACCGATGCCGCTGGCGGTGATCTTCAGGCACAGCCCGCTCGAGCCCTGCGGCGAGGCGTCGATGCGGATCTCGCCGCCCGGCGCGGTGAATTTGATCGCGCTGGTGAGCAGATTGGACAGCACCTGCAGCAGTCGCCGGCGATCGAGCCTGACCTGCCGCAACGTGCGGGCAACCGAATGGCGGATGTCGATGCCCTTGTCCTGCGACTTCCCCGCCATGAGCGCGCACACTTCCGCCATCGCCTCGGGCAGCGAGAAAGGGGCATTGTGCAGCGTCATGCCGCCCCTGGCGGCCATGGACAGATCGAACGCCTCGTCGACGAGCTGCAGCAGTTGCCGGCCGCAGCTCATGATGTCCGCCACGTATTCCTTCTGTTCCTCGCCGAGCGGACCGGCGTTGCCCTCGAGCAGGAACTCGGCGAAGCCGAGCACGCCGTTGAGCGGCGTACGCAACTCGTGGGCGACGCTGGCGAGGAACTCGCCCTTGCGATGTTCCGCATCCTGCAGCGCCTCCTCAAGACGCACGCTCTCGCCGGCATCCCGGACGGTGCAGCACACGAGCCGTCCCGATGCGGTCTCGAGCGGACTTAAGCTGAATGCGGCCGGAAACTCCCGGCCATCGCGGTGCAGTCCGTGCGCCCCGAGCTCGGCGTGTCCCGGGCGCGCTTGCCGCTGCGCGCCCACCATCGCCAATCGTGCCTCGTAGCTGGCGCGATGGCGCTCGGGCACCAGCATGAGCGCGGGGTTGCCCTCGAGCGTGCCGCGCTCATAGCCGAACATGTGCTCGGCCTGGGAATTGGCGAGCACGATCTGTCCAGCCGCGTCGACCGCGACGATGCCAACCGCCAGCGAATCCAGCAGATCGCGGTACTGTTCCATCTGCCCGATTCCAGCCCCTTCAAATAATAGTCACAATCGCTCGCGCCGCAACCGGCAACCCCTCGCCTTCGGCGACGCCGGCCGCGGGGCACACTCCCCGCAGGCATAATTTCGCCGATCGCGCCGGCCGCATACCTGTAGAAATTGACAGCTTGTGCTCCCTTCCATTCCGGTGCAGGTCGCAGCGCCGCGCAGCCGGCCACGGGATTTGCGCCGCCCTCACGCGCCGGCGGGACCGAAACGCTGCAGTAGTTGCGCCAGCCGCGCACGCGCCACGGGCTTGCTCAGGCATTCCTCCATGCCCGCATCGAGACAGGCCTGGCGCTCCTCGGGCGTAACCCCGGCGGTCAGGGCGATGAGACGCGGGCGGCGGCCGCGCGGCCACTCACGGCAGATCCGGCGCGCGGCCTCGATGCCGTCCATCCTGGGCATGCGAACGTCCATCAACACCACATCGTACGGCTGGCGACGCAGGGCCGCGATGACCTCCAGGCCGTCGGCAGCGATATCGGGACGGTACCCGAGCCCAGCCATGACCATGGTGATGAGCTTGACGTTCAGGGGATTGTCCTCGGCCACGAGTATGCGCAGCGGCAGGCGCTGCGCGAGCCCATCGGTCCTGAATGCGACCACCGCGGGCGACTTGGCCGAATCGACGTTGTCATTCAAAACACATACCGCCTGCGCACCGAGGGTACTGCGGGTGCGGACCGTGTCATACGATCGGGTTCACATTGCGGCGAGCCTTATAAAATGCGGCGTCGAGGGATGCATGGCTGGCGCCGACGTAGGATAGCGCTGACATCAATCGAGGGCCCTCGGGCGGTGGGGGTCGCTAATATGCAGGGGGAGGCTGGCTGTCTGGCGGCCTGCAATGTCGATACGCATCGGAGAACCATGAGCGAGCGGGAAGCGCCCATCACCCTCAAAGACTGGCCCGATGCGGAAAGGTACAGGAACCTCGTCGATTCGATCAGCGACTACGCCATCCTGATGCTCGATCCGGATGGGCACGTAATTTCCTGGACCCCCGGCGCCCAGGCCATCAAGGGTTACACGGCCGATGAGATCATCGGCGCCAATTTTTCGCGCTTTTATCCGACCGAAGCGGTGGCGCAGAGCCTGCCGCAGCGGGAGCTGGCCGTGGCCGAGGCCGCGGGCCATTTCAGTGCCGAGGGCTGTCGGGTGCGCAAGGATGGATCGACCTACTGGGCCGACGTGGTGATCACGCGCATGAACGATCACAGGGGGCGCCTCGTAGGCTTCTCGCAGATCACGCGCGATCTCTCCGAGCGGCGGCGCGAGGACTGCCGGCTTCGGCAGAGCGAGGAGCGCTTTCGGCGGCTGATCTCGGGGGTGCGGGACTACGCCATATTCATGCTTGATCCCGGCGGTATCGTCACCACCTGGAATGCCGGCGCGCAGTACATCAAGGGCTGGACCGCCGAGGAGATCATCGGCTCGCACTTTTCGCGCTTCTATCCGCCCGAGTCCCTGAGTCGAGGCCTGCCTGCGGCCGAGTTGCTCGGCGCCATGATGGAAGGGCGGTTCGAGGACGAGGGCTGGCGGGTGCGCAAGGACGGATCGCGCTTCTGGGCCAACGTGATCATCACGGCTCTGCGCGATGACGCCGGGCAGCTTGTCGGCTATTCCAAGATCACCCGCGACCTCACCGACCGGCGACAGCACGAGGAGGATCTGCGGCGCACCGAGGAACGCTTCCGTCTGCTCGTGGACGGCGTGACCGAATACGCCATCGTCATGGTCGATACCGACGGCTTCGTCACCAGTTGGAACGTGGGGGCCGAGCGCATCAAGGGCTACAGGAGTCAGGAGATTCTGGGCAAGCACGTGTCCCATTTCTATCCGTCCGAGGCCGTGCGCGCCAACAAACCGTGGGAGGACCTCGCGACCGCCCGCAACCGCGGCCACAGCACCGATGAGGGCTGGCGTGTGCGCAAGGATGGCACACTGTTCTGGGCGAGCACGGTGATCACGGCGCTGCGCGATGAGGAGGGCCGGCCGTACGGATTCGCCCAGGTCACGCAGGATCTCACGCAGCGACGCCACGCCGAGACACTGGCGAATACTGCGCAGCGAATGCACGAGTTCATCGCGATGCTCGCCCACGAGCTGCGCAATCCGCTGGCGCCGATCCGCAACGCGGTGGCCCTGATGGGCAGAAAGGGACTCGGTGACCCGACGCTGGAAGCCATGCGCCAGACCATCGACCGCCAGAGCGTGCTGCTGACGCGCCTGCTCGATGAGCTGCTGGACGTCAACCGCATCGCCCGCGGCGAGTTTTCGATTGAGCGCAAGGCGCTCGACGTACGCGATGTGGTCAACCGGGCGGTGGAAACCAGCCGGCCGCTGATCGACTCGCGCTCCCACAGCTTCGAGGTGCTCGTGCCGGACCGGTCCGTCCCGGTGGCGGGCGACGCCGTGCGCCTGACCCAGGCCGTAGTCAATCTGCTCAACAACAGCGCGAAGTACACGCCCGAGGGCGGCCGCATCAGGCTCAGCGTTGCCGTGCGCACCGCGGAGGTCGAGATCCGCGTGACCGACAATGGCACCGGCATCGAGCGCGACATGCTCGAGCGGGTGTTCGATCTGTTCGTGCAGGCCGATCCGTCCACCAGCACGACCCTCGGCGGTCTCGGCGTCGGCCTGGCGCTGGTCCGGCGCGTGATGGAGCTGCACGGCGGCAGTATCCACGCCCGCAGCGAAGGCAAGGGGCGCGGCGCAGACTTCATCGCCCGCTTGCCCCTCTCGGAGCAGCAACTACACGTCGTGAGCACGGCCGAGCATTGCGCCGTGGGCGGCCTGCCGAAACTGCGCGTGCTGGTCGTGGACGACAATCGGGACGCCGCGGACAGCCTGAGTATGCTGCTGCAGGCGCTGGGGCAGGTCGTCCACACCGCCTATGACGGTCCCGCGGCCATTACCGCGGCGCGGGCCTTCGAAGCGGATCTGGTCATGCTGGACATCGGCATGCCACAGATGAGCGGTTACGAGGTCGCGCGCTCGCTGCGCGCAGAGCTGCCGGCGAGCAGGCCGGTTCTCGTGGCCGTCACCGGCTGGGGCCAGGATGCCGACAAGCAGCGCGCGCTGGAGGCCGGCTTCGGCTATCACTGCGTCAAGCCCATGAGCGAGCAGGTACTGCGCCGCATACTGACCGAGGTATCGGCAACGCGGGGCAGCTGACCGCGGCGATCACGGTGGCCGTCGCCGCTGCAACCACCACCCGGTGGCCCCATTGGCCTCTCAGTTCGCCCAGCCGCCGTCGATGACGTGGCATTGCCCGGTGGTGAAGGCGCTCTCATCCGAAGCGAGGTAGAGTGCCAGCGCCGCGACTTCTGGCGGCCTGCCCAGGCGCCCCATGGGCTGGCGGGCAATGAAGGTGCGCAGGCTGCCGTCGTAGTCGCCGGTGGCCTTGAGGCGCTGGTGCAGCGATGGGGTATCGACGGTGCCGGGACAGATCGCGTTGCAGCGGATGCCCTGCGTCACGAAATCGGCGGCGATGGATTTGGTCAAGCCGATGACGGCGGCCTTGCTCGCGCCATAGGCGCATCGATTCGCCGCCCCCTTGATGGAACTGACCACCGAGGACATGTTGATGATGCAGCCGGCGCGGCGCGCGATCATCTGCGGGAGCACCGCTCTGGCGAGGCGAAACATCGAGGTGATGTTCAGCTCCAGCGACAGCCGCCATTGTTCCTCGCTGCATTCCAGGATCGAGCCGCTCGCCACATGGCCCGCGCAGTTGAACAGGACGTCGATCCGGCCCGCCTCGCCCACCACGCGCGTGATCTCATCGGGACGCAGCACGTCGAGTCGGGCGGTGCGACAGCCCTGAAGCTGCGCGAGCGCTTCGACGTTGGTGTCCGTCGCCAGCACGTCCGCGCCGTGCGCTGCGAACAGTTCCGCGGTGGCCCGGCCAATACCTTGGGCCGCCGCCGTGACCAGGATGAATTTTCCGGCCAGACGCTGGGCGGGCATGAGATTGCTCCGGGAGTTGGGATGCGGCCATAGTATCAAGGCGCCATCAACACACCTCGGGTATCCGGTCAGACCCTCGGCACGGCAAGGATCTGCACCTTCATGGACTCCCAGCGCGCCATCTCGGCGTCGATTTCCGCGCCAAACATCAAAGGCGACGCGCTGGTGACGGCGGCGGCATCCACGGCCTGCAGGGCCTCGCGCGCGGCCGGGGCGTTCATGAGGCGCACGACGCTGTGGTGCAGCTGCGCCAGCAGCTCCGGCCGCAGACGGCTCGAGGCAAAGAGTCCCTGCCATTGCATCACACCGATGCCGTCGTAGCCGGCTTCCGCGAGGGTCGGAAGGCCGGGAAACCCGGCCAGGCGACGCGGCCCGCTGACGGCGAGCGGCTTGTACTGGTCCCGATTGGCGGTGGCGGTGGCCACGTTGAGCAAGGCCATGTCGATGCGGCCGGCCACGAGCGCGGCCAGAACGCCGTTGGCGCTGCCGGCTTCGTGAAAGGCAACGCGCAGCGCACTGCGCCGACCGAGCTCGATGGCGTCCACGTCCACGAAGGTGCCCAGGAAATCCGAGCCGTACCGCAACACGCCGTCGCGGTGCGCGCACGATTGCAGCAGCCCCGCGACATCACTGACCTGGGCCGAGCGGTTGGTCATCAGTATGCTCGGAAACTCTCCCAGCTTCGTCACCGGTATGACGGCGCTGTTGAAATCGAAATCCAGTCGGTCGCGGCGAATCACCGGCGTCATGGACGCAGTAATGATATTGCCCACCATGAGCACGTGCTCATCCGCGGCGTGCGCCAGGGTGCGCAGGGCCTTCAGCCCGTAGTCGCCGACCTGGTAATCGAGCGCAACGCGAGTCGAGTATTCGCGCTCCAGCGCATCGGCCAGCACGCCGGCCGTGTGCGCCGTGGAGCCACCGGACGGAAACGGTACGACCAGAGTCGCACGCCTCACGAACGAAGCCATGTGTTCCATCGAGAAGGGTGTCAAATCGCCCGCAACCCGCCGCTCGGCCGGTTTCCTTACCTGCGGGTCGCCCAGGCCATGCCATCAGGCCACTGCCCGGTCGCGATGCGGCCGGTGACGGTCAAGGTCTTGAGATCGAGCACCGCGACGTAGTCATCGCGGCTGACCGCGACGTAGGCGCGGGAGCCGTCGGGGGCCATCAGAATACCGCCCGCACCGTGCCCCAGGCTGAGGCGCTTCACTTCCTGCCGCGACGCCGTATCCACGACGACCAGGTCGCCGTTACCGAGATCAGAGATCAGCACTTCGTGGCCATCGGGCGTGAACTTCAGGCGGTTGGCCGAATGCATGTGTACATCGACCACCTGCGCGACCTTGAGCGCTGCTACGTCGATGATGGAAACGGTGCCGTCGTGGGTGTTGGCGGCCCAGAGCTCCTTGCCGTCCGGCGACACATCGAAGCCCTCCGGCCCCCTGCCGACCGGAATCACCACCTCCTTCCAGCCGGAGATATCGCCGTTGTTGAACAGGATGGCTTCGAGCCACCGGTTGGCGTCGGTCTTGTCGTCTCGCTGCAGCACGCTGATGGTGTTGGAGTTGACGTTGCTGGTGAACATGCGCCGGCCGTCCTCATCGACGATGAGCATGTGGGTGCGGTCTTGGCCCAAGCCGACAACCATGTCGATGCGCGCGCTCGCGGGATCGTAGCGACCGACTACCTTGCTTCCCTCGGCCGTGAAGTACACACGGTCGTCAACGAGACTCAGCCCGTGCGGGGAGACGAGCGCTCCGAGATCGATGGAGGCCAGGCGCTTGTCCCTGGTCAGATCGACCACCGACAGCGTGTGCTGCGGGATGGCCAGCGAGCCGTAGTTGGAAATGTACGCGAGTCTGCCGTCCGCGGAAGCGACGACCTCATGCGGATCCTCACCGGCATCCACCCGGCTGATGACCTTGAGGCTAAGCGGGTCGACGATGGCAAGGGACCGGTCCTGCTGATCGAGTACCAGCAGCACCATGTTCGCCGGCGTCGAAGCCTCGGGGGCGGCGGCCGCACGCGGCGCACCGTGCGCTGCGCCGCTGGTCATGCTCGCCAGCAGCGCGAGCGTGCCGGCGGCCAGCGTCCCGAGGTTCCGGTAGCCGCCCGTCATTCCGGCGTTACACCCGTGATCTGCGCCCGGAAACGAATGCCGTAGGTGCGCGGGGGCGCGAGGGCGAATACGCCCACCGTGGCTCCCTGCTCGATGGTGGCACCGGGCATCATCTGCGCCCCGTTCTCCAGATTGTTGGCATAGACACCGACGCTCCAGCGGTCCTGCGGCGCATTGTACGTGAGCGACGCATTGGTGCGCGTGTAGCCGTACTGCTGCGCGCCGTACTGGGCCGGGAAATCATCCGCCAGGTAGCCGCCGCTCAGGTACGAATCCACCGCCGCCGTGACGTTCGCGCCGGTATTCAACGGGATTCGATACTGCGCGCCGAGACTCACCGTGGACTCGGGGGCTTCGAACAGTGCCTGGTTGACATAGGTCTCACCGGCCGCCGTGGTGAAGGTCTTGGTATACGCACGATCATACGCATAGCTGGCCCGGATCTCGAAGTTATCCGTGACCAGTGCCCGCACGTCCAGCTGGTTGCCGTAGCTGACCGCCTTGGGCGCGGTGAAGAACGCATTCACGTTCTCGCCATCGGGCTGAATGATGACGGTCTGAATCAAGTAGTCCGTATAGTCGTAGTAGAACAGCTCGTCGTTGACCTCCAGGCGGCCATCGAGCAGGCGGTTCTTGATGCCCGCGGTATACGACAGCAGCTTGGTGGCATTGATCAGTGTCGGTTGGTTCTGCGCTGTGGGCAACCGGTAGTCGGCCGTGCCATTGGTGAAGCCGGTCTGCACCGCGGCATACAGCATCGAGTTCTTGGTCAGGTCATCCTCGATGCCGGCCTTCCAGTCGAAGGGGTGCCAGGTGTGGTTGATCGGCTCCAGCGCCGGAATGATGAAGTCGTCCTGCTTGCCTTGCGAGGAGATGCGGGTGCCGCCGATGAGCCGGACACTGTCCGTCAATGAATAGGTCAGCTGCGCGAAGGCAGCGTAGTCATTTTCATAGTTGAACACGATCGGGTTCGAGGGCGCACCGACCGCGTAGTTCAGGAAATTGTTGAGCTTGAGCCAGTATGCCCCGGCGAGCAGCTTGAGCTGCGGCGTCAGATCCTGCGTGAAACGCAGTTCACCGGTGTACTGGTTGGTCGCCGTGGAGATGACGTCCGACAGCGGCCCGACGTAGTCCGTTTCCGCGGTCGAGCCGTTGACCCACGTGGGAATGAAGGACAGCGTTCCATTGCCGATCTTCCAGTCGAACTGGCCGGCAATGATGCTGACGGTGTCGTCACCCCAGACCCGCCCGACGTCCTGCCGGGGCACGAAGCTGCAGGGCGAGGTCGAGCAGTAGCTCGTGTCCCAGGGGTTCGAGGGGTTGTGGAATGTGGGCCCGGGACCGGTCGTGACCACCAGGTCAGTCGGATCACCAGTATTGCGGCTGTAGCTCGCCCACACGTAGGCCGTGAAATCGTCGCTCGGTTTGGCAAGAATGGAGAGACGGCCGGAGGCGTAGTTCTCGCCCTGCGCGCCGCCGGTCTCGTAGTCGTTGTGCTTTTCATAGTCCAACGCACCGCGAATCGCAACGCTGTCGCTCAGCGGCATATTGCCGACCAGGGTGCTGTGCTCGGCGCCGAAGTTGCCGGCTTCGAACAGCACGCTTGCCTCGGATTGCTGCGTCGGGCGGTTGTAGGCAATGTTGATAACGCCGCCCGATGCACCGGCGCCGTACAGGGTGCCCTGCGGTCCCGGCAGTGCCTCTATCTGCTTCACGTCGTAGGCGGGAATGTTCGATGTGTTGCGCGGCATGTACACGCCATCGATGACGGTCGCAACCAATTGATCGACGAAATTCCGATCCTGCTCGGATCCGATGCCGCGCATGTAAAGATGGATGCTCGACTCGAACGGTTCCAGGCGTGCCGAGGGAATCAGATCCGACAGCCCTCCCAGATCGGTGACACCCATGTTGATCAGTTCCACGCCCGTCGCCACCGTGATCGCGGCCGGTGCGCGCTCGAGATCCTCGGCCGACTTGGTCGAGGTGACCACGATTTCCTGCAGCGTATCCGAGGCTGGCGCGGACGTTGCCGAGGCCGAGGCGCGGCCGCCATCGCCCGCATCGCTCGCCTTCGCCACCGAGGGCGAGACCGTGCCGACGACGGCCACCGTCACGCCGAGCTGAATCGCCTTGGCGATGTTGATATGCGAGAAAAGACCGCGCGCTGTGTGCATGTTCATCCCCCAGAAAATGAGCGTGTTCTACGGCCGGTACTCGCCGAGCGATGAGCCGGACATCATTCTGAACAACGCTCGTGGGCGCGAATGCGGAACCTCTGCGGCGGCGCCGCCACGAGATTCGCGGCTCCGCGCGCGAGCAGCGCTGCCACATGCGGCGTCAATCGAACGATCGGGAGCGAGGCGCATGGACTCGCGCGCAAGCACGGAGGACTGAATGCAGCGCTGGCCGGCCCCGCCGCCGCGATGCCGGCGGCTCTGCTCGTTCACATGAGCGCAGTAGTCCCCCATATGCACGGCTGCAGCGGCGTGCGGGCGCTGTCGGAGCGTGCGTGGAGGTTGCGTCGCCGCCAATCCTGCATTACGACACGGCCCACCAGCCAATCGAGCTCCGGAATCGCGGGAACGGCCTCGACATGGGTCGCGCACGGTCCGACCGCCTGCCACACGCTCTCCATGCGCTCGAGCGCCTCGGCGTTCTCGGGCGCGGCATCGAGCCAGCGCCGGCAGCGGCGCAACAGCGCTTCGTTCGCCGGCGAGGCGTGCAGACGTTGCAGCCAGTCCGCCGCCTTGGCCAGGCGCAACAGCGTTGGATCCTTGACTTCGCGCCTGCTCATGATGTGACCGTTCTCTGGCAACTCGGAGCGCGGCGCGCGGCGGTCCCGCGCGGGGCCGCTTACACCCTGCCACGTACAACGCGCCGGCGGCGAAAACCGGAACCCAAGAGGTGCGGGTGCGGATCGCCCCGACGCCGGCGCGCCAGGTGGCCCGGTTGCTGCGGCTCAGGAGCGTGCTGCCACTACCTGCTGCTCTTGCACCCCCAGGCCTTCGATGGCCAGACGCATCCGGTCTCCTGCCTTCAGGTAGCACGGCGGTTTCATGCCCAGTCCCACGCCCGGCGGCGTTCCGGTCGCAATGACAT
>DATDHV010000078.1:0-23237 GCA_036521395.1 Steroidobacteraceae bacterium | reverse complement strand
CTGCGGCCTGCCTACGACCGAACGGCTACACGCATTGGCACGGTGCACTTCGGACCCGGCGCCTTTCATCGGGCGCACCAGGCGTTCTTCTTCGATCGGCTGCTCGAACGGGATGGCAGCCGGGCCATCTGTGCCGTCTCCCTGAAGACTTCATCGGTGCGCGACGCGCTCGCACCGCAGGACGGTTTGTACACACTGGTCGAGCTCGACGCTGCACCGACGGTGCGCGTAATCGGCGCGATCCGCGAGCTGCTCGTGGCCACGGAGGAGCCCAGCGCTGTAAGCCGCCGCCTCGCCGC
Organism: Steroidobacteraceae bacterium; assembly: GCA_036521395.1. Lineage (GTDB taxonomy): Bacteria > Pseudomonadota > Gammaproteobacteria > Steroidobacterales > Steroidobacteraceae > FEN-1191. The sequence goes on along the minus strand of DATDHV010000078.1, from coordinate 22,938 downwards.
GCCCAACACCTCACTCGTCACCGTCACGGTCACCGAGAAGGGCTACTGCCTCGATGGCGCCGGTGAGCTGGATTTCGGCCATCCTGACATTGCCCACGACCTGCTAAATCCCGAGACGCCTCGAAGTCTGATCGGCTGGCTCGTGCGTGGATTGCTGCTGCGACGGGAGCGCGGGCTGGCGCCCTACCTCGTGGTCAGCTGCGATAATCTCACGGACAATGGCCTGGCGCTGCGGCGCGCGGTATTGACCTTCGCTGCGCGTCGCGACGGCGCGCTCGCAGCCTGGATCGAGGAACGGGCTCGCTTCCCGCGCACGATGGTCGACAGCATCACGCCCGCCACCGACGCGGTGCTGCGCGCGCGTGTCGCCCAGACACTGGGGCTGCAGGACGCGTGGCCGGTCCAGCGCGAACGGTTCGTACAATGGGTCGTCGAGGAGACGGACTTTGCAACTCAGCCCGACTGGGCCTCGGTCGGGGTCACGCTCAGTCGCGAGATTTCCGCTCATGAACGGGCGAAGCTCCGCCTGCTGAACGGCGCGCATTCGACCTTGGCTTATCTCGGGCTGCTGGCCGGCCTGGAGACGGTAGCGCAGGCGATGGCCGAGCCTGCACTGCGCACGTTCATCGAGCGCCTGATGCTCGAGGACATCGAGCCGACACTCGCGGTTCCACGCGGCGAGACACTCGCCGCGTACCGGCAATCGATACTGCAACGTTTCGAGAACCCGGCCATGCGGCACCAACTCGCGCAGATCGCCTGGGACGGCTCGCAGAAACTGCCGATTCGCATCCTCGGCACGGTCACCGATGCGATTCACGCGCGCCGGCCGCTCGCGCGGCTCGCCCTGCCGGTCGCCGCGTGGATGCACTTCATCCGCACACGAGCCGTCATTGGCGTGCCAATCGTCGATCCGCTCCGCGATCAGCTCGTCGCCTGCGGCGAGCGCGCGACGGGCGATTCAAGCAACGATCTGCCGATGTTTCTCAATTTGCCCGGCGTTTTTCCCGCCAGCCTGGCGCGCAATGCCGAGTTCGTCGAGACGCTCGGGGCAGCCTACGCCCTCATCGCTGCGCGCGGCCCGCTGGCCGCAGCGGCACTGGCCGATGCCAGGCGGGATGGATGAGCCCCGAGCTGCCACCCCTCGTGGCGGAGAGCCCTGGGCGGTTGCGCTGGTGGATCTGCTCGCTGCTGCTGGCCGCAACGGCTCTCAACTACGTCGATCGGCAGACCATCGGCATCCTCGAACCGAATCTCGCGCAGCAATTCCACTGGAGCGAGACCGGCTACGCCGACATCGTCTTCTCGTTCCAACTCGCCTACGCGCTGGGTTATCTCGCGTTCGGCAAGCTCATCGACAGGTTGGGAGCGCGGCTCGGCTACGCACTGGCAGTCGCCGTCTGGACGCTGGCACATCTCGCGCACGCCTGGGCGAGCTCGCTGACGGATTTCATGCTCGCACGTTTTGCCATCGGACTCGGGGAGTCGGGCAACTTCCCGGCCGGGTTGAAGGCCGTCGCCGAGTGGTTTCCGAAGCAGGAGCGTGCGCTCGCGACCGGCATTTTCAACGCCGGTGCCAATGTTGGGGCGATCGTCACGCCGATCATCGTCCCGGCGATCACGCTGAGCCTCGGATGGCGCGCAGCATTCCTGATTACCGGCAGTTTCACCGTGTTGTGGCTCATCGTCTGGTTCGCCGTGTACCGCTCACCGCGGCAGCACCGCCGGCTGGGGCGCGCCGAGCTCGCGCTCATCGAGAGCGATCCGCCGGATCCGCCGGTATCGATTCCGTGGGTCAGCCTGCTGAAGGTGCGCGAAACCTGGGCCTACGCTACGGCCAAGTTTCTGATCGATCCGATCTGGTGGATGTACCTGTTCTGGCTGCCCGACTTCCTCGTCAAGCGTCACCACCTCGATCTCAGGACATTCGGTCCGCCGCTCGTAGCGATCTACGTGGTGTCGGATTTGGGCAGCGTCGCCGGCGGGTGGATGTCCTCCCGGCTGCTGCGCGCCGGCTTCACCCTCAACGCCGCCCGCAAGTGGACGATGCTGCTGTGTGCGGTGCTGGTCATGCCCATCGTCGTGGCCTCGTATGTCGACAGCCTGTGGATAACAGTTGCCATCGTGGGCCTTGCCACCGCAGCGCACCAGGGATTCTCCTGCAACCTGTTCACGTTCCCATCCGACGTCTTTCCGCGCCAAGCCGTAGGATCGCTGGTCGGCATTGGCGGCACCGCCGGTGCAGTCGGCGGCATGTTGCTCTCGAAATACACGGGATGGGTGCTCGACCGTGTGGGTAGCTTCGCACCGATCTTCGCCCTGGGCGGCTCGGCCTACGTCCTGGCACTACTCGTCGTCCACGTACTCTCGCCGCGCTTGGCGCCTGCGCGCGTCGGTTCCAACACCAGCATCGCGGGCTCGCGGCGCGCCATGCTCCCCCGATCGTAGTAGTGAATGATGCGTTCGCACGGCTTGTCGCGTCGTGGATTCGTAGCGTGCGGTGGCGCAGCGCTCGGTAGCGCACTCTGTGGTTTTGGCGCGCAGCGCACTACCGCCACCGCCACCGCGAGCATTTCGACGCTCAAGTCGACAGGGCCGACCGATCCGATCTGGGGCGTCCACGGCGTTGCCACCACCATTATCCGCTCGCTGCGACATCTCACCGCGGCGACATTTCCGGCCGCTAGCTTCCCGGTCACGCACTTTGGCGCTCGGCGATGCCGCGTGATTGCGCAAAGTAACCCCTACACCGGTGCGCTGCCGTCGCCGCTCAGCGCCGGTGCCGAGCGAACCGCGGCGCCCGATTCGTTCGACTGCCGCCCCGCATTCCTCGCGGCCATCGCCGCCTGCAACGCGGCCGGCGGCGGCCGCGTGCTCGTCCCCGCCGGAAATTGGTACTGCGCGGGGCCGATCGTGCTACTCAGCCACGTCAACTTTCATCTGGCAGCACGCTGCACGATCTACTTCAGCCCGCGACCGCGCGATTATGCCAAGGACGGGCCGTTCGACTGCGGCCCCAATGGGCGGCTGTATTACTGTCGCTGGCAGGGCAACGATTGCCTGAGCTTCGGCTCGCCGGTGTACGCGCGCAACGCCACGCGCATAGCACTCACCGGTGAAGGACCGTCCTCGGTGCTCAACGGGCAGGCCATGACTGCGTTCGCCGGCAGTGGGAGCACCAGCACCTGCTGGTGGACATACAAGGGCATCGCCGGCAAGTACGGCTGCGTCGACGCCGCGACGCCATCGCAGGCGTATACCAACCCGAACAATCGCGATCTGCGTGAAATCGTGCCGGACCTGCCGACGGAACTCTATGGCAGGCTCACCGATCCCCAGACTCCCTGGCAGCGCGATGAGAGCTACCTGCCGGCTCTGTCCGAAGCCGGCGTAGCCGCCGAGCATCGGGTTTTCGGTCTCGGACACTACCTGAGGCCATGCATGATCGAGCTTCTCGGCTGCACCGACGTGCTGCTGCAGAACTACTGCACGCAGAATACCCCGTTCTGGCAGCATCATCCGACAGGCTGCACCAACGTACTCATCCGCGGCGTGACCGCCGACAGCATCGGCCCTAACAACGATGGCTTCGACCCGGATTCCTGCCATAACGTGCTGTGCGAGGCAGTGACATTCAATACAGGAGACGACTGCATCGCGATCGACTCCGGTAAGGATCGCGACGTCGGACTCGGACCGGCGCAAGATCACGTGATTCAACACTGCATCATGAATTCCGGCCATGGCGGTCTGGCACTCGGCAGCCTGGTGGGCGGCGGAGTCCGCGGCGTCTATGCGCGCGGCCTCACAATGCGCAACAGCAACTGGGCTTCCAATCCGCTGAATATCGCAATCCGCATCAAGAGCAACCTGAATCGCGGCGGTACGGTCGAGAATGTCCATATCCGGGACATCGACCTGCCGCACGGGGTCTGCCTGCACGGCGCCAACTACGCAAGCAGTCTGCTGGCAGGCAGCCCAATCAACAAGACCGTCCCAGTGGGCGTTGCTACCCGATCGGCCGCCAATCCCTCGAGCGCTCAGGGCGGGCTTATCACAATAGACTGCGACTACATGCCGGCCGGCGATGCGCTTCGCACACGCCCGCCAGCTCTTCGCAACATTCACATCGCCAACGTGCGCGCCCGGGACGTAACGCTCAATGGCGTCACGGGATCGTGCTTCCAGGCGCTCGTCATACAGGGCCCCGTGACTTCCGACTACAACGGTCCTCAGCCCGCGCCGCCAATCGTCCCCATCCAGAATATCACGATCTCGGATTGCGACTTTGGTTCGCCGACCGCCCGAGGGCCGGCCAGCCCGTCCGTGCCGGGGCCGATTTACGCCTACAACGTGCGCGACGTCATATTGCAGAACGTGCGCATTGGTGATCGCACGTACAACACCGTCATCTCGGACGTGCGCGACGGACGCGCCTGAGCCAAGGAGGCTCGCATGAGGTTGAACATTCTTCAGGCCACCCATCCCGACATGATCGGCGGGCTCGATACGACTGCGCTGCGTGCTCACTATCTCCTGACCGAGTTGTTCGTGGCGGGCGAGATCCGACTGCACTACAGCCACGTCGAGCGTATGATCGTCGGTGGCGCGGCCCCCGTGGGGGAACCGCTCGCGCTCGAGGCGACGCGCCAGGTCGGGTCCGCTTCATTCCTCGAACGTCGCGAGCTCGGCATCATAAATGTCGGGGCTGCGGGCCGGGTCAGCATCGAAGGTCGCGCCTACGAGCTGAAGTCCCGCGACGGGCTCTACGTTGCGCAGGGCAGCGCGGACGTCGTGTTCGAATCACGCGACCCTTCAGCTCCCGCCAAATACTACCTTGTCAGCGCCCCGGCGCATGCACGCCTCGAGACCACGAAGATCGCGATGGACGAGGCGAAGCCGATGAAGCTCGGCGCGCTCGAGACGTCGAATCAGCGCACCATCTATCAATACATTCATCCGGAGGTCTGCAAATCCTCGCAGCTTCTCCTCGGTCTCACGACACTCGAGCCTGGCAGCGTATGGAACACCATGCCGTGCCATCTGCACGACCGCCGCTCGGAGAGCTACTTTTATTTCGACATGAAGCCGGATGATCGCGTGTTCCACTTCATGGGCCGTCCAAGCGAGACGCGCCACATCGTCGTGGCAAATGAGCAGGCTGTCGTCTCACCTCCCTGGTCTATCCACACGGGCGTGGGCACGAGCCGATATGCGTTTATCTGGGCGATGGCAGGCGACAATCAGGATTACCGGGACATGGATTCCGTACCGACGCCGACGCTCAGGTGAGCGCAATGCCCTTCTCTTTGGCCGGCAGCGTGGCGCTCGTCACCGGGGCCAACTCAGGAATCGGCCAGGGGATTGCCATTGCGCTCGCCACGGCAGGGGCCGATATCGCGGCCGTGGGGCGCAGCTCACCTGCTCAAACCGGCGAGCGCGTGCATGCACTGGGGCGGCGCTTTTTCGCGCTTCAGGCGGATCTTGGCTCGACCGCTGGCTGCCGGGACATCGTTCAGGAGGTGAGCGGGCAAATCGGCGCCGTCGACATTCTGGTCAACAACGCCGGCACCATTCGGAGGGGCGAGGCATTGGACTTCTCGGAGGCGGACTGGGACGCGGTCCTGAACGTCAATCTCAAGACTGTGTTCTTTCTCTCGCAGGCTGCGGCTCGGAACATGGCAGCGCGTGGGCGCGGCAAGGTCATCAACATCGCATCCATGCTTTCCTTCCAGGGAGGTATCGGCGTTGCGTCCTACACCGCAAGCAAGAGTGGCGTCATGGGCATCACGCGACTACTCGCGAACGAGTGGGCGGCGAAGGGAATCAACGTGAATGCGATCGCACCGGGATATATTGCCACTCGAAACACAGCGGCGCTCAGGGACGACGCGATTCGCAATCGCGAGATACTCAGCCGTATCCCCGCGGGCCGTTGGGGCGGGCCCGAAGACCTGGGTGGCGCGGCGGTGTTTCTCGCCTCAGCGGCCTCCGACTACGTGCACGGCGCCATCCTGCCGGTCGACGGAGGCTGGCTGGCGCGCTGATCAGATCGCAAATCCCCGATGCTCACGTCCCCTGCTGGGTGAAAGGCACCTTCGCAAACAGGCGTCGTTCGGGGCCCCGCGGGTCATCAACGAGCCGCGAGGACTCGTCGAGCACCATGGTCTGACGCCGCGGAAGCTGGTAGGGCTCCCACCGAGGCAGGCCCCGGTTATTCGGATCCCCAGTGCGCGCGAACGCGAGGAATGCTTCGCTCATTCTATCCGCCATACGCTGAGCCCCGGCTCCAGTGCCGGTTATCGAGCCCTCCTTGTCCAGATTGTCGAATACCAGTGGAATGTCGAGGGCGTGAGGGGCGCCCCATTTGCCGCCGTCCTTCGGGGATTTCCAGTCGAGCTGGTAGACGTAGGCGGGCGAGCCCTGACGCGCGCGCAGCTCCGCTTCGACTATGGCGCTGCGCCACGATCGACTCGCAGTGGTAGCCGAGAAGAAAATATCGCTCGGCGAGGCCTGCGGGTGCAGCTTGCGATACTCGGCAACGACAAACTCCGGCGCGATGTCAACGCGCATGTTGTCGGCGAGCTCCTGCGGCAGCTGCTCCCAACTCAGCGCGAACGTTTGCGGATGGGCCGCGCCGATCAGATTGCGCGTCTCATCATGGGTGTTGCCGATGATCATGGGCACGCCGGTTGAATTGGGGGGAGCGTCAGGATAGAAAGGATGGCGACGGAGCGAGCGCTCATCCAGCACCGGTCCGAAGTACAGCGCACCCTCACCGATGATCGGATCGACCGTTTCGAGCGCTTCGACCAGGCGCTCGGCGGGCAGCTCCCTGAGCAGGTCCACATGCTCGCCGGAGAGCTGCAGGGCGCTCAGGAAGGCTCGCGCGCGCTCCGTCGCATGTAGCGGACCGGAGGCCGTGAGCTGCTGGCCGCTCATGGTCGCCGCCCGCCGAAACAGTCCCTGCGCCGCGGGCATCGCCATGAGCGTGGCAATCTTCGCGCCGCCGCCCGACTGGCCGAAAAGCATCACGCGAGTCGGATCGCCCCCGAATTCGGCAATGTTGTCGCGCACCCATTGGAGCGCGAGCACCAGATCGAGTTGTCCGGCGTTTCCGGAATCGCCCAACTCCGGCCCGCCGAGGCGCGCGAGGTACAGATAGCCGAACGCGTCGAGTCGATGATTTACGGTCACGACGACTACGTCGCCGCGCCGGCAGAGCCGCGTGCCATCATACAGCGGACTGGAACTCGAGCCGTGCGAATAGGCGCCGCCATGGATGTATAAAAGCACGGGGCGAGAACCACGGTCGCGCAGGCCTGGCGTCCAGACATTGAGAAAGAGGCAATCCTCGCTCGACGGCTCCTTCATCGACCCACTTTGCGGACATGCGGGACCGTAGACCGTCGCGTCCTGAACGGAGATCCAGCGATCCGGAGGCAGGGGCGGCATGAAGCGCCGGTGGGCCGTGTCAGATCCATAGCGCACGCGCTTGAAGACGTTCACCCCCTGATCGATGGTGCCTCGCACGGCTCCGGCGCTCGTGTGCGCGATGACGGAACGCGGCGCGAGGCCGGCGAACGCGGCCGCATGGGCCAGCGATGCCGGCACTGCGAGCTGCGCCGCCGCGACGCCAACGCTGGCGCCCGATTGTTGCAGGAAGCGTCGGCGGTCATCGGAGCCGGGAGTGGCATCGTCCGAGGTCGCGGCCCGGTCCGGATGGTCGATGTGAGCCATGACAGATGGGCCCGTGCTGCCGCGCGGGTGCATTTACCTCTTCGACGGACCACCGGTCTGCCCGGTGGGGGCCGCATACGGATGCGAGGCTGGCGCCGCCGCGTCCTTCCGCGTCGGCGTCCAGGACGCGCCCCAGCTCAGCGTCGACGCCGAAACCGCGAGTGCACCCCACACGTCAGGCGGCGGCGGTGGCGCAGGCCGACCTGGTTGATTACAGGCCCCCGTGATGATGCAACTGGCGCGCTGCTGCTCATTCTGCTGCACTTTCATGTAGGCAACGGCGTCGCCCCGATAGCTACCCAGAAAAAGCGTGTCACCAACCTGCAATGCGGTCGTTCCGTCGCTGAACGTCGGGTTCGGCTCCAGCCGCGCGACCACTCGCGTGCTCATGGTTACCGGATCGAGCTTCACAATCGTCGTACCATGGCGGCAGGTACCGCCCGCACAATCGTGCAGGAGTTGTTTCGGATCGGCGTTCTGGCCAGTCACATACAAGTTGCCGTCCGGTGCGTAGTCGATGTTGTCGGGCAGAAAATCCAGCACTGCCGTCGCAGGCGCAGCATCACCCTCACGCGCGACGCGAACGACCTTGCGGCCGAAAAACCAATTGAAGTAGAGCCAGCGGCCGTCGGGCGAGATCGCCACCCCGTTATCCCCCGTGTGGTCAGCCCCCGCCAGCGGCGCGAAGCCGCGGCCGGGCTGCCATTCATACACGGCGCCGGCGTACTGCCCATTCGACATCTTGGACTGCGCCTCGGGATCCTTGGGATCGAAGGTGCTCGTGACAATGAAGCCCGCGCCCGGCAGCGGCACCACCGCATTGAGCCAGGCGCTGGCCGAGAGCACAGCGCAGCCAGCCCAGCTGAGTCGCGGTTCCGCGCCACGCGCATCGATGTCGAATATCTCGACCGATTCGCGACCGCCGTGGTTGATGGCGTACAGCGTGTGCCGTCCGTGGCCACCCACACGCAGCGCCAGGCCGTGCGAGATGAATTGCGCGGGGTCGGGCGCAGGGCATTTGCGGTAGAGCCGATTGCGCCTCACCGCCGCGAGCGAGGCCCGGGCGATCGAGTGCCAGCGCTTGGTCGCCGCGTTCAGCAGGTAGAGATCACCCGGCCCCGGTGGCGAGCCCGGCAGGGCGCCGCCCATGCCACTGACAATAATCCACTGCGTACCGGGAATCAGCACCAGGTCCTCGGGATGATGCGGGCCGCAGATGAAGTGCAGCTCGCCCGCGGGGGCGCAGCCCCGCTGCGACGCCGCCGTGGCCGGCGATGGAACCTCGGTCGCCAACAGGCCGATGGCGATCGCGAAACACAGCCAGAGCCGCATGCAATCCTCCCGCAGCGGTCGGAGCGCCGCCCCGCAAACGTATTGCCAGTCCGCCCAAGAATGACATACGTTTGCGCTCTTCGGTACCCATCGAACACCGTAGTCCAGCGGGAGACTGCCATTTTGCAACGAGTCCTTGTGTGCGCGTGCATTGCCAGCGCAATCCTATTCGTGACCCTCAGGCCCATGGCTGCGTTCGCGGGGCCAGCCGCCGTCGGCGAGAGCCGGCTCCGACATCCGGCTTCGGACCCGGCGAACTGGATGACAACGGCGAGCGATTGTGGTCACAGCCCACGGGGACCGGTGTGGTCGCGGGTCCCATGACATTTGAGGTCGACGGAGTCCAGTACGCTGCAGTACTTGCCGGATGGGGCGGCTCAAAGAGCCAGCCGGGGAGCTTCCATTGAGCCATTCCAGGATCCCGCGCCGAGTGGTCACCGGCCATGACGGCAGCGGCAAATCGATTGTCCTCTCGGACGGCACGCCCCCGCAGCATCACCCGATGAGGGGCCCAGAAATCGGTGCGGACTTCTACGAGATCTGGAACACCATCAGATCGGTCCCAATGCTCACCTCAACGGAAGCGCGCGAACCCAATGAACGCGGGTTCACGATCATGCCGGTGTCGGGTCACCTGCTGCGCATCATCGATATCTATCCGCCGCACGAGGGTGGCAAGCGCACCGTCATGCACCGGACCAGGACACTCGACTACGTGCTGGTGATCGAGGGCGAAGTCATTCTCGTTCTTGACGACACCGAGGTGGCGCTGCACATGGGCGACGTAGTCATCCAGCGTGGCACCGATCACGCTTGGGAGAATCGCTCCGACAAGATTGCACGCATGCTCTTCTTTCACGTCGATGCTGAATTCAGTGAGGAACTGCTCGCGAAATTGCCGAAGCCGCTCGAACTGATGCGTTGAAGCAACATCCGCCGACGGAAGTACTCCGGCGGCGCGATACGGGGGTAGTGATGAACGAAACCAAGGACGCGGCGTTTGCCGCAGGCATGCAGGTGCGACGCGAAATGTTCGGGCCCGGCGGCGCCGAGGAGCGCTATGCGCAGGCCACGGACTTCAATCGCCCATTCGAGGATCTGGTCACGCGCTACTGCTTCGGTGATACCTGGACCCGGCCAGGTCTGGACCGCAGGACGCGCAGCCTCATTACATTGGCCGCACTGACCGCACTGACCAAGCCTAATCAGCTCAAGGTCCACGTCGCCGCCGCTCTCGCCAATGGCTGCAGCATCGAGGAGATCCGCGAAACGATCCTGCACACCGCCGTCTACGCGGGTGTGCCGTGTGGCGTCGAAGCCTTCAATGCCGCGGCCGAGACTCTCGCGCGACGCATTGAGAGCAAGCGGTGAGCGTCGCGTTCATCGGGGTGGGTACCATGGGGGCACCCATGGCGGCCTGCATCGCGCGGGCACGCCATACGCTCACGCTGTACGACAGCGTGCGCGAGCGCGCGCTGCAGGTCGGCGCCGAGCATGGCTGCCGCGTCGCCGACGGATTCGACGGCTTGGCAGCCTCGGACATCATCGTGACGATGTTGCCTACCGGGCAGATCGTGCGCGATCTGTACCTGCACGAGGGGCTGGCGCAGAAGCTGCGGCGCGGCGCCATTGCCATCGACATGAGCTCGTCCGATCCCGTGGGCACGCGGCAACTCGGCGCGGCGCTCGCGACCTCCGGCATCACGCTGATTGATGCACCCGTCTCCGGCGGCGTGTCTCGCGCGGTACAGGGTACATTGACGATCATGATCGGCGGCGATGATCCGGCCGCAATCGACCGCGTCCGGCCACTGTTGGGCGCCATGGGCGATAGGCTGTTCGACACCGGGGGGCTCGGCAGCGGGCACGCGATGAAAGCGCTGAACAACTTTGTGGCCGCGGCGGGCTTCGCCGCCTGCGCCGAGGCTCTATTGGCCGGGCAGCGCTTTGGCCTCGATCCCACCCGAATGGTCGAGATCCTGAACGTATCCACGGGGCGCAACTTCCATACCGATCTGGTGCTGAGAGAACACGTCATCGGCGGCAAGTTCGCCAGCGGCTTTCAACTCGGATTGCTCGCCAAGGATGTGCGCATCGCAGCCGACCTGGCAGACGAGCTCCGGCTCGACGCGCCGCTCGTCCATCTGGTCAGCGAGCGCTTCGCGAGCGCACGCGATGCGCTCGGCTACGCGCGCGATCATACGGAGGCGATCAAGGCCTGGGGCAAAAACAACGCCGTATGAGTGCGACGGCGCCGCCTGCGGTCCGACCTGGTGGCTTTGTGGCCTGGTGGGCGTTCCGACCATTCCCTGCCTCCGGGAGGCCGGATAGGGTGGCAACTTCGAAGTTCGTCACATCTTCCCGTCCCTTGCTACGTATAGTCTGCCCTGCTGGAAGCCGCATCTTCCGGGTCTTATGCGGTTATTATTCGTAAATTATGAGTTTCCTCCGCTGGGAGGCGGCGCGGCGTACGCCTCGCTGGCGATGGCGCGTGAGTTCCTTGTGCTCGGTCATCATGTCGATTTCCTGACCGCTGGATTCGGCCGCGACCAGGGCGATGCGCAAATAGACGGCGTCCGTGTCTACCGCGTGACTTCCCACCGCAGTGGCGTGCACGAATCCGGGCTGATCGGGGTCCTCAGTTTCCTGGCATGCGCGGCGAAGCGTCTGCGAGAGCTCGCGAGCGCCAACGACTATGACGTCTATCACTACTACTTCAGCCTGCCCACCGGCCTGCTCTCGTTGATGCCCGGCGCGCATCGTCGGCGACCTTACGTCGTGTCCCTGCGCGGCTCCGACGTTCCCGGTTACGATTCCGCGCTGAAGTGGCAGCATCGCGCCCTGCTGCCGATCACGCGGCGCATCTGGCGCCGGGCACATCGAGTCGTCACCAACAGCGCCAATTTGCGTCAGCTGGCGCATGCATCCGCGCCCGACATCGCGATCGATGTCATCTTGAACGGCACCTATATGCCCGCGGGCTTCGCCCCCAGCGAGCCGAGAGCAGGCCTGCGTGTTCTGGCAGTCAGTCGTCTCATCGAGCGGAAGGGAATCGATACCTTGATCATGGCACTGAGCAAGAGGGGCAACGAAAATCTGTCCGTGGATATAGCCGGTGACGGCCCTCAAGCCCGCGAGCTGCAACGGCTGGCGCAAGATTGTGGCGTCGCCGAACGCGTGCGCTTTCATGGCTTCGTCGATCGCGCGGGCGTGGCTGCTCTCTATGCCGCAGCCGACATCTTCGTACTCGCTTCACTGGCCGAGTCCTGCAGCATGGCGTTGCTGGAGGCAATGGGCATGGGATTGCCATTGATAGCGACTCGAGTGGGGGGAACGGTGGAATTGGTCGAGAACGGAATCAATGGGCTGCTATTCACGGCGCAAAATGTCGAGGAACTTGCCACGGCGCTACGGACTTTGGCCGCCAATCCGGCCCTGCGTGAACGATTCGCCGCGGCCAATCGTGCGCTGTCGGCGCGGCAGTTTTCCTGGCGCGGCGCGGCACGGCGCTACGAAGCGATATTCCGATGCGCCATGGGTGAGGTTGTGCCGCCAGGGCAGCATGAAGCTGAAGTGGGCCAAGAGCCCACCCCGCGCCTTGATCGGGTCTCAGAATGAGACTCTCGGGTCCACTGTAGAATGTGCGGTATCGCAGGGATCTGGCATCGAGACGGTAGACCTGTCGAACCCCGGGTGCTGGACGCGATGGTCGAGGCGCTGGTGCACCGAGGTCCGGACGGTGTCGGTGCGCATGTCTCCGGCGACATCGGGCTCGGTCACCGTCGGCTTAAGGTCATCGATCTATCCGCAGCGGCGGCGCAACCGATCTGGCTGCCGGACCGATCCGTGTGCATGGTGTACAACGGCGAGATACACAACTACCTCGAACTCGCCACGCAACTGCGCCAGGCTGGCGTGCGCCTGCGAGCCGGCAACGATACCGAAGTGCTGCTCTGGGCCTACCGCTTGTGGGGCGAGGGGTGCTTCGCACGCTTGAACGGCATGTGGGCCGCCGCCTTCTGGGAGCCCGAGAGGCGTCGGCTGCTCTTGTCGCGTGACCGCTTTGGCATCAAGCCGCTGCTGTATTCCCAACGTGGCGGCCGCATTGCATTCGCCTCCGAAGCCAAGGCGCTGTTGGCGGGTTTCCCGGAAGAGCGTCGCCCGGATTGCGGGCTCATACATGACTACGTTCTGGGCGCAGCGCCGGACGCGGATCAGCATACGTTCTTCCAGAACGTGCGCCAGGTGCCCCCTGGGCACCTGCTCTGCATTGAGCCGACCCGGGAAACGATGCGCCGGCACTGGACTTTCCAGCCTGGCACTGAAGCATCGCGACCAGATGCTCCCGAAGCGCTGCGTGAGTTGCTCAATGACGCCGTGAAAACACGGCTAAGAAGCGACGTGCCGATTGGCGTTACACTGAGCGGCGGACTGGACTCGAGCGCCGTTGCGCGCCTGGCGGCAGCCGAGAGCGGGCGGCCATTGCAGTGTTTTTCGCTTCGCTATGATGCCGCCGACCTCGATGAGAGCCGCTATGTTCGTCTGGTAGCGGACGATCCCGCCCGCTACCAGGTTCATTGGGTCACTCCCACCGCCGAGAAGCTCCTGTCGACGATCGGCTCCATCGTCTGGCACCATGACGCGCCCACGCCCATGCGTGGCCGCTACCCGCAATGGCACGTGCTGCGGGAAGCGAGCCGACACGTCACCGTGGTACTCGGGGGCCAGGGCGCCGATGAGTTGCTGGGCGGTTATGAGCGCTTCATTCTGCCCTTCGCGCTCGATCGATTGGATCCCGGGCTGCCGGGCAAATACCCACGCTGGACCTTGGGTCGGGACCTGATCGAACTGGGTCAGATCGCAAACGGCATTTACCGTCTTATGCCACGGCTTATCCGGGGCGAACTCTCCAGGCGCTGGGTTCCACCGCACGGCCTGCGGCACCCCTTGGCACGCGGGGGCCCGATTGCACGCCGGCCCATGCAGAAACATCGCATCCTGGGGGGTTGGATCGGACCTACTGGAGCGAAGCCCTATCGCAGTCGGCTCAACAATGCGCTGTGGGCGGAGTTTCACTGCGCGGGACTGCCTGAGGTGCTGCATTCCGAGGACGCGATCAGCATGGCGTTCTCGCTCGAATCGCGCCTGCCATTTCTGGATCATCGCATCGTCGAACTCTGCTTCTCGCTGCCGTACAGCGACAAACTGGGCCAGGGTTGGACGAAATTGCTGTTGCGGCAGGCTGCGACCGGCGTGCTGCCGCAGGCGGTTCGCGAGCGCCGACACAAACAGGGGTTTCCGGGCGACTATGAAGGGTGGCTGGCGACGGACTCGGGACTGGACGCGGTCACGGGGCTGCTGCTCGACCGGGTAACCCTGCAGCGGGGCTGGCTACATCCCGGCTGGCTGCGACGGCGGTTGGGCGGCAGGCGCTCCAAGGCTGCGCACTGGGTGCACCATCATGTGCAGCGGGTGTGGGAGCTGCTGGCACTCGAATTGTGGTGTCGCCAGTTTCTCGATGGCGATAGCGAGTTGCGCTTGCCCCCTGCCGTTCCCCGCGCCGCGGTCCAAGCAAACACGATGGTCCAGGCCGCCGTTTCCCCGAGCGGCTGAACCGCCGGAGAGTCACGTGCCCGAGGCCTTCAATTCACTGCTCGACTGGGTGCGGCATGGTGGTGATGCCAGAACCAAGGCACTGTACCGCCGCCCCGTCATCGAAGCTGCGCGACTCTGGCGCCAGTTGCTGGTATCGACCTGCTTCATCGGCGTTACCGGCAGCGCCGGCAAGACCACGACCAAGGATCTGCTGCACGCCGCGTTAGCGGTGCGCTTTCGAGCCGCCAAGAACTCCGAGTCACACAATGTTGTCTATCCCATCGCCCGAACTCTGCTGACGCTCGGACCAAGGACGCAATTCTGTGTCCAGGAAGTCGGCATCAGCGAACTCGGTGGCTTCGATTCGATCCTCGCCCTGCTCAAGCCCAAGGTGGGCGTGGTGAGCAACGTAGGAACCGATCACTATTCAGTGTTCCGCGGACGCGAGGGCGTTGCTGCCGAGAAAGGCAAGCTCATCGCCAGCCTGCCCGCCGACGGACTTGCGGTACTGAACGCCGACGACGACCTGGTGGCAGCCATGGCCTCGCGATGCCGTGCCCGCGTCGTAACCTACGGAATGCACAACCCGGCCGAGTTCCGGGGCGAAGTCGTCACCTACCGCTGGCCGGATCGACTGGCCTTGCGGCTGCATCACGGCAATGACAGCGCGTTGGCACAAACGCAGCTCGTGGGAGAACATCACGCGGGCAATGTGCTCGCCGCAGTTGCGACCGCCTGTTCGCTGGGGGTACCGCTTGCGGAGGCCGCCCTCGCCGTGGGCCGCAATCCTGCCGAGCTCGGTAGAATGAGCGTGCACGAGACGGCTCGCGGAGTCACCTTCATACGGGATGATTTGAAGGCGCCACAATGGTCGCTCGCCATGGCGTGGCAATTCATGGCCCAGGCGCGCGCGGCCCGCAGGTTGATCGTACTGGGCACCATTTCAGACTATCCCGGCGCCTCGTCCCGACGCTATCGAGACGCCCTGAACGAGGCCGCCAAGGCCGCAGACCAGGTGCTGATGGTGGGACCACATGCGGCATCAGCGGTTCGCAAGTTAGGGGCCGTGGGCCTCCAGAACTTGCTCGCCTTCGACACCGTTCGCGACGCTGCCGCATGGCTGCAGCAATTCGCACGGGCTGGGGACCTGGTGCTTCTCAAGGGATCCAACAAGGCCGATCATCTGGCGCGTCTTGCGTTCGCGCTGGATCACGAGGTGCGATGCTGGCGAACACGCTGCGGCTGGGAAAAGTTCTGCGATCACTGCCGCCTGATCGGGCAATCCGCTGCGCCATGAGAGTGCCAGTGTCCCTGAATGTCCTCCTGGATCGCGTGGAGCACAGCGGTAAAGCCGCTGCCAAGGCGATCTACCGTGGCCCGACCATCGCAGCGGCGAGAGCATGGCGGTCGGTACTGCGGGGCACCCGCTTCATCGGCGTCACCGGCAGCGCGGGCAAGACCACGACCAAGGACCTGCTGTACTGCGCCCTGGCCGGCCGCTTTCGCTGCGTTCGAAGCGCCGACAGTAACAATCAACTCTACAGCATAGCCCGCACGCTCATCGGCACGGGCCCGAGCACCGACTATTGCGTGCAGGAAGTCGGCGCCAGCGAGCGCGGCGCCTTTGACCCCATGATGAGCCTGCTGCGGCCACACGTTGGAATTGTCACCAACATCGGGACAGATCATTTCAAGTCCTTCCGCACCCGCGAAGGCGTCGCCGCGGAGAAGAGCAAGCTCATCGCCTGCCTGCCCGCCGACGGCCTCGCCGTACTGAACGCCGACGACGACCTGGTAGCTGCCATGGCCTCGCAATGCCGGGCGCGTGTGGTCACCTTCGGAATGCAGCGCGGGGCGGAGTTTCATGGCGAAATCGAGCGGGATCGATGGCCCGATCGATTGGCGCTGCGCATTCATCGCGGCAGTGCCGCGGCGCTGGTGCAAACGCAGCTGCTGGGTGCGCATCAGGCTGGTAACGTACTGGCCGCGGTCGCCACGGCCTGCGAGCTCGGAATACCGCTCGCCGATGCCGCGGCCGCGGTCGGCCGCCATGAACCGTTGCTCGGACGCATGAGCGTACAACTGAGTTCGCGCGGCATCACCTTCGTTCGCGATGACTGGAAGGCGCCGCTTTGGTCGCTGCCGGCCATGTTTGAGTTCATGAGCAACGCCATCGCATCCCGCAGGCTCATCGTGCTCGGCACGATCTCCGACTACGGCGGCGATTCGAGCCGCGTATACCGGCAATGCGTATCCGGGGCGCTGGAGGCCGCCGAGTTCGTGCTGCTGGTCGGCGCCCGCGCCAAATCCCTGCAGACACACTTCAGCGCCACGGCAGGCGCCCGTCTGCAGGGGTTCGAGCACGCCAAAGATGCCGCACGATGGCTTACGGACTTCACCCGTGCCGGCGATCTGGTGCTGCTCAAGGGCTCGAATCAATCCGATCACCTGGCGCGCCTCGCCCTGGCCAATGACCTGGAAGTCGGCTGCTGGCGATCGAACTGCCGTCGAGGGATCTTTTGCGATCAATGTCGTCTGCTGCGCGCAGAGGCGGCACCGTGAATGACGACCCGGCAGCGTCTGCGCCGGCCTCGCGCGGGCCCCAGATATGGCGACGCCTGCTCGGCCGGCTGCGCTATGGGTTGTTGATCCAGGAGTTATTGGATCGGCTCTCGCGCCTTGGGGTCATCATCTACCCCTATTTCGTGGTACGGGAGCCGGGAAGCCCGGAGCCGGCGATGGCGCCGGATGCACGCAGCAGCTTTCGACTGTTGCAAGCTGCCGACGTCGATGGGGTCGTGCGCCTGCTCGCGGGACGAATCACCTCGCAAGTGTATCTCGAGCTACTGACGCTGGCCGAATGCATGGGGGTCTTCCACGACCAGGAGCTGGCCGGCTACACCTGGGCGCGGCTGGATTATGTGCCGGTGCCGGAAGGCCTGGGGCAACCCGTATTCGAGCTGCAACCGGACGAAGCCTATTTGTTCGACATGTACGTGGCGCCGGCATACCGCGGGTTTCGTCTCGCAGGTATTTTGCGTCAATCGATGCAGCGTGAACTCATCCGACGCGGCCGCACATGCTTCTACAGCCTCACGCTGGCGTTCAATCGCGCCTCGCGACGCTTCAAGTCGCGACTGGGCGCCCGCGAAGTGGAACTGCGTATGCTTGTGAGGCTGCGTATGGGGTCGTTGTCGGGCTTCGATGTTCGGCTTTGGCGGCGGCTGGAGCCACCGCGCTCGGCATGGGTGCGACGCATTCGTGCCTGAACGGTTGCGCATCGAGAGCGATATCGAGCAGCTGCCGGCGGCTGAGTGGCAGCGTCTGGCATCCGGTCATCCCGCGTTGCGCCTCGAACTACTCAAGGCACTCGCGGCAACTGCCCGCACCGTCTTGCCGCTACGGATCTTCATGCTGGAAGACGAATCGGGCATCGCCGCCGCGGCCCTATGCGAAACGGTGGCTTCGAACGAGACCAACAGTGCCCTGGACGCCCTGCTCTTTGGCCGCGCCGCGGCCGCCGCCACCCGGCTCGGTGCTTCCAGCAGACCGACCCTGCTGTTCCGCACGCCGGTGGGCACGGAATCCGCCGTCGTGGTACGGCCTGCAGACTCGGCTGAGCAACGCCGAATTCTCTCGCGCTTGCTCGATGCAATTGAACTACACGCGGCGCAACAACGACTCGGTATCGCCTTCATCGGCGTGCTCGAGGACGACAGCCTTCTGGGCAACGTGCTCGCAGCGCATCATTTCCTCGCTACCGACATCCATCCTCACGCCCGCCTGCTGATCGAATGGACCGACTTCGACGGCTACGTCGAACACCTTCGCGGCTTCAGCCAGAACAGCGCGCGCAACGCGCGTCGGGAGCGCATTCGCAATCATCGCAGTGGCGTCAGCATTCGCCACCTGCCCTGCACGGCAGCCGACGCAGAGGCGCTCTATCGGCTGGCGCGCGATCATTACCGACACAAGAACGGGGTCGACCCGCAGTTCGAGCCAGAGTTTCTGCCGCGATTGGCGACCTTGCTCGGCGATGAATTCCTGCTGTTCGAAGCGCTGCGCGAGGGTCGCCGCGTCGGCATGCTGGGTGCGGTGCGCTCGGGTTCGGTGGGCTGGATGGCGTGGTACGGCACGGAATTGATCGATCGTCCAAACGACTTCACCTACGCAAATCTGGTCTTCTACCATCCCGCCGAGGTGGCCACCCGGCTAGGACTGAAAACACTGCTTTACGGCACCCACGCCCTGGATGCAAAGCGGCGCCGAGGTTGCCAGATCCAGAGAAGCCGGCTGTTCTATCGCCCGCATCGGCCGCTGACCCGGTTTGTTGCCGGCGCTTATTTCTTTCTCCATCGCGCCTGGTTTCGCAGGAAGATCAGATGAAGGTGCTGGTGACGAACTGCACTCGCAACTCCGGCTTGACCGTCATGCGGGCACTGTCGGCTGCCGGCTGGATCGTCGAGGGCGCGGATGATCGCGCACTCGCGTTTGGTCTGCGCTCCCGCTGTGCCAGCACCGCCTACGCGCGCCTGCCGCGCGAGGATGACCCCGGATTCATCGCGGCGCTGCTCGAATTGCTCGAGCGGACACGGCCGGACGTCCTGATTCCAACGCGCGGCATCGAGGCCGCCTGCTACGCCCGCGAAGCCGTTACAGCGCGCAGCCATTGTCTGCTGGCGCCGCCTGAAGCCTTCGAAGCGCTGAACGACAAGGTGCGCCTGCTCGAGCGCTGTGCGGCCCTGGGTATCGCCCGACCGCAGTCGTTCAGCCCGGCTGAGGCCGAGCAGTACCTCAAAACCGCCTCCCACTACAAGGTCGTCATCAAGCCACGTAGGGATGTTGGCGGCGGGCATAACGTGCACTTCGTATCCGAAGCAACCCGGGTGCTCCCGCTCTACCAGCGCGTGGTCGACGAGCACGGCGGCGCACTGATCAGCGAATTCATTCCAGGGCCAACAGACAATCTGCGGGCCGTGCAGTTGTTGTTCGATTCGGCCAGCCGACTGATAGCGCATTTCGGGATGCGCAAGCTGCGCATCTGGCCGCCGGGGGTAGGCGTCACGGTGGCAGCCGTCAGCACGCACGAAACCGCATTGGTTTCGAGCCTGCTGCCCATGCTGAAGCAACTGCAATGGCAGGGACCGGTGGATGCCGAATTCAAGATCGACGCGCGCGATGGGGTGGCGAAGATCCTGGAGATCAACCCGCGATTCTCCGGAGCGGTGCATTTTCCGATCGCCTGCGGTGTGAACATGGCCCTGCTCTACTGTCGTGCTGCGCTGGGTGAACGTCTCGAGGAGGCGCATCAGCCTTGCTACCCCGCCGGAATGCATTATCTGGACGGGGGCCGATGGCTGGCGGGCCTGCTCTCGGAACTGCGCGCGCCCGGCTCGAGCCGATGGGCAGTGCTGCGGCGCGGATGGCAGGAAGAACTGCGCGGTCCACGGGTTCGCTCGGTCCACAGCCCCAGCGACCCGGGACCGCTGCTCGCCAAGCTCTTCAGGGACCGCGGCAATGCTTAGGCGGACTCTCTATCTGGCGCAGATGCTGCGCAATGCCTCGCGCAGCAGTGCCTCGCTGGCCGCAGACCAGAGCCGGAAGCTGCGATCACTCGTGCGGCATGCGGCCGCGAGCGTGCCGTTCTACCGCGACCTCTATGCCTCGCAGTCCATCCGTGCGGACTGCATCAATGGTCCGCACGACCTGGTGCGGCTCCCCATCGTGACGAAACTGCAACTACGCGCGGCGGGCAGTGCGGCGATGTCGCTCGATGCCCCACGACGTCTCGTCAAGATCAGCACCTCTGGCTCGAGCGGCGAGCCATTCGCCTTCTTCATCGACCGCAATTATGACCAGTGGCGCAAGGCGCAATACCTTCGCGCCTATCTATGCAGCGGTCGGCGGATACGCGACAAGATACTGCGGCTCACGGCGTCTCCCCGGCAGCGATTGTCCTGGACGCTGCGCCTCGGACTCATACGCGAGCTGCAGCTCGCCGGCGCCACTGATCCGGCACACGTGGCGGCGACGTGGCAGGCGCTGTCGCCGGATGTACTGCAAGGTTACCCCTCCAGTTTGCGCACGCTGGCGAATTACTGTCTCGAAGGCAGTCGACGCCTGCAGCCCGCGCCTCGTCTGATATTTACCGACTCGGAACTGCTGACCCCCGATACGCGGGCGCTGCTCGAACAGCAATTCGGCGCCCCGGTTCTGGACATCTTCGGTACCTATGAGACCGACAACATCGGCTTCCAGTGCGCCGCGCGCAGCGGCTATCACATCGCTACGGATTGCGCCGTAGTTGAGATTGTTCGCGACGGCAGACCCGTCCCACCGGGCGAGGAAGGTGAGATTGTCGTCACTGTACTTGGCAACCGAACGACTCCGTTCATTCGCTATAATCTCAGGGATATCGGCACACTCGTGCCGCAATCCTGCAGTTGCGGTCTACCCTTCCCGCTGCTGAGCGGACTCCAGGGCCGCGCCGATGATCTCATCGTGCTGTCGGGTGGCCGGCGGCGCTCCGCCATGGATGCGCTGGGCCGGCTCGACGACAGCGCCAGCGTCGTGCGCCACTACCAGCTGCGGCAGCTGCGGCTTGGTGTGTTTGAGCTGCTCATCGTGCCATCCAATCGCTTTTCGGCTGCAGATGGCGAGCGCCTCGCCGCCGCGGTCGCGGCAACGCTCGAGGGCGCCGAGGTGACATGGCGGCTCGTGGATGCGACGCCACCGGAGCGGTCCGGGAAGCGCCGCACCTTCGTGTCGCTGCTCACTCAATAGGGGCGGCGCTGCAGCGCGGCTGCAATATACCTGTAACGTAATGAGTTGTTTCTATTGACATCGGAGCTTAACGGGTGATAGCACTGCAACAAGCGTAGCGCGCCAACCAAAGGAGCGAGGGGAGGGCCGTTGGCTATTGCTGCCGATCGAAGTGGTTAACAGGTGAATCATCGCTGACTCTTGTGAGCTCCGGCGGCTGATTCCAGACCGTGACCTGGAGCGCCAGATTGGTAAAGGCCCGACCCAATCACAAGACCAGCCAGCTACGGCTCGCGCTGATAGATCCACGAACACTGGTGCGTAATGCTGTCGCGTGCCTCCTGCAAACGTGGCCGCCGGCTAGTGTGCCCGCCAGTACTTTCGCAGTGCTCCCCTTCTGCACTATCGCCGAATTCGGCACTCGACATCACAACCCCGCGAAAGACTTTGATTTGGTGGCATTCAACGTCGGTGCGAGCACGCTCGCGGATGATCGCAGTGCCCGCGAGGTCAACGCGTTGCAGCAGATGCTATCGAGTTTGCCGCTGGTGCTGATGGCAGATTGTCTGGAGCCAAAGTTGGCGCTCGATTTGCTGCGGAACGGCCTTAAGGGCTACATACCCGCGACCGCGAGTCCGATGGTGGCGATCGAGGCGTTACGTTTGGTCTGGGCAGGAGGAACCTTCATCCCGCCCGAGCTGCTGCAGCATGCGGCCAGCGAATCGCCGCACGACTCGTCTGACGCGCACAGCGATCCCATCCTGGCGGCACAATTGACGGGGCGCGAAGGTACGGTCCTCGCACTGTTGCGGCAAGGTAAACCGAACAAGATGATCGCCGCCGAACTGCGCATTACCGAGAACACCGTCAAGGTGCATGTCCGACTCATCATGAAAAAGCTGGGCGCCAACAACCGAACGCACGCTTGCTACCTGGTCCAGCGAGCGGCGGAACCGCGGCTCAACGGCGCTAACGCGACTCACCCATCGCCGTAACTCTCGGTAGCGCTAATGACGCCATGGCGTGTCGAAGCGCCACGAGAGCCCCAGTCCAATCGCCATTTTTGGTGCATCGCTGGTCAGCCCGTCCTGAATCGTGAGGTCCAGGAACTTACCCGCCCCAAACGTCATCGACGCTCCGAAAGTCAGAATGCCGATCGTTTGGTTGGAGCCGTGCTGAACCAACCCTCCAATCTCCCTGTTCCCATCGAATTCCTGATCTAGAACGACGCGCAGCGAAGTCTCTGGACTCGCAGCCAGGGCCGCGCCGACAGTCATGCCGATCTTGTCACCTGGTCTTTCCCCGTCTTCCTCGAAAGACCGGTCGTAGTAAGGGCCACCCAGAAACACGAGCGGGTCCTGACGCTTGGTCGCGAGCAGCGAGAGCCTGGCCTCGTTGAAACCTGTGCCCGTCGATAGTCCCAGTGCCCGATCCGTGGGACCGGTGTCGGCATTCCAGCTCAAGCGCGCGACGAGATTCGGCTGTCCCGTGCGTTCAACGAGCAGGGTC
>DATDHV010000077.1:0-2525 GCA_036521395.1 Steroidobacteraceae bacterium | reverse complement strand
GGTCGGCGGCATCGAAGCCAATCGCAGCCAACCGGCACAGTTCCTGCGCGACAACCTGCAGATACAGACCAACGTCATCGACGCGGCGTACCGCCATGGCACGCGCAAGCTGCTGTTCCTCGGCTCGAGCTGCATCTATCCGCGGAACGCGCCGCAACCCATCTCCGAGGACTGCCTGTTGACGGGCCCGCTGGAGCCGACCAACGAGTGGTACGCGATCGCCAAGATCGCGGGGCTGAAGATGTGCCAGGCGTATCGGCGCGAATTCGGATTCGATGCCATTTGCGCCATGCCGACCAATCTCTACGGGCCGGGAGACAACTTTCATCCCCGGTATTCGCACGTCTTGCCGGCGCTGATGCTCAAGTGTCATCAGGCGAAGTTGTCGGGAGCGGACGCGATGGAGGTCTGGGGCACGGGGGCGCCGCGCCGCGAATTCCTGCACGTCGATGACCTCGCCGCGGCCTGCCTGTTTCTGATGCAGCACTATGCCCGCGAGGATCCGGTCAACGTCGGCTGGGGCGAGGATGTCAGCGTCGCCGAGCTCGCACGTCTGATCGCGGATATCGTGGGTTTCAACGGGGCAATCCGTTTCGATCCCTCCAAACCCGATGGCACTCCGCGCAAGTTGCTCGATAGTTCGCGCCTCAGCGCACTCGGCTGGCGGCCGACGATCGCGCTTGCCAGCGGCATTGCCAGCACCTACGATTGGTTCCGCTCACATGCGCAGCCTCTGCGGGTGTAAACCTTTGCAGCGCCGTCACCCACCCAGTCGAAGGATAATCGTGAAACTTCACCTCGCTGCCCTGGCGGCTTTCGCCGCCGCCCTGTTCGTTGCCCCACCCATGGTCTCGGCCGATGCCACCACCACGGGCAGCAGTTCCACTCTGGCCTCGCCGTTGCTGCGCACCAGCCTGCATGAGGCGCATCACAGGCACCATCGGCATCACCGGCACCGCCGCCACAGAGCAGCGAGCGTCGCGACCGTCCTCTGACGCGCGTTGGACGAGCCGACCTGGCTGCTCTGGGCTCGCGAGCTGCAGGCGATTGCGCAGACGGGCCTGACCTTCTGCCACGATCAATACGACCTGCAGCGCTACCAGCGCCTGCGGGAGATTGCCGCCGCCATGTTCGCGCGAGGCTCGGGTGCCGAGGCAGCGCGCGTCGAGGAGCTGTTCGAACAGGACCTGGGCTACCCGACGCCCAAGGTGGATGTCCGGGGCGCCGTGTTTCGCGGCGAGCGCGTATTGATGGTGCGCGAAATCAGCGACGGCGGTTGGACGCTCCCGGGGGGCTGGGCGGATGTGAACCAGTCGGCGCGGGAATGCGTCGAACGCGAGGTGCGCGAGGAATCCGGCTTCGAGGTCCGCGCGTTCAAGCTGGCGGGGGTCTACGACTATGCCCGCCAGGGCGGGCCCCGCATGCATCCGTACTCTATATATAAGCTCTTTTTTCTGTGCGAACTGATCGGCGGGGCGGCGCGGCCCAGCATGGAGACCAGCGCCGTGGATTTCTTCGACCTGGATGCCCTGCCGGTGCTGTCCGTGGGGCGCACCAACGCGCGGCAGATCGACCGCATGTTTGCGCACCGGCGCGACCCCGCACTGCCGGCGGAATTCGACTAACGTGGAGCGGCAGCGTCCCGGGGCGGGTATTGCCAGCGGCGCAGGCCGCCCAGGCCGCCCAGGCCGCCCAGGCCGCGCAGGTAGCTCAGGCGGCGCAGGTAGCTCAGGCGGCGCGGGGTAACCCGCGCACGCTCGCGGTGCGCAGCGCACTGCCGGCATCGTTCCAGTGCCAGAGCTCGAGGTCGCCGCGGCGGTCCTCGATCAGGGCCGAGCAGCTATCGACCCAGTCGCCGTCATTGCAATACAGCATGCCCCCGAGCTCGACGATGGCGGGTCGGTGGATGTGGCCGCAGACGACACCGTCGAGACCACGGCGTCTCGCGAGCTGGGCCGCCGCCTGCTCGAACCCGCGCACGTATTTTATGGCATTGCCAACGCGGTTCTTGAGATAGCCGGCCAGCGACCAGTAGGGGTAGCCAAAGCGGTGGCGCAGCGCATTGAGCAGCCGGTTCGCACCCAGCGCCACATCGTACAGGCCCGAACCCAGCGCGGTGAGAGCGCGGTTGCACTGCACGGCATCGTCGAATTCATCACCATGCAGGATCAGCAGTCGCCTGCCGTGCGCGGTGGTGTGGACGTATTCGCGATGGATCTCGAGATTGCCGAAACTGCTGCCGCAGAATTCGCGCAGCTGCTCGTCGTGGTTGCCGGGCACGTAGATCACCCGCGTGCCGTGCTTGGTCTTGCCGAGGATGGTGCGCAGCACGTCATTGTGGATCTGGGGCCAGTAGAAGCTGCGCCGGAGACTCCAGACGTCGATGACGTCGCCAACCAGAAAGAGCTGCTCGCAGTGAACGTGGCGCAGGAAGTCCAGCACCAGATCGGCACGGCATTCGCGTGAGCCGAGGTGCAGATCGGAAATGAATGCACTGCGGACATGGAGGATCGGGCGCGTCGCAG
>DATDHV010000076.1:0-5062 GCA_036521395.1 Steroidobacteraceae bacterium | reverse complement strand
TTGCCGGAACGATGATGGCGGTCGCGGTGCATCTCACGCCGACCTATCCGCTCTCGCTTGGTGGCTATACCTTCCCCGGTTATACGGCCTTCTACACGCTGCTGTTGAACCTGCTCGTGGCCATCGTGCTCACACCGGTATTCAACGGCTTGGGTGCGCGCCGCGCGGCGATCGATGAGACGGCCGCGGCGGACTACCGCGCTTAAGTCAGCGCGCGCGTCGCAACCTCAATCGGGGGCGTTGTCATCGGCCTGTAACATAGGCACGGCTGAATACGAGCCGACAATCCAACCCTGAGGAGAGTAGGCCGTGCATCGAATCGTCAATGTGATCGCGACTATGGCCGCGCTGGCGCTGATCGGCGCTCTGTCGGCGCCGGCCGTGGCGGATGATATTTCGGGCGCCGGCGCGACCTTTCCGTATCCGGTCTACGCCAAGTGGGCCGAGGCCTACAAGCAGCAGACGGGCGTGGGCCTGAATTACCAATCGATCGGCTCGGGCGGCGGCATCAAGCAGATCGAGGCATCGACCGTGACCTTCGGGGCCTCCGACAAGCCGCTGGAGCCCTCGGACCTCAAGCAGAACGGACTGGTGCAGTGGCCGCAGATCATCGGTGGGGTGGTGCCGGTAGTGAACATTCCGGGCATCAAACCTGGGGACCTGGTGCTCGACGGGGCCACCATCGCCGGCATCTACCTGGGTGACATCACGCGCTGGAACGATCCGGCCATCCGCAAGCTCAACCCGAAGCTCGCCCTGCCGAAGCTCGACATCGCGCCGGTCTACCGCTCGGACGGTTCGGGCACCAACTTCCTGTTCACCAACTATCTGTCGCAGGTCAGCCCGGCGTTCGCCAAGAACATCGGCGCCAACACCTCGGTGCAGTGGCCGGCCGGCATCGGCGCCAAAGGCAACGAGGGCGTCGCGAACCAGACGGCCCAGACCAGCGGGGCCATCGGCTATGTCGAGTATGCCTACGTCAAGCAGACCAATATGACCTATGCACGGCTCATCAACCGCGACGGCAAGCTCGTGGCGCCGGAGGCCAAGGCGTTCGAGGCCGCGGCGGCCAATGCCGACTGGGCGCATGCCGAAGGTTACTACCTGATCCTGACCAATCAGCCGGGTGCGGCGAGCTGGCCCATCACCGGCGCCAGCTTCATCCTCATGCACGGCGAGGGCAAGGACCCCAAGACCGGGCCGGCGCTGAAGTTCTTCGACTGGGCCTTCAGGAGCGGCCAACCGCTGGCGGAGAGCCTGGACTATGTGCCGCTTCCGGCGAGCCTGACGACATTGATCGAGAAGACCTGGCGCAATTCGCTTAAAGTGGACGGCAAAGCGATCTGGCCGGCACCCTAGGGCTGGGCCCGGGCGCTGCACAGCAGGTGGTCCCGAGGTACCGGCATGTCCGCCGTCACGATCCCCTATCAGCTCCAGCTCCGGCGTGAAGCGCGCTCGGAGCGGCTGTTTCGCTTCCTCACCATGGCCGCGGCCCTGCTGGTACTGGCGCTGCTGGCGGGCGTGCTGCTGGCACTGCTGTACGGCGGCTGGCCCGCGCTCAGGACCTTTCGGTTCGGCTTCCTGACCTCAACGGTCTGGAATCCGGTCACGGAGCAGTTCGGTGCGCTCGCGCCGCTCTACGGCACCGTGATCACCTCGCTGATCGCCATGGTGCTCGCGGTGCCAGTGGCCTTCGGCATCGCCATTTTTCTAACCGAGACCTGCCCGTTGTGGCTGCGAAGCCCGATCAGCACCTGCATCGAGCTGCTGGCCGCGGTGCCGAGTATCGTATTCGGCATCTGGGGCCTGTTCGTGCTGGCGCCGGTGCTGCAGCACACGGTGCAACCGTGGCTGATCGGCACGTTCGGCGATGCGCCGCTGATCGGCAAATTGTTCCGCGGACCCCCTTATGGGATCGGCCTGCTGACCGCCGGGTTCGTGCTCGCCGTGATGGTACTGCCGTTCATCACCTCGGTGATGCGCGAGGTATTCCTGTCCACGCCCCGGTCGCTCAAGGAGGCCGCCTACGGCCTCGGCGCGACACAGTGGGAAGTGATCTGGAACATCGTGCTGCCGAACGCGCGCGCCGGCGTGGTCGGCGGCATCATGCTCGGCCTGGGTCGTGCGCTCGGCGAGACCATGGCGGTTACCTTCGTGGTGGGCAATGCGCATCGCATCTCGGGCTCGCTGCTCGCCCCGGGTACCACGATCTCGGCCAGCATTGCCAATGAATTCACCGAGGCGGTCGGCAAGCTCTACACCTCCTCATTGATCGCGCTGGGGTTGCTGCTGTTCGTGCTGACCTTCGTGATCATTGCCGCCGCCCGCCTGTTGCTGCTGCGTCTCGAGGCGCGCGGGGCCCGCGTATGATCGGCAACCTGCGCCGCCGCCGTATCATCGCCGCCGTGGCTCTCGGCGCCTCCGGCTTGGCGACGGTGCTCGGCCTCGCGGTGCTGGCGGCCATTCTCTGGACGCTGTTCTCGCGTGGCCTTGGCGGCCTGTCGTGGCAGGTGTTTACCCAGACCACCCCGGCACCGGGCAGCAGCGGGGGGTTGATCAACGCGATCTACGGCAGCATCGTCATGACGTTGCTGGGCCTGGCCATCGGTGCCCCGATCGGCATACTGGCGGCAACTTATCTGTCCGAATACGGCCGTGGCCGCCAGCTCAGCAGCGTGATCCGCTTCATCAACGATGTGCTGCTCAGTGCGCCCTCGATCGTGATCGGGCTGTTCGTCTACACGCTGGTGGTGCTCAGCATGGGGCACTTCTCGGCCATCGCCGGCGCGATCTCGCTCGGCATCATCGTCATTCCGGTCACGGTGCGCACCGCCGAGGACATGCTGCGCCTGATTCCGGCCAGCATGCGGCACGCCTCGGCCGGGCTCGGCGCGCAACCCTGGCGCACCATCACGCGCGTGGTGTATCCGGCGGCGCGCAGCGGCCTGTTGACCGGAGTACTGCTGGCGTTGGCGCGCATCAGCGGCGAAACCGCGCCGCTGTTGTTCACCGCATTGAACAACCAGTTCTGGAGCGCCAAGCTCACCCAGCCAATGGCGAACCTGCCCGTGGTCATATTCCAGTTCGCCACCAGCCCGTA
Organism: Steroidobacteraceae bacterium; assembly: GCA_036521395.1. GTDB lineage: Bacteria > Pseudomonadota > Gammaproteobacteria > Steroidobacterales > Steroidobacteraceae > FEN-1191. The sequence goes on along the minus strand of DATDHV010000076.1, from coordinate 1,962 downwards.
TCGGAACTGGCAGTCACTGGCCTGGACCGGCGCTCTGCTGATCACGCTGTTCGTACTGCTGCTGAGCATCTTCGCGCGGCTGATCTCGAACCTGTTCGGAACGGGCGAGAGCCGCATCGAGTGAACCGCCTCGGCGCCGCGGTGCGCGGTGTCCCCACCGATGCCGCCGCCGATCAGAGCCGGCGCAGCTGCTCCAAATAGAGGTCCTCCTGCGGCGGCAGACCGCTGCGCTGGGCCTGCGACAGCAATGCGGCCAGTACCTCGATCATGCCGTGCTCGGCCGCATGCCTCGAGCCGTAGCGGGAGGCGAGCTGCTGATGGATCAGGGCGATGCCGGCCGGACGGTCGGTGGCCACCTGCTCGCGCACCGCGAGGTGCAGACCCATGTGCAGAAACGGATTCTCGGCGCCTGTGGGGAAATCCTGTGCCGGGACGGCTGCCTCCTGCAGCGCCGACTGATATTCGGGGTGTTCGCCGATGACGTCGGCGATTTGTGCCTCGAGCGGCTGCAACGGCAGGCCGGTGCGCCATTTGCGCCATGCTTCGCGATAGGCGCCGCGCAGTTGATCCCGGGTCTGGTCGGCAAACAGGCTCATGGCGGGGTCTTGTGCTCGTATTCGCACCAGCGCGAGATCGGGCAGCGCGGGCATTCTGGGCGGCGGGCTCGACAGATGTAGCGGCCCAGCAATATGAGCCAATGGTGCGCGTTCGGCAGGAATTCCAAGGGGATCAGCCGAAGCAATGCGTCCTCGACGGCGCGGGGGTTGGCGGCGCGCGCCAGGCCGGTGCGATTGGCGACCCGAAACACATGCGTGTCGACGGCCAGGGTGGGCTCGCCGAAGGCGGCGTTGAGCACGACGTTGGCCGTCTTGCGGCCCACCCCCGGCAGTTGCTCGAGCGCCTCGCGATCGCGCGGCACCCGTCCGCCATGGCGCTCGAGCAGCATGCGGCAGGTGGCAAGTATGTTGCGCGCCTTGGTGTTGTAGAGCCCGATGGTGCGAATGTGGTGCTTGAGACCCGCGAGGCCCAGCCCGAGCATGGCCTTCGCGGTGGGCGCGCGGTGAAACAGCTCGCGCGTCGCGGCGTTCACGCTCCGGTCGGTGGCCTGCGCCGAGAGCATGACGGCGATCAGCAGCTGGAACGGCGTATCGAACAGCAGCTCGCTGCGAGGATGCGGATTGGCGGCCCGCAGATGAATGAATATCCGGCGGCAGCGCTGCGGGCTCATCTGGCCGCCGGCGGGGCGGCGCGCTTGCGCTCGGCCAGCAGCCGTTCGCGCTCGCGCGCGTCGCGTTGCTCGCGCTCGCGGTGACGCTCGAAGTGCTCGCGATTGTCGGATGCCGTGGGCGCCTGCTGAACCGGCAATCGCGCACGCATCACGATGCAATCGACGGGACAGGCTGCGAGGCACAGCTCGCAGCCGTTGCAGTCGCGCTCGAGGACGGTATGTAGCAAATGCGGCGCGCCGAGGATGGCATCGACCGGGCATGCCGGCAGGCAGCGCGCGCAGCCGATGCAGGCCGGCGCATCGATGAAGGCGACCGCGGCGAGCTCCGCGCTGCCACAATCCGGATCCAGGGGCAGGATGGGGCGATCGAGCAGCGCCGCCAGCGTTGCGATGAGCCCGGTGCCGCCGGGTGGACAGCGGTTGATCGCCTCGCCGCGCACGATGGCCTGTGCATACGGCCGGCAGCCCGCATAACCGCAGCGCGTGCACTGGGTTTGCGGGAGCAGCGCGTCGAGGCGCTCGGCCAGTGCAGCGGGATCGGCGACGTTCAATCCTCGACAAATCAGCGGCTTTTGCCCGCCAGAATGCCCTGCTTGGTGAGCTCGGGCACCAGCACCCGGCTGATGTCGCTGGTGATGCTGTGCGTGGAGCTCAAGTCGACACTGCGGGTGATGCCGGTCCAGATCAATTTACCGCCCGATGGATCGATGGTAAAGATGTCCGTCTGATAGTCG
>DATDHV010000075.1:0-3948 GCA_036521395.1 Steroidobacteraceae bacterium | reverse complement strand
CATCGCGATCATCGCGGCAGTCCTGGGCTTCACGGGCATTGCTGCAGGCGCCGCCGGTATTGCCCGCATCCTGTTTTTTCTTTTCCTGATCGGTGCCGTGGTGGCGCTGTTGGTCGACGGCTTCGGCCGCGCCTGACGGCGGCCCGGTGCTACACATTTAACGTGTCGAACGAACTGCGGAGAAACGTTCATGAATTCGAGTAGCAACGATACAGCGGAGACCCTGCACCGTGCCGGCAAGGATGCGGCCAGCGATTTCAGGCGGCGGGCCGGCAACGTGAAGGACTATGCAAGCGATGAGCTGCGCGCGTTCGTCGCCGATGTCGAGGACCTGGTGAAACGGGTCGGGAACGTCTCCGATGCCGATGTCGCGCGGGCCCGCGCCAAGGTGGTCGGTGCGCTGGGCGACGTGCGTCGTCTGGCGAGCGACACCAGCGACAGCCTGACCGAGCGCGCGCGAGAGGCGGCAGGGCAGGCGGATGCGTATGTACGCGACCGGCCGTGGACGGCAATCGGGCTCGCCGCGGCCATCGGGTTGATCGTCGGGGTGGGCATGACCGCAATGTCATCGCGGCGCTAGCTTCCGACCAGTGACGCTTCGTGCTCGAACTGGTCTCCCGGCTGCTGGCGGCGCTGTTCCGGCACTTCGTCGCCTACGGCGAGCTGCTCTGTGACGAGACGGCCGCTGCAATGCGAGAGCTGCGCCGACAGTTGCTGGGACTGGCGGTGCTGGTCGCGTCGGGTACCGTGGCCGTGCTCATGGGATGCGCCTGGGTGATTGCGGCTAACTGGGACGGTCCTCACCGTCTCTTTGCCATCGGCGGATTGTGCATCGGCTTCGCACTGATCGCGGCGGGCGGCGGCTGGTATGCCAACACCGCCGTGGTGCGCGGCCGGCCGCGGCCGTTCCAGCGGCTGCGAGAGGAATGGCGCGAGGATATGCGCCATCTCGCGGCCATCGATCCGAGCCTGGCCGGCAACGATATGGCGTCGGGTACGGCGCTGCGGGACACGCATGCCGAGTGAGGTCAGCGTCGATCCGGTCGAGCAGGCCCGCGGGCGGCTGCGCCGCTCGCGCGCCGAAATCGTGGAACTCGCGCAGCAATTCCGGGGTGAGGTGGCCCCGAGCCCCGAAAGTTTCCCGCGGAGCCTGATCATGCGCGCGGCTACGAGCGCCGGCGCGCGCGTGCTGCTGGGCGGGGCGACATTGAGCCTCGCGCTGCTGCGCCCCGGGCTGTTCGCGATCGTGAACAGACTCGTGCCGTTGACGCCTTTGTTGCGCGGTGCCGTAAATCGCTACCTGGTGCGCAGAATTTTTCGCTAAGTGCTGGTATTTATTGAATGAATAAATGTCTTTGAGTGGGGAGGCCGGCCATGGCAGCCAATCTCGACGGTCCGGAGCTGGGCAGACACCTATACCCGTTCCTGAGTGAAGTCGCCGACATGCGGCGGCGCGCGCGTCAGCACATCCGCAATGGGGCGATCTCATCCGATTGTGCGGCGAATGCGGGGACTGTGCTACGGCTTCTCAACGAGGCGCTTGCGACCGAACTGGTCTGCGTGCAGCGCTACCGTCGCCACTCCAACTTCGCGAGCGGAACCGTGGCCGAGAACGTGCGTGGGGAGTTTCTCAAGTACGCCGCGGAAGAGCAGGGCCATGTCGAGCAGCTCGCGCAGCGCATCGTTCAGCTCGGCGGTGAGCCGAATCTCCAGTTAGCGACATCGACCGGTTCGCCGGAGGCGGGGAGTCCCGAAGCCGATAGCCTGGAGGCCGAGGCGCTGGCCGATATCCTCGAGGAGGATATGATTGCGGAGCGCATCACCATCGAGAGCTACCGCGAAATCCTGCAGTTTGTGGGCGGCAGCGATCCCGCGACCCAGGCGCTGCTCGAATCCATTCTTGCGGTGGAGAGCGGACATGCCGAGGAGCTCGCAGCTATGCGTGCCGAGCTGTTGCGACGCGAGCGCGCGGCCCTCGGCGCGAGCAGCTCGCGTCTGCCGGTGCTCGAACTCAACTGAATCCATCAGTCAAGGTTTTTCGTTCGGCCCCCGGCCTGGATACATCGCTCCCACGTCGGTGGGTTCGTCTCCCTTGGAGCGACGCCGCGCGCGGTCTTCGGCAAGCGCGAGTTCGCGCGCCTCCAGCGCCGACTTCGGCGCGGCGTCCTGCGCCACCTTTTCCACGTCGGCATGCGCCAGAAACTCATCGACCTCCTTGCGGTATCGCCTCGCGGCCTCGTAGTCGCCCTCGCCCTGGACGGCGCCGCTCGGGGGCGCGGTGTCTCCGGCGGCCCGTGCCGGCGGTGTGCTGCTCGACTGGTCTTGGCGTCGATCGCTCATATGGGACTCTCCGCGGAAGTGTTGGCGATGAAGGTGCAGCATAGGGCGGTGGCCCGAGGCGCGAGCCATCAGGCCGGCTCATATGTGCGTCAGCGCGCGCCGACCGCCGCCAGGCGGTGCGTAGCGGCAGACTCCGGCGTCCGAGCGCCGCGCCCGTGGTGCTACAGTGGCCGTTTTGGAATTCGGGGGATGGACTTGCCCAGGCGAGGGTCTGCAGGTGCGCGCTTCGTCGCGGCTGAGCTGCAGCACGTCCAACTCACGCTCGCCGGCCGCCCGGTGCTGCGCGATATCTGCTGGCACATCAGGCCCGGCCAGCGCTGGGTGCTCATGGGCCCCAACGGCGCGGGCAAGACGCTGTTGCTCAAACTGCTCGCGGGGGATGTCTGGCCGAGTCCGGACGGCGGCGGAACGCGCCGCTATCGCTTGGGCGAGCGGTGGTTCAATGATCCCTACGGCGTCAAACAGGAGCTGGCCTACCTCGGAGCCGAACGCCAGGATCGTTACGAGCACTATGAGTGGAACTACCGCACCGAGCTCATCGTCGGCACCGGCCTGCATCGCACCGACATCCCCCTCGCTCCGCTGCGCAGCGAGGAGCGGGATCGTATCGTCCGCCTGCTTGCGCAGCTCGGCATCCAATCCCTGGCACGCCGGCCGTTCCTGACGCTTTCCTATGGCGAGCGGCGCCTGGTGCTGCTGGCACGGGCCCTGGCATGGCGGCCGAAGCTGCTGCTGCTCGACGAACCGTTCACGGGTCTGGACGAGGAGAATCGCGCGCGCATCGCCCACGGGCTGCGGCGGCTCAGCCGTTCGGCGCTGCCCTGGGTGCTTTCGACCCACCGCCCCGAGGATGTGCCCGTGACGGCGACGCACCTGTGCCACCTCGATGGCGGCCGCGTCATTGCGCAGGGCCGCATTCCCAGCCGCCGCCGCCTCGCAGCACGCCATAGCGCGCGGCGCGAGACCATCGAACATGGACTGAGCGGCGTCAATCACGCGCGCATGCCCGGAGCACGTCCGGGACGCCACACGAGCGCCGACGCCCCGGTGCTGCTGGCACTTCGCCGCGCCAGCGTCTGGCGGGACGGGGCCGCAGTGCTGCGCGATGTCTCGCTCGAGGTGCGGCGTGGGGAATGCTGGCTGGTGCATGGGCCGAACGGCAGCGGCAAATCCAGTTTCCTGCAGCTCATCCATGGCGATCTCGGCGCGGCTCGCGGCGGCGCCATCGTGCGCGCGGGCCTGCAGCCGGGCGTGCCGCTGCGCGCCTTCCAGCGCCGCGTCGGCCTGATCGCCCCGGAGCTCCAGGCGATCTGTCCGCGCCATCTGCCGGCGCTGGACGTCGTGGCCTCCGGCCTGCAGGGCTCCTTCGGCCTCAACACCTCCGTGAGCGCCGACGAGCGACGGCGGGCGCTGCGCGCGCTGCGCCGCGTGGGCGCCGCGGCGCTGGCTGGGCGCACACTACGCACGCTCTCGTATGGCCAGAACCGGCGCGTGCTGTTCGCGCGCGCGCTGGTGCGCGAGCCTGATATCCTGCTGCTCGATGAGCCCTACGCCGGCCTCGATGCCCGGACACGCGTGGCGCTGCGTTCGCTGGTGGAGCGGGCGATC
>DATDHV010000074.1:0-3268 GCA_036521395.1 Steroidobacteraceae bacterium | reverse complement strand
TTCGAGCGCAGCGGCGGGAATCTGCCGTCCGTCTATGCCGCGTTGATCGATGCGCGCGAGGCCTGGGACGGCGCAGAATCGAAGTTCAAGACGCCGCAGGACTACCTGTTTTCGATCGGGCGCGGCCTGGCGCTTCCGCCGGAAGCCGAGCCGCGCCTGGTAGCGGCCTTCCAGCAGCTCGGGCAGCGGCAGTTCGCGCCGGGATCGCCCGCCGGATGGCCCGATCGCAGCTCGGACTGGGACGGCGCCTCGGCGCTCATGCAGCGCATCGAGCTGTCCGACGCGATCGCGCAGAAGCTCTCGGACCGGCGCGATGCCATGGAGCTCGCGCCGCAACTGCTCGGCGCCACGCTCAGCCCGTCGACGAGCCAGAGCATCGCGCGCGCGGCCAGTCCCGCGCAGGCCCTGACACTGCTGCTGACGGCACCCGAATTCCTGCGCCGCTGATCCCGCCACTCCGGAGCTCGACATGACAATGCACCACCCGCTTCGGCGCCGCCGTTTTCTGCAGCTCGGCCTGGCCGCGGGCGGCGGGCTGCTTACTGCGCGCTTCGCCTTCGCGGCCCCGGCCGCCTCGGACGCGCGCTTCGTGTTCATCATCCTGCGCGGGGCGCTCGACGGCCTCGCAGCCGTGCCCGCCTATACCGATCCGGATTACGTGCGGTTGCGCGAGCAGCTGGCGATCGCTCCGCCGGGGGCTGCGGACGGCGCGCTCGCGTTGGACGGCCACTTCGGCCTGAACCCGGGGCTGGAATTTGTACACGAGGCTTACGGCGCCGGCGAGGCACTGATCCTTCACGCCATCGCCACGCCCTATCGCGATCGCTCACACTTCGACGGTCAGGATGTGCTCGAGAGCGGCCTGACGCAGCCGCATGCCAGCCAGACGGGCTGGCTCAATCGGGCCGTTGGCGTACTGCCCGCCAGCATCGCGCACGGCGCGGAGGGGGGCGTGGCGCTCGGTCAGAATGTGCCGTTGGTGTTGCGCGGGCCGGCGCCCATCGCTTCCTGGTCGCCCTCGAAGCTGCCGCAGATCGACGACGACACACTGCAGCGCATCGCCGACCGCTACGCCGGCGATGCCCTGCTCTCGCAGCGCCTGGGAGAGGCCATGGCCACCGATCGCATCGCCGCGGAGTCGCAGCAGATGAGGCCGGCGGCGCCGGCAGGTGCCACGGCGGCAACGAGCATGGATGCGGCCGCGGGCGGCGGCACGGCCAAAGTGCCCGGTGCCGACCGTTACCTGGAGACCGTACGCGCAGCCGCCGGCTTCATCCAGCGCGAGGACGGCCCCGCCGTCGCAGTGTTCGACACGATCGGGTGGGACACGCACTTCAACGAGGGCGGGGCTCAGGGACAGCTCACACAGCGTCTGCGGGCGCTCGATGCCGCATTGCGCGCGCTCAAGCAGTCCCTGGGACCGGCGTGGGCGCGCACCGCCATACTGATCGCGACCGAGTTCGGCCGCACCGCCGCCGCTAACGGCACGCGCGGCACCGATCACGGCACCGCGACCGCGGCATTCCTGCTCGGCGGCGCCGTCCAGGGCGGACGTGTGCTGTGCGATTGGCCCGGCCTGTCTGCAGGCGCCCTTTACCAGGGCCGCGACCTCAGGGCTACGATGGATGTGCGCTCGGTCATCCAGAGCGTGCTGCACGATCATCTGCACGTGAGCTCACGCGCGCTCGCGGCCGAGGTATTCCCCGGCGCTGCGCTGCCGCCGGTGCCGGACCTGATTCGCGCCTGAGGGCCTGCGCGCATGCGGCTTCCCGCCTCGCCCGCCGCGCGGCCGTTGCAGGCGCTATCGGCCGCGGCGCTTTCCCATCGATTGTCGGTGGCGCTGGAGCGCGCCGACGGGTTGGAGGGTGCGCACTGCATTCACGAGCTGTGCATGCGCGCTGAGCTGCCCGCGCGCATCGAGGCGGCGATGGAGCGGCTGTGGCAACGCGCCGCGAGCTCCATTCCGGAGTGGCTGCCGATGCGCTACGTGCATTTCCTGCCGCTGCTCTACCAGACTGCCGCGCGTTTCCGAGGCGGCCGGCGCGGCCGCAGCAATGTCTATCTCGTGCTGCTGGACTACGGCGATCGCGGCGGCGATCCGTACGGTGTCTACGTGGGCATGAGCGAGTACTCTGCCTCCCAGCGATTCGACCAGCACAAGGCCGGCATCCGTGCCGCCGGCAGCGTGCTCAAGCGCGGGCTCGAGGTGCTCACCGGCCCCACGCTGCATCTGCAGCGCCTGGCGCGCGCCGAGGCGGCGCGCACCGAGGCGCAGCTCGCGACCGCGCTCCGCGAGCAGGGACTGCTGGTTCAGGGCGGGCACTGAGCGGCCCCCTCAAGCGCCGCCTCAGCCGCCAACGTTGCCGAGGAAATCACCCTTACCCAGTTTCACGCCGTTGTGACGCAGGATGTCGTAGGCCGTGGCACTGTGGAAATAGAGGTTTGGCAGCACGAAGCCGCGCAGGTAATCCCAGCCGTTGCGGAAATTGAGCGTCCGCTGCGGGAATTTCAGTTCGACGGCACGCTCTTCGGCGCCGGCAAACTTTGCCGCCTCGAGGCTCTTCAGGAACGCCGCCGTCTTGTCGAGGCGCGCCTTGAGCTCGGCAAAGCTGCTCTCCGTGTCGGGAAACTTCGGCGCCTCAGCGCCGGCCAACCGTGCCGCACCGCCCTTTGACCCATCCGAAACCACCTGAACCTGTCTCGTGAGGGCGAACATGTCCGGATACAGGCGGGCCGACAGCAACGCGTTCGGATCGATCTTTTCCTTCTCGCAATGAGCGCTGGCCTTGTCGAGGACGGTGGATAGATTGTTCAGCGCGTGCAGCATGACCGGCACCGACGCGTCATAGATCGGAAAGCTCATCTGATATTCCTTCTGCGCCTGGCGACGCACTGGCGAACTCGGGGGTTGTCGCGGGGCGACTGGCACTGACTGCGCTCAGCCGCGTCCTGGCCGCTATCATACCTTCGGGCGACACTCACCGGGATAGGCGCGACTCGCCGTCTGGCCTCGAACGCCGTGGTCAAGAATCCTCGTAGCGCGCTCGCGCCGCGAGGATTCTGTGCCGATCAGATCTGTGCCGATCAGAAGTTCTTCTTGAACTCGATCCAGACGCTACGCGGCTCGGCCGGTATGCCGTAATCCGCGCCCGACTGTCCGGTCAGATCGAAGATCTGCGTGTACCAGAGCTTGTTGGCGAGGTTGGTCCCGACGAGTGACAGCTCCCACTTGCCCGCATCCGGCTTATAGCTCAGGCGCGCGTTGACC
>DATDHV010000073.1:0-42805 GCA_036521395.1 Steroidobacteraceae bacterium | reverse complement strand
GTCGGACTGCTCTACACCGAGGGCTACTTCATTCAGGCGGTGGATGCCGACGGGGTGCAGCACGCCAACTACAACGACACCGATCCGCGGGACCTGCCGGTCGAGGCCGTGCGCGATGCGGCCGGCCAGTGGCTGCGCGTGCGCGTGCCCATCGCCGGCCGCAGCGTGTGCGCCCGCATCTGGCGCGCGCGCGTGGGCCGCGTCACCGTCTATCTTCTCGACACCAACTGTCCCGAGAATTCGGGCGAGGATCGCGAGATCACGCATCGGCTCTATGGCGGCGACGCCTCGGTGCGCATCCGCCAGGAGATGATCCTGGGTCTGGGGGGCGTGCGGGCGTTGCGGGCGCTGGGCCTGGCGCCGGCCACCTGGCACATGAACGAGGGACATGCCGCCTTTCTGATTCTCGAGCTGGTGCGCGAGGGGCTCTCGCGCGGACTGGATTTTGCCAGCGCGCTGGAACTGGCCGCGGCGCAATGCGTTTTCACCACCCACACGCCGGTGGCAGCCGGCCACGATGCCTTCGACAACGGGTTGTTCTCGCACTGCTTCCAGGACGTAGTGGCCGAACTCGGCGTGCCGATGGAGCGTGTGCTGGCCCTCGGTCGCTCGCCGCATGTGCCGCACGCCTTCAACATGACCCTGCTGGCGCTGAATGGCGCGCGCCGCCTCAACGGCGTGAGCCGCATCCATGGCGTGGTATCGGCGCGACTGTGCGCCGAGCACTGGCCGGAGGTGCCGCCCGAAGAGAACCCGGTCGGCTACATCACCAATGGCGTGCACGTCCCGACCTTCCTGGCGCAGACCTGGAGCCACTTCTTCGATGAGCGGCTCGGCGCCCAATGGCGCGAGCGCCTGTCCGACGTTTCCTTCTGGCGCTCGCTCGGGGCGGTGCCGGACGAGGACTACTGGCAGACCGCGCAGCGCGTCAAGTCGCGCATGCTCGAGGGCGTGCGGGCGCGCCTGCAGCGCGAATACGCGGCCAAGGCGCTGAGCCAGGCGCAACTGCGGCACGTCACGCGGCTGCTCGATCCTGATCGTCCCGGGATACTGACACTCGGCTTCGCGCGCCGTTTCGCCACTTACAAGCGCGCGGCGCTGCTGATGCGCGATCGCGCGCGTCTGGCGCGGCTGGTGAACGATCCCGAGCGGCCCGTGCTGCTGCTGTTCGCGGGCAAGGCCCATCCGGCCGATCATCCCGGCCAGCAGGTGCTGCGGGAGATCAAGCAGCTCATGCTGACGCCGGAGTTTGCCGGTCACGTGCTGTTCCTCGAGGACTACGACCTGCAACTCGCACGCTGGCTCGTAACCGGCGTCGACGTCTGGCTCAACAACCCGGTCGCTCCGCTGGAGGCCAGCGGCACCTCGGGCATCAAGGCCGCCGTCAATGGTCGCCTCAACCTGAGCGTCCTCGACGGCTGGTGGGCGGAGGGTTTCGATCAGGACAACGGCTGGGGCATTCCCGGCGCCACCGTGCACGACACCGAGCGGCGCGATGAACTCGATGCCTCCGCGATGCTCGATGCGCTCGAGGAGGAGGTCGTACCGCTGTACTACGCGCGCAATGACCGGGGGTATTCGGCCGAGTGGGTCAGGCGCTGCAAGCGCGCCATGATGACCGTCATTCCGCTGTTCAACATGGGCCGGGTGGTGCAGGACTATGCGCGCGGCCTGTACTACCCCGCCGCCTCGCATCATCTGCGCCTCACGCAGGACCCCGAGGCCGCCCGGGCGCTGGCGGCGTGGAAGCAGCGCGTGCGCGATCTCTGGCCCGGGGTGCATCTGCGCCGCTTGTCCGAGCCGCCCCGGGAACTGCCGAAGGCCTCCATGCTGAGTCTGCGCATCGCCGCCTCGCTCAACGGCCTCGGTGCCGCGGACGTGCGCGTGGAATTCCTCGCGCAGCGCGTGCTGCCTCAATCCCGCTGTGAGCTGCCCGCGCTGTCCTCATTCCGCCAGGACTCGGACGAGGTCTGGCGCGCCGCACTGCGCGCCACCGGGGAGATCGACAGCGACGGCGCTACGGTGTACGAGCTGCAGGCGTCGCCGCCCACGTCCGGGCAGTTTGCGTTCGAGATCCGTATTTGCCCGGCGCACGAACTGCTGGCCCATCCGCTCGAGCTCGGCCTGCTCAAACGCTTGTAGGAGCGCTCTTAACCGTCCCGCGAGCGTAGAGGTTCCATTGCCTTGCAAGGTACACTATTCCTTGCCTCAGCCACGCCAGGATCCATGGCCAAACATCAATCGCGTGCTTCCTCGGGCCGCTATGTCAGCCGACTGACCAGCGGCGCGCTGGCCGTGGTCATGGCCGGTGGACGCGGCGAGCGCCTCAAGGACCTCACGCTGCATCGCTGCAAACCGGCCACGCCTTTCGGCGGCAAATTCCGCATCATCGATTTCGTGCTTTCCAACTGCGTCAATTCCGGCATCCGGCAGATCTACCTGATGACGCAGTACAAGGGCCAGTCCCTGATCCAGCACGTGCAGCGCGGCTGGAGCTACCTGCGCGGGGAGTTCGGCGAATTCATCGACGTGGTGCCGGCGCAGCAGCAGGTGGGAATGCACTGGTATCGCGGCACCGCCGACTGCGTCTACCAGAATCTCGATCTGATCCGCGCACTGCGCCCCAAGCACGTGCTGGTGCTGGCCGGCGATCACATCTACAAGATGGACTACGGTCCGATGATCGCCTATCACGTCGAGAAGGGCGCCGACATCACCGTCGGCGTGGTCGAAGTGCCGCGTGAGCGCGCCGGTGATTTCGGCGTGCTGTCGGTCACCGAGTACAACCGCGTCACGAATTTCAACGAGAAACCGCGCCAGCCGGACACCATTCCCGGCCGCCCCGAGATCGCGCTGGCCTCCATGGGCATCTACATCTTCAATGCCCGCCTGCTCGAGAAGCTGCTGATCGCCGATGCGGCCGACGACAGGTCCAACCACGACTTCGGCCGCAACGTGATCCCCGCGGCCATCGACGTGTTGCAAGTGGTGGCCTACCCATTCACCGACGTGAAGACCCGCGCGCAGAACTACTGGCGCGACGTCGGTACCGTGGACGCCTTCTACGATGCCAATATCGAGCTCGTGCACGTGGCGCCCGAGCTCAATCTGTACGACGAGGAGTGGCCCATCTGGACCTACCAGCTGCATCAGCCGCCGGCGAAATTCGTGCTCGACGAGGAGGGCAGGCGCGGTATGGCGGTGAACTCGATGATCGCGGGCGGCTCGATCATTTCGGGCGCCTACGTCAATCAATCGCTGCTGTTCTCGAACGTGCGTGTCGAGGAGCGCTCCAACATCTTCCGCTCGGTGGTGCTCTCGAGCGTGAAGATCGGCGTCGGCTGCAACATCAGTCACGCCATTCTGGATGAGGGCTGCGAGATCCCCGACGGCATGCAGATCGGAGTGGATCGTGAGGCCGATGTCGCGCGCTTTCACGTCACGGATCAGGGCGTCGTGCTCGTGACGCCCGACATGCTGGCACAGCTCACCGCGCAGCGCGCATGAGTGCGCGCTTGCTGGACCGCCGGCGCGCCGGCGTGCTGCTGCATCCCACCATGTTGACCGGGCCGGAGTCCGGAGCGCTCGGCGCGCGCTCGCGCGCCTTGGTGGATTGGCTCGCGGAGGCCGGTTTCTCGATCTGGCAGGTGCTGCCGCTGGGCCCCCCGGGCGGCGGCGGTTCGCCCTACTGGGCGCGCTCGGACTTCGCCGGCGACGGCGCGCTGGTCGATCGGCGCGAACTGCCCGATGGCGCGCAAAGTGCCGATTACGATGCCTTTCGCGCCGCGAGCCGGGACTGGCTCGATGACTACGTACTGTTCGAGACGCTGGCCGCGCGCTTCAGGCAGCCGTGGTGGGAATGGCCGGCGGAGTTCCGCAGCCGCAAGCGCCCGGCGCTCGCGCGCATCGAGCGCGAATGCGCCGAGGAGCTGGAGCGGCGGCGGCTCGAGCAGTGGCACTTCGACTGGCAATGGCGCGCGCTGCGCAACTACGCCCATGAGCGCGGGGTGTACCTGTTCGGTGATCTGCCCATCTACGTGGCGCCCGATTCGGTGACCACCTGGTCGCAGGCGCGCCAGTTCCAGCTCGATGCGGACGGCCGCCCGGCGCTGCTGGCTGGCGTGCCACCGGACTATTTCTCGGCCGACGGGCAGCTCTGGGGCAATCCGCTGTACGACTGGGAGCGGGCGCAGCAGGACGGCTTCGCTTTCTGGCGCGCGCGCCTGGCGCAGCAGTTGCGGCGCTTCGATCTGGTGCGAATCGATCACTTTCGCGGCCTCTGCGCCTTCTGGGCGGTGCCGGCCGGCGCGCGCACGGCGCGCGAGGGGCGCTGGGAGCCGGCGCCCGGTGCGGCGCTGTTTCGTGCCTTGAGCGCCGAGCATCCCGAGTTGCCCCTGGTCGCGGAGGATCTGGGCGTCATCACCGACGATGTCGAGGAGCTGCGCCGCGCCTTCGGCCTGCCGGGCATGCGGGTGCTGCAGTTCGGTTTCGACGGCTCGGCCGGAAATCCGCACCTGCCGCACAACTACACGCGCGATGTCGTGGCCTATACGGGCACTCACGACAACGACACCACGCTCGGCTGGTATGGCAGCCTGCGCCCCGAGGAGGCCGCGCGCGTCGATTTCTATCTACGCAGCGACGGCGCGCATGTGCTCGAAGCCATGTTGCGCGCCACCCTGGCCTCGGTCGCCCGACTGGCCGTGCTCTCGGTGCAGGACCTGTTGCAGCTCGGAACCGTGGCGCGCTTCAATACGCCGGGCACGGCGCAGGGTAACTGGGCCTGGCGGATGCCGCAGGGCAGCCTGACGGCGCCGCTGGCCGCGCGCTACGCGGCGTTGAACCGGGTGTATGGCCGGCATGGCGGCACAGACCAGCGCGACGCAGGCGGATGATGGCAATGAACATGATGGCAATGAGCATGAAGCATCGCGCGGCCGTGCTCGCGCTGTGGTGCACTCTGGCGTGCGGCTGCGCGGCCATGCTGCCGCGGCTGCAGGCGCCGCAGCTCACGGTCACCGGCATTGCCTTCGCCGGCGGCAGCATGCAGCAACAGCAGTTGCGCCTGACCTTGCACGTCACCAATCCCAATGACCGCGAGATCACCATCCGCGGCATCGAGTGCACCTTCGAGCTCGAGGGTCAGCCCTTCGCCCAAGGCGCCACCGACGCGCAGTTCACGCTGCCGGCATCGGGCGAAACCGATTTCGCGCTCAACGTCACGGCCGATCTGAGCAATGCCCTCGCCGCCCTGGTCGGCGGCTTCGGCCACCGCACCGTCGACTATCGCCTGTACGGCCAGGTGCATCTGCGCGGTCAGCTCGTGCGCAACGTGCCGTTCGATCAGAAGGGCCGCCTGCGACTATGAGTCGATGAGGCGCTCGTAGGCCGCGACGTAACGCGGCACTTGCAGGCTCCAGGAGAAATCCTGCGCCATGCCGTTGCGCACCAGCCGGTGCCAGCTCGGCACGTCCTGGTACAGATCCAGCGCGTAGCCGATGGCCCAATGCACGGCCTGGGCGTCGAAGTCGTTGAACACCACGCCCGTGCCCTCGCCCGTGGCCGGATCGAAGTGCGCCACGGAATCGGCCAGGCCGCCGGTACGCCGCACCACCGGCACCGTGCCGTAGCGCAGGCTGTACATCTGATTCAGCCCGCACGGCTCGTAGCGCGACGGCATCAGGAACATGTCGCTGGCGGCCTCGATCCAGTGCGCCAGCTCATCGTCGTAGCCGCGATGAAAATACACGCGCGCCGGGAACAGCTGATGCAAGCGCTCGAAGAACGATTCGTAGCGCTGCTCGCCATTGCCCAGCGCCACCAGGTTGAATTCGCGCGCCGCCATGAGCCGCGGCATGGCATCGAACAGCAGATCAAACCCCTTTTGCGGGGCCAGGCGACTCACGATACCGATCAGGGGAGTACGCGCCGCGCCGCGAAGGCCGGCCCGCTGCATCAGCCGCCGCTTGAGATCGGCCTTGACGTCGAGCCCCTCGGCATCGAAGTGCAGCGGCAGGAAGTGGTCGTGTCGCGGATCCCAGTCGTCATAATCGACGCCGTTGAGAATGCCGATCAGATCCGCGCGGCGCGCGCGCAGCACGCCCTCGAGCCCCATGCCGTATTCCGCGCTGCTCTGGATCTCGCGGGCGTAGGTCGGACTCACGGTGGTGATCAGGTCGGCATAGGACAGGCCGGTCCCCAGCAGGTTGATGTAGCCGGCGGCGAGGGCGTTCTGATCGAGCCGCTGCGCTTCGCCGGCGGGCAGCAGGTCGGGCAGACGGGCGGCATCCACCACGCCCTGGTAACCGATGTTGTGCACGGTGAGCACCGTGCGCGCGGCCTGGAACAGGCTGTCCCCGGCATAGACGGTGCGTTTGAGCAGCGTACCCAGCGCCGAATGCCAGTCGTTGAAATGCATGATCTGCGGCGCAAACCCCAGGCGCTGGCAGCACAGGAAGGCCGCGTGCGTGAGCAGCAGAAAACGCCGGTGCTCATCGGCGTCGGTGGTATAGAGCGACGGGCGGTCGTAGCACGCGGGGCAATCGACCAGATACACCACATCACGCGCACCGGGAGCGCCGGCGGTGAGCACCGAGAACCGGTACTGCCAGTCGCCGAGCTGGAGCGTGAGGTTCTGCAGTGCTTCCACCGGCCGCAGATCGAACCGCTCGCGTGAAATGCTCGCGTAGGCCGGCATGAACAGCCGGACATCGTGCCCGTCGGCATGCAGGTATTTGAGCAGCGCGCCACAGACGTCCGCCAGGCCACCGCTCTTCGCATACGGCGTCGTTTCGGAGGTCACAAAACAGATCCGCAGCGGCATGCGCGGATCTTACCGCAGCGCGAGACGGCCACCGGGGTGCCGATTATGCGATTATGATGAGGCGCATGCGCGCCGTGGTCGTTTACGTGACGCTGCTGCTGCTGCTTGCCCTGTCAATAGGTGCCGGCATCGTAGCCGCGGATTGGCCTCACCGGTGTGCCGGTTGGCACTGGTGCACGCATTTCTGCCCGCACTGACGCCGCCGGGCGGCGTGCCCGAGCTGCTAAAATGGGCCGGTTGCCGCCAACCGCAGCCGACCAATGTCCATCAGTCCGTACGCACAGCTCGAGCAGGAATGGCGCCGTCTACATGCCTTCTACGGCGCGCTGGCGCTGCTGCGATGGGACGCGGCGGTCATGATGCCGCGCGGCAGTGCCGAAGTGCGCGGTGAGCAGCTCGCGGCGCTCGAGACCGAGCATCACGCGCTGCTGACCGCGCCCCGGATCACGCGGCTGCTCGACCGGGCGCAGGCCAACGCTGCCGGGCTCGAGGACTGGCAGCTCGCCAATCTGCGCGAGATGCGGCGCGCGCGCGATCACGCCATCGCCACACCGGTATCACTGATCTCGCGCCTCACGCGCGCCACCTCACGCGCCGAGGTGTACTGGGCCCAAGCCCGCCGCGAGAACAACTTCGATCTCTTCGCCCCGCACCTCGAGGAGGTCGTGCACCTGGTGCGCGACAAGGCCGCGCTGCTCGGGCAGGCGCTGGGGCTGCCGCCCTACGATGCGCTGGTCGATGAATTCTCCCCCGGCGTGTCTACGGCCGACATCGAGGCGATCTTCAAGGCGCTCTCGCGCCGCCTGCCGAACCTGATCCGCGAAGCCCTGGCGCTGCAGGCCGAGCGCCCGTCGCTGCCGATCAGCGGCAAGTTCGCAGCCGGCAAACAGCGCGCCCTGGTGGTCGAGGTCATGCGTGCGATCGGATTTCCTTTCGATCGCGGCCGTCTGGACGAGAGCGAGCATCCCTTCACCGAGGGCGTACCGGGAGACATCCGCATCACCACGCGGTTCGACGGCAGCGATGTGTTTTCGGGTCTGCTCGGCGCCATGCATGAGACCGGCCATGCCATGTACGATCTGGGACTGCCGCAGGCGTGGCGCGATCAGCCGGCAGGACGCGATCGCGGCATGGCACTCGAGGAGAGCCAGTCGTTGCTGCTGGAGATGCTGGTGGGGCGAAGCCGCGCGTTCGTGCAATACCTGCGGCCGCTGCTCGAGAAGCACTTCGGGGTCACGGGCAAGGAGTGGGAGGCGGAAAACCTCTACCGGCGCCTGACCCACGTGAAGCGCAGCCTGATCCGCGTCGATGCGGACGAGTTGACCTATCCGCTGCACATCCTGCTGCGCTACGACCTCGAGAAGCGGCTGCTCGCGGGTGAGCTTGCGGTGCGTGAGTTGCCGGAGGCCTGGAACGCAGGCATGGAGCAACGGCTGGAGGTGCGGCCGGGCGGCGCCGCCGAAGGCTGCCTGCAGGACATCCACTGGGCGCTCGGCTCATTCGGTTATTTCCCGTCCTACGCGCTCGGCGCGGTGATAGCCGCGCAGCTCTGGGAGAGTCTGCGCACTCACGTGCCTGCGCTCGAGCAGGAGATAGCACGCGGGGAGTTCGGCGGCCTGTTCGGCTGGCTGCGTGAGAACGTGCACGCCATGGGGGCGAAGGTGACGGTGAACGAGCTCATGCGGCAAGCCACCGGGCAGCCGCTGTCCGCCGCGGCGCTGCTGCGCTATCTCGAGGCCAAGTACCTGGAGCGGCCGCAATGAGGGAGCGCGGCGTCGCGGATCGCAGCGCCACCCTGCGGCGCCTCGGCGCGCGGCTGCGCGGCCTCACCGGCAAGGCCATCGACGACTATTCGATGATCGAGGCCGGTGATCGGGTGATGGTGTGCCTCTCGGGCGGCAAGGATTCGTACACCCTGCTGGACATGCTGCGCTCACTGCAGCGCGGTGCACCGGTGTCGTTCGAGCTGCTGGCGGTGAACCTCGATCAGAAGCAGCCCGGCTATCCGGCGCAGGTATTGCCGCGCTACCTCGAGTCCATCGGCGTGCCCTATCACATCATCGAGCAGGACACTTATCGCGTGGTCAGGCGCGTGGTGCCGGAAGGCCGGACGATGTGCTCGCTGTGTTCGCGGCTGCGGCGCGGTGCGCTCTACCGTTTCGCCGCCGAGCGCGGCGTCACCAAGATCGCCCTTGGTCATCATCGCGAGGACATCGTCGAGACGCTGTTCCTGAACCTGTTCCATGGCGGACGGCTCAAGGCCATGGCGCCCAAGCTGCGCTCGAAAGACGGGCGGCACATCGTCATACGGCCGCTGGCCTACGTCGCCGAGCGCGATATCGCCCGCTACGCGCACGGCATGGGCTTCCCGCTGATCCCCTGCAACCTGTGCGGCTCGCAACCGAACCTGCAGCGCCGCGCCGTCAAGCAGATGCTCTCGGACTGGGAACGCGAGCACCCGGGGCGCACCGAGTCCATCCTCTCGGCGCTGCGTCACGTGGAGGCCGCTACGCTGGCCGATACACGACTGGTGGATTTCGCTGCGCTGCGCCCGGCTGTCGAGGGCTGCGCTATGGCTGACGGCGAGGGCGCTACGGGCGCCGCCCCGGCTCGCCCGGCGCTCGAGCCCGTCTGAGCCCATGGAGCGGCCGCTGCCCAACAGCTACTGGGTCGTCAAGGGAAGCCTGCTCGCCGGCGAATCCCCTGCCGGCGCCACGGTCCAGGAGACCCGGCAGCGATTGCAGCGGCTGCTGGACGCCGGCATCGATGGATTCTTCGACCTGACGCAACTCGGAGAGCTGCCCGAGTATCGCCTGCTGCTGCCCCCGCACGTGCAATACGTGCGCCACCCCATCGCCGATGCGCAGGTCCCGGCGCGCATCGCGCAGATGCACGCCATCCAGTCGCAGTTACAGGCCGCCCTGGCGGTGGGCCGGCGGCTCTACGTGCACTGCCGCGCCGGTATCGGGCGCACCGGCACCGTCATAGGCTGCTATCTCGCCGAGCAGGGTCTGGAGGGCAGGGCCGCGCTCGGGCAGCTCAATGTGCTCTGGCGGCAGTGCGCACGCTCGGGGAGCTGGCCCGAGCTGCCTCAGACTCCCGAGCAGGCCGCCTATATCGTGCGCTGGCCGCGACACCGACGGCCGGGCGTCAAGGCCGCGGCATGGCGGGCCACTCGCGAGCTGCGTACTCATTTCCACAGCACGTTGCTCGGGCTTGCCGTCGGCGATGCGCTCAGTGTCTCGATGCGTGACAAGCGGCCGTTCGGGCCCTGGGCGGACGACACGGCGATGGCGCTGTGCCTGGCCGAGAGCCTCATCGAGAGCGGCGGTTTCGACCCGCAGGATCAGCGGCAGCGCTACGCGCGCTGGCAGCGCGAAGGCCATCTCTCGAGTCTCGAGGCCGCGCCCCTCTCGCGCGTGGCAGCGGTGGTGCTGTTCTATTTCCGCAAGCGCGCTGATGCCATCTCCTACGCCAGACGGGCCGCGCAGCTCGCCAAGGCGGCGCCGGTGATGTGCGACGCCTGTGCCGTGCTGGCCGCCATGCTCCACGCTGCGATGCGCAATGAGCCGATCGACCGGGTGCTGTACCCGCTGGCATCGCCCGCGGGTTGGGGGGGGCTCGATGCCGCGCTGGCCGCCGCCATGCGGGCCGATGCCAGGCAGCGGCCGGCCGAGACGCCCGAGCCCGCGGCACGGGTGCTGTCGGTGGTCCGCTGGGTGCTCGCGAGCGGCGCCCAGTTCAGCGCCGGTGCACAGCAAGCTCTCAAGATCGGCGAAGATATGCCACTTATCGGCGCCGTTTACGGGCAGTTGGCCGGCGCTCTGTACGGCCGGCGCGCCATCCCGGCCTCGTGGATCGAGCATCTCGCGCGCCGTCCACTGATAGAGGACATGGCCGAGCAGCTCCTCAAGACGGCGCTCGCGGGGCTGCCGGCCGCGGACAGCGGGGCCACGATTGGATAGAGTCTGGCGATGCCCCCGTCCCTCCCGAGCCCGCGCCGTCGGCCCGCCCTCCGGGCTCGCAAATTGTCCTGGACGAGCCTGACCGATGAGCAATTGCTGCGGCTTCGCATGTGCGATCTGCAGCTCGATCTGCACCGCTCGCCGCTCAAGCGTCACGTCGATCGCCTCTATAGCGAACTGCACGAACGCGGCATTCGGTTCCGACCCCATGTCTGGCTATCCGAGGAATGGTTCTCTCCCGACGGCGTGCCGGGCATCGCCGTGCCGTTCTATCTGGCGCATCCGCGGCTCATGCGGCTCGAGCGCAAGATGACGCGCGAGGTCGAGGGCGGAAACGTCAACTGGCTCATGCGCATCCTGCGCCACGAGGCCGGGCACGCCATCGACTCGGCCTACCGATTGCGCCGTCGTGCCTACTGGCGGACGCTGTTCGGGCCCGCCTCCCGGCCGTACCGCTCGCGCTATCGGGCCCGGCCGGCGAGCCGCCACCACGTGCAGCACCTGGGCGAGTGGTATGCGCAGAGCCATCCGACCGAGGACTTTGCCGAGACCTTCGCGGTGTGGCTCGCGCCGCGGTCGGGCTGGCAGCGCCGCTATGCATCCTGGCCGGCGCTGCGCAAGCTGCGCTTCGTGCAGCAGTTCGCCGGCGAGCTCGGCGCGCACCGCCCGCCGGTGCGCTGCCGCGCGCGCGTCGAGCCGCTCGACGTGAATGAGCGCACGCTGGCACAGCACTATCAGGGCAAGCTCGCCCGCGAGCGCAGCCGGCGCGGCCTGCTGGCCGACCGCCTGCTGTGCCGCGTCTTCGGCGACGAGCCCGGCAGCCGCGCGCTGACCGCGGCAGGTCTGTTGCGCTCGCACAAGGCGCGCCTGCGCGCGACGCTCATTCGCGATGCCGAAGTGGATCGCTACGTCGCCCATCAGATCCTGCGCATCGCCGTCGATCGCAGCCAGCGCCTGAAGCTGTACGTGCGCGGATCGCAACGGGATGCGCTGCGCGCCGTGCGCACGATGCTGCGCAGCCTCGCCCGGCTCTACATGCGCAGCCCCGGCTTGCGCCTGCGCGCATGAAATCGCTGCGCACACTGGTCGTCGTGCACACCAGCCTGCTGCCACCCGAGACCCTCGAGGGCTACAGCGCCAAGGAAATCGACGAATGGCGTACCGAATACGACGTCGTGTCGACGCTGCGCACGGCTGGACATGAAGTGCAGACGCTCGGCGTGCTCGACTCCCTGACCGAGCTGCGCGCCGCGCTGATCGAGTGGAAGCCGGAAGTGGTGTTCAATCTGCTGGAGGAATTCAACGGCATCGTCACCTACGACCAGCACGTGGTCGCCTTTCTGGAGCTCATGCGCGCGCCGTATACCGGCTGCAATCCGCGCGGGCTGCTGCTCTCGCGCGACAAGGTGCTGTGCAAGCAGTTGCTGGCCTTCCACCGCATCCCGACGCCGCAGTTCGCGGTCTTCCGGCGTGGCCAACGCTTCGTGGTGCCGCGCCGGCTGAATCTGCCGCTGTTCGTGAAATCCGCCACCGAGGATGCCTCGCTCGGCATCTCGCAGGCCTCCGTGGTCGATGACGTCGCGCACCTGCGCGAGCGCGTGCAGTTCATGCACGAGCAGATCGGCTCCGATGCCCTGGTAGAGGAGTACATCGAAGGCCGCGAGCTCTACGTCGGGGTGCTCGGCAACGAGCGGCTCACGCGGTTGCCGGTGTGGGAAATGCGCTTCGGCTCCATGCCCGAATCGGCGGCGGCCATCGCCACGCGCAAGGTCAAATGGGATCGCGCCTATCAGCAGCGCTACGAGATCACCACGCGGGCCGCCGAGGACCTGCCGCCCGCCGTGCTGCAGCGCCTCGACCGCCTCTCGCGCCGCATCTACCGGGCGCTGCACCTCTCGGGCTATGCGCGCATCGACTTCCGGGTGCGCAGCGACGGCGGCATCTTCATGCTCGAGGCCAATGCCAATCCGAACCTGACCGGGGAGGAGGACTTCGCCGAAGCGGCGCGCGCCGCCGGTATTGACTACCGTACGCTGCTCGAGCGCATCATGGCCCTCGGGCGCGGCTATCGCGTCGAATGGCGGAACTTCGATGCCTGATCCAGTACGGTGCGAGCGGCCGCCGTGGCGAGCTGCGATGGTGCAGCCGGCACGGGCGGGGCGGCGGGTGCCGGCACTGCCGGCACTGGTGGGGGTGCTGGCGCTCGGCGCGCTCGCCCTCGGTGGCTGCGCCGCCGAGCACGGCGGCAGTCACGGCAAGCGCGGCGACGTCTCGCTCGAGGAACTGCAGACGCGACTGCCCGGCCGCTACGACAATGCAGCGCAGGCGCGCGCCGACGCCGAGACCGGTGTCGCGGAGCCGCACGAAGCCGTGGACCTGCTGATCGCCCCGGCGGACGCGGCGCTGATCGGCAAGATCGCGTACTACGTGCGCGAGAGCGTCGCCGGCAATCCGCAGCGCGTGCTCTCGCAGCGCATCTGGGTGCTCGGCCACGCCACCAACATGCATACCAAGGAGCAGTATGTCGAGCAGCGCATCTATCTGTTCAAGGAACCCGAGCGCTGGGCGCACGTGGGCGATGATCCGGAGCTGCTGCAGTCGCTCATCCCGGAGGATCTGCGGCAGTTGCAGGGCTGCGATCTGATCTGGATGCGGCACGATACCGTGCTGGAAGCGCATCGCCGGGTCGAGGACTGCAATCCGGCGGCGCGCTCGGAAGGGCTGCTGCTCGAGCAGCGCATCGAGCTGCGCGACAACAAGCTGTCCATGGTCGAGCAGCAGGTGGGGCCGGACGGCCTGCGCCCGCTGCCTGCAGCGCAGGCCGACCCGTTCTACCGCTTCGTCCGTCGCGGCGCGGCGAACTGAGCCGGCCGGCACGGGAAGGAGCGCCACATGACCGGCGAGTTCGGTCCGCAGATCGCGGAAGTCGGTGAAGTGGTGCGCCTCGCGGTCGCCCCGGTGTTCCTGCTCTCCAGCGTCGGGGTCACGCTGACGCTGCTGGCGAGCCGTCTGGCGCGGGTGGTGGACCGGGCGCGCGCGCTCGAGCAAGGCGAGAGCAAGGCGGAGGCGAGCGAGCTGCACGAACTCGGCGGCCGTCTGTCGACGTTGAAACTGCGGGCCCGTCTGCTCGGACGCGCCATTGCGCTGTGCACGATCTGCGCACTGCTGGTGTCGATGGTGGTGGTGGCGCTGTTCCTGGGGGCGCTGCTGAATTTTCACCTGGCGCTGGTCATCGCGGTGCTGTTCATCGTTGCCATGATCAGCTTCATTGGCGGACTGTCGCTGTTTCTGCGCGAAGTATTCGTCGCCACGCGCACGCTGCGGATCGGATTGCGCGCCCCGCGCGTACCGGGCGGCGGCTGATCGTGCCGCCCACTTCGCGCCTTGCGCATGTGGGCCGGCGCTGACGACACGTTCGCGCCCAACAATTTTTACCGCTTTTCCGCTGCCCGAGGCGCCCCGCGCGCCCACCTGCTGCCGCTGCGGCCAACGCGCAGTGCTGCATGAGTGGGCGCATGAACGTGAAATCACGCATGTTTTGCCTGCTCTGCTAGCAGTCACGGCTCGCTGCTGCCAGCCAGGCAGGTTTTTTGCAAGGTAAAAGCGTGATCGAGTTATCTAAGCCATAGCGGCTTTCGTGTTGAAGTTGCAGTGAATGCGGGGCCGCGGATTTTCGAGGACGAAGCCATGCATCCAACCGAGCAATCCGAGCAAGTGCTGAAGGTCGCAAGCCTGCGCGAGTATTTTCACGGTGCCCTCCATGGCGCGCTCGCGCACCAGCGCGTCGCGGTCGAGGATCAGACCGAGCAGTACGTCGTCAACCTGCTCACGCTGTTCGCACGCTCGGAGCAGCTGTACGAACGCACCGCGGAAGGCGTGCGTCTCAAGCCGCTGGTGCAGATGCTGTCCGAGGCCCTCGAAGCCCCGAACGCGCAGGAGCGGGAGCTTGGCCTGCAGCGGCTTGGCGATGTGTCGCTGTTCATCGCCGGATTCTTCGCGCACAGCTTTGCGCGCAAACTGATCGACATCGATTACCACATCGCCATGGGCGGCTGCGCCTATGGCGCGCTGGCGAGCGGCCTGCGGCGAGGCCGGCGCCAGGTACTCGGGCGGGTGTTCGCCGAGCTGGCGGCGAAATTCCTGCCGCTGGTCGATGCGCTCGGCGAGATCAGCGATACCGCGCGGCGCTACAGCCAGGCCGATGTTCTGCGGCTGTACGAGCTGTGGCTCAAGACCGGCAGTCCGCGCGCCCGGGCGCTGCTGCGCCGGCTCGGGGTCGAGGCCACCCCCGTGCCTCTGGCGCCGAACTAGTCCGGTTCGATGGCCGCTGCCGCGCCCGTGGTGCTGGAGCAGCTGCAGTCACTGCTGGCGGGCATCTATGATCTGCGCACCAACTACCGCGTCTACGATTTCCTGTTCACCGAACGCGAGCATCTGCCGCACGCGGTGCGCGAGTCCGACACCGACGAGCAGGTGCTGGTGCTCGATCACGGCGGCGCGGCCTCGGTGGGGCTGTACCTCGATCCGCAGTTGCTCGAGCGGCTCGATGCGGCCAATCCGCTCGAGGCGCTCAACGCGGGTAATCTGTCCGATTACTGGACCGCGCTCGAGGGCGTGAGCCACTTCCTCTACCTGGCCTGGAATGCCGGGCACGACCGCGGCGTCACGCTGCTGGAACTGGAGCTGCAGGCGGAGATCGACAAGTACGTGGCCAGCTGGTGGCTATTGCGCCGGCAGGATCCGGGGCGCTTTCCCGCCGAACTGCACTACCTGCTGTTCGAACGCGCGCGCGTGGATCTGCGCCTGGCCGGGGAACGCGCCGGCCTCTATCGCGCCGCCAATGAGTATGCCGCTCGCTTCTGCCGGCGGCTGGCGCGGCAACTATCGGCACCGGCCGGCGCAGCGCAGGGCGGCGTCAGCGTCGAGACCCTCGCCGAGTTGCGCCGCTTCTATCGCCTCAGCCGCGAGCGCAAGATGCGGCACATCCGGCGTCACAGCTGAGCGCGTAGATCAGCCCGGCTTGTCCTTCTTCAGCGCGGCGACCTGCCGCGTCAGGCGTATCCATTCCGACAGCTTGCGCAGATCGGTGGGCTTGCCCGGCTGGGCGGGCGGCGCGGAGGGCACGGCATCGTAGGGGTTGTAGCCCGATGCGCCGGTCGTGACGCGCGGGGTCACGCCGCGTCTTTTCTGTTCCACCGTGTCCTCGAGCGAGAGCTCGGTTGCCTGCTCGGCCGCATCGCTGGCCGGGCGGCCGGGTTTGTGTTTGCTCATGATCGCGAAGGCGCAGAGGTGACGGATCGCGCCATCGAGGGTGCCAGCGCCGCTCGCGCCCGTAGCAGCCCCAGGGCGGTCTTACCGTCGGACAGGGTCCCGTCCAGGGCCTGCGCGCATGCCTCCTCCATGTCCATCCAATGTACTTCGATGAGCTCACTGGCCTCGTGGGCCATTTTGCCAGGTTCCAGATTCTGCGCGAGGAACAGGTGCACCGTTTCAGTGAACACGCCCGGGGAGCTCACATAAGGCCCGAGATCGGTCCATTGATGTGCGCTGGTTCCCGTTTCCTCGGTCAATTCGCGCCGCGCAGTCGCCAGCGGCGGCTCCCCCGGCTCGAGTTTGCCAGCCGGCAGCTCCCAGAGCCAGCCGCCGGCGGCGTGCCGGTATTGCCGGATCAGGCACACGCGCTGCCGCTCATCGACCGCGACGATGGCCGCCCCGCCCGGATGATGGATAATCTCGAGCTCGGCGACGTGGCCGTTGGGCAGCCGCACCGTCTCGATATTCACCACGATGACGCGCCCCGTGAACACGGTACGGACGTTCTCTATGCCCATGCCCGACAGCGTAACGGTTTGCATCGAATGAGTCCCGCGCCACGGTTGCTGCTGGTGACGGGAGCGCCGGCCAGCGGCAAGAGCCGGCTGGCGGCTCGACTCGCGCAGCACTACGGCGCCTGCCGCTGCAGCAAGGACGAGATCAAGGAGTTGCTGTTCGACGCCCTGGGCGAGCGCGATGCGCAATGGTCGCGACGGCTCAGCGACGCCAGCTTCGCGCTGCTGTTCGCCTACGCCCCGCGCCTGCTGTCGACACGGCAGCTGCTGCTGCTGGAGGGCAATTTCAGGCCCGGGCAGCACGAGGCGGCGCTGGCTGGCGTGCTGGCCGGCGCTGCGGCGGCCCAGATCCTGTGCCGGGCCGAGGCTGCGATTCGGGCGGCACGGCTGGCCGCGCGCGCGGCCGACCCGGGCCGCCATCCCGGCCACCGCGATCGGGATATCGAACCGGTGGCCGCGGATGCCGGCTTCCTCGATCTGCCGGGCCCGCGCTGGGTGTTCAGCAGCGATGTGGGCGGGGACGGACAGTGGCAGGCGCTGTGCCGGGATATTGACGGCTGGCGCAGCGGCTGAGCCGGGCGCCGCTGAACGCCGCGGCGGTGCGCGCTGCGCCCCATGAGCTGCCGCCCGGTGAACAAACAGTGAAAGGTTGCCGCGCCGGGACCTGCAGCGTGCTTTATATTGCGGCCGATGCCCGCCGACTCGCACCTCGCAAGTCTCAACTCTGCGCAGCGCAAAGCCGTCGCCCATGGCCAGGCCGTGGAGAAGGGCTGGCGTTCCGGCCCGCTGCTGGTCATCGCCGGGGCCGGCACGGGCAAGACCACCACCATCGCCTACCGCGTGGCACAACTGGTGCTGCACGGAATCGATCCCTCACGCGTACTGCTGCTGACCTTCACGCGCCGCGCGGCCGCCGAGATGAAGCGGCGGTCGCACGAGATCGTGCGCGAGGCGCTCGGCGATACGCTCGGCAACAAGGCCCAGGCGGTGCTGCAGCGGCTGGTCTGGGCCGGGACCTATCATTCGATCGGCAATCGCCTGCTGCGCCACTATGCCCGGCACCTGCAGCTCGAGCCGAGCTTCACGGTCATCGATCGGGCCGATTCGGCCGACCTGCTCGATGAGATCCGCACGCAGCTCGGTCTGGCCGCCAAGGAACAGCGCTTTCCACGCAAGGACACCTGCCTCGCGATCTATTCCTGGCGCGTCAACACCCAGAAGAGCCTGGCCGAGGCGCTCGAGCAGCAATTCCCGTGGTGCAAGGACTGGGAAGAGGATCTGCGGCGGCTGTTTCGCGGCTACGTCGAGCGCAAGCAGTGCCATGCCCTGCTCGATTACGATGATCTGCTGCTCTACTGGCATCTCATGATGAGCGAGCCGCGGCTGGCGCAGAGTGTCAGCGCCAACTTCGACCACGTGCTCGTGGATGAGTACCAGGACACCAACAGGCTGCAGGGCGAGATCCTGCACGCCATGAAGCCCGACGGCAGCGGACTGACGGTGGTCGGCGACGATGCCCAATCGATCTACTCTTTCCGCGCGGCCGCGGTCGAGAACATCCTGAATTTCCCGCAGCGTTTCGAGCCCAAGGCCGAGATCGTCACCCTGGCGCAGAATTATCGCTCGACGCAGGGCCTGCTCGATGCGTCCAACGCCCTGATGTCCGAGGCGCCGCGCCAGCATCGCAAGCACCTGCTTTCCACCCGCGGCCCGGGCGGGCGGCCGCTCTACGTCACCCTCGATGATCTGGGCGCGCAGGCGGAGTACGTCTGTGCCCAGATCCTCAAGCGACGCGAGGCCGGCGTGCCGCTCAAGCGCCAGGCGGTGCTGTT
The DNA here is from genome assembly GCA_036521395.1 of Steroidobacteraceae bacterium. Classification (GTDB taxonomy): domain Bacteria; phylum Pseudomonadota; class Gammaproteobacteria; order Steroidobacterales; family Steroidobacteraceae; genus FEN-1191. Next base: position 24,357 of record DATDHV010000073.1, on the reverse strand, counting down.
TCGCAATGCCAGCGCCAGCGACCTGCTCGAGGTCGAACTCGCGCGCCGCAAGATCCCCTTCATCAAGTACGGCGGCCTCAAGTTCCTCGAGGCCGCGCACGTGAAGGACATGCTGGCGGTGCTGCGCTGGTGCGACAACCCGCGCAATACCCTGGCCTCATTCCGTGTGCTGCAACTCCTGCCCGGCATGGGACCGGTCAATGCGCGCAAGTGCATCGAGCTGCTCGAAGCCCAGGCGGGCTCGCTCGAGGCGCTGGCGGCCTACTCACCGCCGCAGGCGATGGCGATGGACTACGGCAAGCTGCTGACGCTGGTGCGCACGCTGGCCGATGCGCAGCGTCCCTGGCCCGGGCAGGTACGGCAGGTACGCGACTGGTACCAGCCGCATCTCGAGCGGCTGTATGAGCAGGTGCACACGCGCCTGGGCGATCTGGATCAGCTCGAGCAGCTCTCGGGACAGTACCCCTCCCGCGAGCGCTTCATCACCGAACTCACGCTCGACCCGCCGCACGCCACCGGGGATTTCGCGGGGGCGCCGCATCTGGACGAGGACTACCTCGTGCTCTCCACCGTGCACTCGGCCAAGGGCATGGAATGGGACACGGTGTTCGTGCTCAATGTGGTGGATGGCAGCTTCCCGTCGGAATTCTCCACCGGCCGCAACGATCTCATCGATGAGGAACGGCGGCTGCTGTACGTTGCGATGACCCGCGCGCGCAACGAGCTGCAGCTGTGCGCGCCGCTCAAGTTCCCGCTCGCGCAGCAGTCCCGCAGCGCCGACGGGCACGTCTACGGCGCCCGCAGCCGCTTCATGACCGACAAGGTGCTCAAGGCCTTCGAGGCCGCGGCGTTTCAGGCCGCCCAGCTCGCCCAAGCCACACCGCTCGATGACGGGCGGGCCACGACCCTGGACGTTTCGGCGCGGCTCAAGGCCATGTGGTAGCAGGCGGCCCGACCCGGGCGGGCTGCTACGGCTCGAGATAGGCGTAGCCGTTGAGCTCGTTCTCGTAGAAGCGCTTGAGCGCCTGGCTCTCGGCTACCGTCAACCGTCCTTCGCGCACCGCGCGTTCGCAATCGCGGGCCAGCGCGGGAGCGAGCTCGGCGACGTCGTATTCCATGTACTCGAGCACCCGATTGGCGGTGTCGCCCTTGACGACCTCCTCGATCCACCAACCGCCTTCCTCGTGCAGCTTGATGTGCACCACGTGGGTATCGCCGAAGAGGTTGTGCAGATCCCCGAGTGTTTCCTGGTAGGCCCCCACCAGGAAGGCGCCGAGGTAGTAGTCCTCGCCGGGCACCAGGTCGTGCAGCTCCAGCGTGCGCTTGACTTCGCGCGGCCCGACGAAGTGGTCGACCTTGCCGTCCGAGTCGCAGGTGATGTCGGCCAGCACCGCCCGGCGCGAGGGTCGTTCGCGCAGCCGATGGATGGGCATGATGGGGAACAACTGGTCGATGGCCCAGCTGTCGGGTAGCGACTGGAAGATCGAGAAATTGCAGAAGTAGGTGTCCGAGAGCACGTCCTCGAGATCCTCCAGTTCCTCCGGAAAGCGCTCCAGCCGCCGGCAGCAGTCGCGGATGCGCGCGCAGCTCGCCCAGTACAGCCGCTCGGCCAGGCCGCGGAACTCGAGCGAGAGCAGACCCAGATTGAACATCTGCAGCACCTGGTCGCGCGCCGTGAGCGCGTCGTGGTAGCACTCGACCAGGCGCCGCTCATCGATGTTGCGGTAAGCGTCGAGCAGGTCGCGTACCGGCTGCGGCAGCGCCTTGTCGCCGCCGTACTGGTCGGCCTCCCGGCCCGTGACCTGGAAGCGATCGAGCGCCGAGCGGCCCATGATGTTGAAGATCAGCACGCTGTGATGCGCGGCGATCGCGCGGCCGGATTCACTGATGATCAGCGGATGGGGGATGTTGCGCGTGCTGCAGACGTTGCCGACGCGATAGACCACGTCGCTGGCGTACTCGTTGAGCGTGTAGTTCATCGAGGAGGCGAAGTTGGTCGCGGTGCCGTCATAATCGATGCCCAGCCCCCCGCCGACGTCGATGTATTCCAGGCCCGCGCCCATGAGCTTGAGCTCCGCATATACGTGCGCCAGCTCGTTGATGGCCTCCTTGATGCGACGGATGTCCTGGAGCTGGCTGCCCGGATGGCAGTGCACGAGCTTCAGGCAGTCCTGCATGCCGCGCGCCCTGAGCGTGGCCAGCAGCTCGAGTATCTCCGTGATGAACAGGCCGAACTTCGACTTCTCCCCCGCCGAGTCGCGCCAGCGCCCCGAGCCCTCGCTCGCCAGCTTGACCCGCACGCCGAGCTTGGGCCGCACGCCGTGCTGCTCGGCGTGCCGCAATACCAGCTCGAGCTCGGAAAAATTCTCGATCACCGGGATGATCGTGCGCCCCAGCTTGGCCGCGAGCACCACAGCCTCGAGGTAGCTCGAGTCCTTGAAGCCGTTGCAGATGATGGGGCGCTCGGGCGCTCCCTCGGTCATCGCCATCACCGCCAGCAGCTCGGGCTTGGAGCCTACTTCGAGCCCGAAGCCGAATTCCTTGCCGTAGCGAAACACCTCCTCGACCACCAGGCGCTGCTGATTGACCTTGATCGGGAACACGGCCGTATAGCGGTTGCGATAGTCGTTCTCGGCGATCGCCTGGGTGAAGGCGGCGTGCAGGTGGCGCAGGCGGTGGGCCAGGATGTCGGAGAAGCGCACCACCACCGGCGCGGATAGGTCGCGCTCCTGCAGACCCTGCACGACCTCGAATAGATCGATCTCGTGCGCGGCGGTGGTGTCCGGCCGCACCACCACGTGGCCCTCGGCATTGATCGAGAAGTAGCCCGAGCCCCAGGCCGGAACGTTGTAGAGCTCGAGCGAGTCCTCGATGCTCCAGGCCTGCCCGGTCGGTGCGCTGCGCGCCAGAAGCGGTTGCCCCACGATGCTGTCCTCGCGCGCTGCTCTGAATCAGGCACGCACCATAGCAAATCAAGGCGACAAGTAAATGTCCGCGCGCCCGGCGAGCGCCCGATGAGCGTCCGGCGAGCGCGCGGCGAGTACGCGGCGCGCATTTCCGCGGCGCAGCCGAGTGGCTACAATCCGCACGGGAACACTCACCGGCGAGCACGGATGGCCATCGATTTTTACTGGGGAAGCGGCAGCCCACCGTGCTGGCGCGTGGCGCTGGCGCTCGAATTCAAGGGCCTGGCGTACCGCAGTCATCTGCTGCATTTCGATCGCCAGGAGCACAAGTCGCCGCAGATGCTGGCCATGAACTTCCGCGGCCGGCTGCCCGTGTTGCGCGATGACGACTATATAGCGTTCGAATCGCTCGCTATCCTGTTCTACCTCGACCGCAAGTACCCCGAACCGGCGATTTTCGGCCGCGATGCGCATGAAGCCGGGGTGATCATGCGCGTGATCTGCGAGTACCAGGCCTATGCCGAGCCGCCGCTCAAGCAGATCGTGGCCACGCTGCTCGAGCGCCACGAGCCAGCGATCGGCGACGAGGTCACCGAAGCGATGCACCGCGTGGCCGGCGAGGCTCGCACCATCGAGCAGCGACTCGCCCACTCGGACTGGGTGGTGGGCGAGAGTTTCTCGGCCGCCGACATGATGATCTACCCCGACATCCAGCTCCTGCTGCGGGCCTTGAATCGCCCCCAGGCGCGCGAGCTCGCTGCGCGCTTCCTGCCGATGGAAATCAACTACCCGGCCATCGGCCGCTGGCTCGAGCGCGTGGCGGCACTGCCGGGACACGAGCGCACCTGGCCGCCGCACTGGCGCTGAGCGCGCGCGTTTGAGCTGGCGGCACCGCGCCGCCATTGCTACCCTCCTGCGAGCCGCAATCGGGACACTCATGAGTACGCACGAAATCTATATCGAATTTCCGGGCCGCATCGTTCTGGTCGGATTCGGCAGCATCGGCCAGGGGGTGTTGCCGCTGATCCTGCGTCACATCGGCATCAGCCCGGAGCGTCTCGTGATCGTCACCGCCGACGATACCGGCCGCGAGGAGGCGGCGCGCTATGGCGTGAAATTCCTGAAGCAGCCGCTGAGCCGCGAGAATTTTCGCCGCGTGCTCGATCCGGTGCTCGGGCGCGGCGACTTGCTGCTGAACGTGTCGGTGGACGTCTCGAGCGTGGCCCTGATCCGCTACTGCTGGGAAAAGGGCGCCATGTATCTCGACACCTGCATCGAGCCCTGGCCGGGCGGTTACACCGACCCAACCCTGCCGCCCGCCAAGCGCACCAATTACGCCCTGCGGGAGGAGATCCTGGCGCTGCGGACCGGCAACACGCGCGCGCCCACCGCCATGGTGACCCACGGCGCGAATCCGGGCCTGGTGTCGCACCTGGTCAAGCAGGCGCTGCTCAACATCGGCGCGGATACCGGAGTTGAAGGCGCGGTGCCGGCCAGCCGCGGCGAATGGGCCGAGCTCGCACAGCGCCTAGGGGTGAAGGTCATCCATGTCGCCGAGCGCGATACCCAGGTCTCCACCATCCCCAAGGAGCCCAACGAATTCGTCAACACCTGGTCGGTGGACGGCTTCATTGCCGAGGGCTCGCAGCCGGCGGAGCTGGGATGGGGATCGCACGAGCGCAATTTTCCCCGCGACGGCCGCCGCCACGACTTCGGCAACGGCTCTGCGATCTACCTTTCCCAGCCGGGCGTTGCGACGCGGGTGCGGAGCTGGACGCCGCTTCACGGGCCCTATCACGGATTCCTGATCACGCACAGCGAGGCCATATCCCTGTCCGATTACTACACCGTGCGCAAAGATGCGCAGGTGCTGTATCGGCCCACGGTGCACTACAGCTACCACCCGAGCGATGCCGCGGTGATGTCAGTGCATGAATTCTGCGGTCGCAACTACCAGAGCCAGGACCGCAAGCGCATCCTCATGGACGACATCAGCGAGGGCATCGATGAGCTCGGCGTGCTGCTGGCCGGTCACAAGAAGAACGCCTACTGGTACGGCTCGCAGCTCTCGATCGAGGAGGCGCGGCGGCTCGCGCCCTGCAACAATGCCACCAGCCTGCAGGTCACTGCGGCGGTGCTGGCCGGCCTGGTCTGGGCCATGGAGAATCCCAACAACGGCATTACCGAGCCGGATGAGATCGATTTCCGCCGTGCCATGGACATCTGCCGTCCGTACCTGGGGTCCCTGGTCGGGCAGTACTCGGACTGGACGCCCCTGAGCGACCGCCAGCGGCTGTTCCCGGAGGACCTGGATACCAGCGATCCGTGGCAGTTCAAGAACGTCCGGGTGAGCTGAGCTCGTAGTCGATGGCCACGATGGTGTAGGTTTCGCCGCCGCGCTCGAGCTGCAGTGCGATCTCCTCGTGCAGGCGTCTGCCCAGCAGCGCGCGCCCGAGGGGCGAGTCCATGCTGATGTATTCCGGGTCCATGTCGAACTCATCCGGGCCGACGATGCGGTGGCGCCGTCGCTCGCCGCCTCCGACCTGCAACGTCACGCGGGCACCGAAGTAGACGCGACCGCGGTCCGCAGGCACCTGGCTTACCACCGTCATGCCGGCGAGCCGCGCGCGCAGGAAGCGCACGCGCCGGTCGATCTCCCGCAGCCGCCGCTTGCCGTAGGTGTATTCGGCATTCTCCGAGCGATCGCCTTGCGCGGCCGCGGCGGTCACCGCGGCGGTCACCTGCGGGCGCTCGCGGCGCCAGAGCGCGTCGAGCTCCTCACGCAGCCGCGCGGCCCCCGCCGGTGTTATGTATTGCGACCCCGGTTGTGCCGGAGCGCGGAATCGTCCCATAGTGCTGCCACCGTGTGCCCGGTTGCGTCCCGCCGGCGGCGGGGCTTGAAAATACTACAGACGGCGCCCATGTTGGCGTGGCGGGATCCCCGGAGGCTTGAAATCCATGCGCACTCTCAAGATTTGGCTCCTCGCTGCCGTAGCGCTGCTCGCCAGTGGCTGTGGCTACAACCGCATTCAGCAGCAGGATGAGGCGGTCAAGGCGGCGTGGTCCGAGGTGGTGAACCAATACCAGCGGCGCGCCGACCTCGTGCCCAATCTCGTCAACACGGTAAAGGGCTTCGCGGCGCAGGAACAGAAGGTGTTCATCGGGGTCACCGAGGCACGTGCGCGCGTCGGCTCGATCCAGGCCACGCCCGAGCTGGTGAACGATCCGCAGGCGTTCCAGAAATTCGAGGCCGCCCAGGGCCAGCTCACGCAGGCCCTCAAGAGCCTCATCGCAGTCAGCGAGGCCTATCCGCAGCTCAAGTCCGATGCAAATTTCCGTGACCTGCAGGCACAGCTCGAGGGCACTGAAAACCGCATCACCGTGGCGCGCAACCGCTACATCCAGGCGGTGCAGGACTACAACGTGCTGATCCGCTCCTTTCCGACCAACCTGACCGCCAAGATGTTCAAGTATCCGCTCAAGCAGAACTTCACGGTGCAGAACGAGGCCGAGATCGCGCATCCGCCCACCGTGGATTTCGGCGCGGCGCCGGCGCCTGCCACCTCGGGCACAGCGGCGCACTGACGGCGCCGAGCGCCTTGCCGTCCGTGCGCCCGTTCGCCCTTGCGGCTCTGCTTCTGGCCGGCGCGTTTGCGGCCGGCGCCCCGAGCACGGCCGATGCGCAGGCGCTGCAGCCGATTCCGAAGCTGGAAGCCCGCGTCACCGATCTGACCGGTACCCTCACTGCCGGCCAGCAGGCCGATCTCGAGCAGAAACTCACGGACTTCGAGGCCCGCAAGGGCGTGCAGATCGCCGTGCTCATGATTCCGACGACGGAGCCCGAGGAGATCGAGCAGTACTCGATCCGGGTGGTCGAGGCCTGGAAGCTCGGGCGCAAGAAGATCGATGACGGCGCGCTGCTGATCATCGCCAAGAATGACCATAAGCTGCGCATCGAGAATGGCTACGGTCTGGAAGGGGTGATGACCGACGCGGCCAGCAACCGCATCATCGAGGACACCATGGTGCCGCTGCTGCGGCAGGGCCAGTACTTTGCCGCCATCGACGCCGGTGTCGATCAGATGATGCGCCTCATCGATGGCGAGCCGCTGCCCGCGCCGGAGCGCACCTGGCCGCGGCGACAACCGCAGCACTGGAACGTGTTCCCGCTCGCGATCTTTGCCTTCCTGATTCTCTCGAACATCCTGCGCGGCGTGTTCGGCCGCCCGGTCGGGGCGGCACTCACCGCCGGCGGAACCGGCCTGGTGGTGTTCGCGGCCACGCAGGCAGTGGCCTGGGCGCTGGGCGCGGGCGCGTTGTCGTTCCTGGCCGCTCTGCTGCTCGGATTCGGCGGTGGTGGCTGGACCTCGGGTGGCGGCTGGGGCGGAGGCTTCGGCGGGCTCGGCGGGTTCGGGGGCTTTGGCGGCGGACGCGGGGGCTTCGGCGGCGGAGGTGGCGGTGGTTTCAGCGGCGGTGGCGGCGGCTTTGGAGGCGGCGGAGCCTCCGGGAGCTGGTGATGCGCCTCCGGCGCGTGCTGCGGCACCTCTTCAGCAGCGCGCGGCGCACGCGCGCGCTGTTCACGAGCGCCGTGCTGGCGGAGATCGAAAGCGCAATCGGTGTCGCCGAGGCGCAGCACGCAGGCCAGATCCGTTTTGCGGTCGAGACCGCGCTGCCGCTGCACGCGCTGTGGCGTGGGCAGAGTGCGCGCGCGCGCGCGATCGAAGTATTTGCGCGGCTGCGCATCTGGGACACGGAGGCCAACAACGGCGTTCTCATCTACGTGCTGCGCGCCGACCGCGCCGTGGAGATCATCGCCGACCGCGGCATCGACAAGCGCGTGAGCGACCGGGAATGGGAGCTCGTGTGTCGCGAGATCGAGGCGCACTACCGCGCCGGTCGCTACCTCGAGGGTTCACGCACGGCGGTGGCCGGGGTCGGGCGGCTGCTGGCGCAGCATTTCCCGGCCGGGCAGGACTCGGGCAATGAACTGCCCAACCAACCCATACTCCTCTAGAATGCTCCGCGTGAGGTCAAGCTCTCTCCTGCAAGCCATTGATGCGGCGCGGCGCAATACCCGGCCGCCGGCGCTGTGCTGCGCGGCCGGATTGGCCACCGCGACCGGCTTTGCCGCCGCCGTCGCACTGTCCGGCTGCTCGCTGATCGGCTCGCGTGCCACGCCCCCGCCGCCGCCGCCACCACCGCTCGCCGCCGCCCCGGCCGCCCCGACGCTGGCGGATCCCATCGATACGCACCATTTCGTTCTGGCGGATGCAGACGATGATGTGATTGGCAGCGTACAGCTCACAGTCGCCTCGCAGGAGGACACGCTGTCGGATATCGCCCGGCGCTTCGACATCGGCTATGAGGAGATCGTACGCGCCAATCCGGGCGTGGATCCGTGGATTCCCGGGGCCGGGCGCCAGGTGGTCGTGCCGACGCAGTTCGTGCTGCCCAACGCACCGCGCGAAGGCATCGTCATCAACGTGGCGGCGATGCGCATTTTCTACTTTCCGCCGCATCGCAAGGGCGAGCCGCAGGAGGTGTACACACACCCCATCGGCATCGGCAAGATCGGCTGGTCGACGCCCGAGGGCGTGACCCACGTCGTGAGCCACGTCAAGGACCCGATCTGGCGGCCCTCGCGCGCGCTGCGCATCGATCATCGCAACGATAATGGTGAGGACCTGCCCGCCGTTGTCATGCCGGGGCCGGACAACCCGCTGGGCAAGTACGAATTCAGGCTCGGCTGGCCGAGCTACCTGATCCATGGCACCAACAAGCCCTATGGGGTCGGGCTGCGCTCGAGCCACGGTTGCGTGCGGCTGTATCCCGAGGATATCGTGAAGCTGTTCCAGATGGTGCCCAACGGCGCGCAGGTACGCGTCGTCGATCAGCCGTTCCTGTTCGGATGGCACGACGGCCGGCTCTACCTGCAGGCGTATACGGTGCTCGAGGACGACACGCGCGCATGGAAGAGCGCGCCGAAGAAGCTGCTGTCGCACTCGCTGGCCGCGCACGTGCAGAGCACCCTGGCGGCGCAGAAGAGCAGCATCGATTGGCAGAGCGTCGCCGCCGTCACGCACGCGCCGCGCGGCGTGCCGGTACCGGTGTCCGGTGACGGCGGCAGCGTCGAGCAGGTACTGGCGGCGGCGCCGCTGGTGCAGAACCGGATTCCCGCGGGCTCGAACTGGGACGGCACTGACGATACCGGAACCGACGGCAAGAGCGCCCAGCAACTGTTGTCCGAGCGGGAACCCTCGCCCGCGCCGGCTCCGGCGGGTCATTCGCCGGGCGGTTGAGTCGCAACGTGCCGCAGTTGAGCGAATGGCTCCAGCTCATGCTGGCCGAGATCGCGCGCAAGCAGGAAGAGACGCAGCGCGCGGCCGAAGAAGCGCGCGCGCGCGCGGCGCTGGAACGAGCGGCGATGGAGCGAGCGCCGCGGCACGCGGTTCCGGCGTCGCGAGAGACGGACGCGGTGCAGGCCGAGGCTCGAGAGGTGCAGGCCGCGCAATCGAGCTAGCTGCGCTGTGCTACATTCGCGATCGAGGCTTCGAGGACAGGGCGTGCCCGAGCTGGTCGTTTCCGAAATAGATACCGAGCGATTGATCCGGCTGCAGCCGGCGATCGAACGCGTGGCCACTGCCGTCACCGCCTTCGTCGGTCGCGCTCTCAAGGGCCCGGTCGATCAGGCCACGAGCATCTCGAGCTTCGATGAGTACCAACGCGTGTTCGGCGGCCTGTGGCAGCCTTCCACGCTCTCTTACGCGGTCGAGCAGTATTTCGAGAACGGCGGTCGAAGCTGCATCGTGGTGCGCGTTTGCAACGGCGGACGCGCGCCCACGCTGACCCTGCCGTGCGGCGAGCGGGCGCTCACCCTGGCCGGCATCTCGCCCGGCAGCCGTGAATTCCTGCGCGCCGCGGTCGATTACGATGGCATCCCAGCCGCCGAGGCGGACCGCTTCAATCTGGTCGTCCAGCGCCTGCGGGCCGCGGGCACCGAGCTCATCGAGGAGCAGGAGATCTTCCGCCGGGCATCGATTCGCCCCGACGCGGAGCGGAGCCTGCCGGAGCTGCTGTCGACCTCGCAGCTCGTACGGCTCGCCGGCGCACTGCCGCCGAGCCGCCCGGCACGCACCGTCGGCGCGGGCGGGGCAGGGCAGGCCGGGTACGTGCCATCCAACCCGGACGGCGATGACGGCGATGAGCTGACGAACTACGACATCATCGGCGATGCGCGCGGCGGCACCGGGGTGTTCGCGCTGCGGGGGGAAGTGTCGTTCAATTTTCTGTGCGTACCGCCGCTGTCGCGGACGCAGGACGTCGGCCTGCCGGCGTTGCTGGTGGCGCTGCGCATGTGCCGGGAGCGCCAGGCGGTGCTGCTGGTCGATCCACCGGCGTCCTGGGACTCGCCCGCGGTGGCCCTCGAGGGGCTGCGCAACTGGCCGTTCCACAGCGAAGATGCGCTGATGTTCTATCCTCGTGTACTGGCCTTCGACCGCCTGCGCGGGCGCTACGAGTCGTTTGGCTCGGCCGCCGCCTGCGCCGGACTGCTGGCGCGCGCCGACCAGGTCTGTCCGGTCTGGTCGGCCACCGAGGCCGACGAGCCCATGCTGCGTCCGGGCCTGCGGCCGGCCGCCGCATTGACCGACCTGGATCGCATCCGCCTGGCCCAGGCGGGCGTCAATGCCCTGACTACGCAGCGCCAGAGCGGTCGCTCCCATGGTGGCTGGCGCACGCTGCTGCCGGAGGTGGGTGTCAAGAGTGCCTGGCGGGTGCTGTCGTCGCGGCGCTTTGCGCTGTTCGTCATGGCGGCCATCGAGCGCGGAACGCGCTGGGTGCGCTTCGAGCACAGCGGTCCGCCGCTGTGGGGGCAGGTGCAGGCGCAGGTCACCGCGTTCTTCGAGAGCCTCGAGCGTGACGGCGCGTTCGTCGGGCGTGACGCGGCCGAGAACTACTTCGTGATCTGCGATGAGCGGCTCAACGATCCCGCCGCCGTGGCCTGCGGGCGCTTTCAACTGCTGTTCGGATTCGCGACTGCGCGTCCGGGCGAGTTTCAGACCTATCTCGTCACGCACCAGCCCGCTGGCAGCGCGGCGCGAATGGTCAGTGTCAATCGCTACGCACTGCCCGAGCACCGCTGACCAGCGCCGCGTCCCGGGGCGGCAGGAGTATCATTCGCAGCGATGACTACCGCCAGCCGGCATCGATCCAAAGGAAAACCTCAGGATGGCGAATCGCTATGTGGTGTTCTCGCATGGCAAGGACAGCGGGCCGTGGGGGAAGAAGATCACGGCCCTGGCCGACGTTGCGCGCAGCGAGGGCTATGAGGTCGAGTCGGTCGACTACCGCGGCGTCGAGACCATCAAGGGCCGCAGCGATAAACTGATCGAGGTGTGCAAGAGTCTGTCCGGCGATCTGGTCCTGGTCGGCTCCAGCCTGGGCGGGTACGTGGCAGTGGCCGCGGCATCGCTGCTGCACGCCCGCGGGGCCTTTCTGATGGCTCCGGCGCTGTACCTCGAGGGCATGCCGCCGCTGCGCGAGCGGGTGCTCGATTGCCCGGCGGCGGTGGTACACGGCTGGGGCGATGAAGTCGTGCCGGTCGAGCACAGCATCCGTTTCGCGCGCGAGTATCGCGCCTCGCTGCATCTGCTCGACAGCGACCACGAGCTGCATGATCAGCTCAGCTTCATCAAGTACCTGTTCGAGTACTTCCTGATCGGCCTCGATCTGGCGTCCGAGCGCGGCTCGGCCTAGGCTCGGGCGGGCATGCAAGGGGTCCTGGGTCGGGTTCTCGCGCTGTGGGTTCGCGCGACGCTGCGGCCCGAGGACGCGGCAGGGCGCTTCGTCGGCCGCAGCGTGCCCACCTGTTACGTGCTCGAACGGCGCAGCCGGGTGGATCTTGCCGTATTGCAGGGCGTGTGCGTGCGCGAGCGGCTGCCGCGGCCCGGGCGCCGCCTGCTGGCGCAGCGGCTGCGTAACCGGCGCTCCTCCTTCGCGCTCACGCGCAGCGTCGGCTTATGGCGCGCGCGGCTCGATCGCCGGCCGCCCGAGCTGCTGCAGACGCTGATCGAGGCGCTGCGGGCCGACCCGCGCCTCGATGTCAGCCTGGTGCCGGCCGCCGTCTACTGGGGCCGCGCCCCGCAGAAGGAGCGCTCGGTAATCCACCTGCTGCTGTCCGAGGACTGGGCCATCGGCAGCCGCCTGCGAAGATTCTTCGGCGTGCTCGTCAATGGCCGCAATACCACGGTGCAACTGGGCGAGCCGGTGTCGCTGCGTTCGTGGCTCGATGGCGACGCGGACACGGCGCCCACCGCACGGCGCGTGGCGCGGCAGCTGCGGTCGCAGCTCTCGCGCCTGCGCACGGCGCGCATCGGACCGGATCTGTCACACCGGCGAACGATCGTGGCCGAGGTGCTGCGTACGCGGGCGGTACGCGCCGCCGTGGCGCAGGCGGTCGATGAGAAAAACCGCCGCTCGCGGCGCGCCGTGCTGCTCGAAGCGCGCCGTTACGCCAACGAGATCGCCGCCAATTATTCGCCGATCTTCGTGTCGCTGATGTCGCTGCTGCTCTCGCGCCTGTGGAACCGGCTCTACGACGGTGTCGAGTTCCAGCATGCCGAGACGCTGCAGCAGGTGACGGAAGGCAACGAGGTGATCTACGTTCCCTGCCACCGCAGCACCATGGATGATCTGCTGTTGCCGTACGTGATCTACCAGCACGGCTTCGCCGTGCCGCACATCGCGGCCGGGCTCAACCTGAACCTGCCGGTGGTGGGCCGGCTGCTGCGCAAGGGCGGCGCATTCTTCATGCGCCGCAGCTTCCGCAGCAATGCGCTGTACGCGATCGTCTTCATGAAGTACCTCGAGGCCATGATGGCGCGTGGTCACTCGATCGAGTATTTCATCGAAGGCGGTCGCAGCCGCACCGGCCGGTTGCTCAATCCCATGACCGGCATGCTGTCGATGACGGTTCGCAGCTACCTGCGTGAGCCGCGCCGGCCGGTGGTGTTCCTGCCGGTGTATTTCGGCTATGAGCGCATCCTGGAGGGGCCGACGTACATCGGCGAGCTGTCGGGCAAACCCAAGGAGAAGGAATCGGTCCCGGGGCTGCTGCGCAGCGGGGTCAGGCTGCTGCGCCAGCGCCTGGGCCGTGTGTACGTCAGCCTCGGGGAACCGATCCATCTGGATGCGCTGCTCGACCACCGCGCGGCCGGCTGGCGCGAGCAGGTATTCGACGATCAGAACCGCCCGTCGTGGGTCGGTCCGCTGGTCGATGAGCTCGCCCAGACCATCATGCGCCACATCAATGCCGCGGCCACCGTGACCCCGATCAACCTGCTGGCGCTGATCCTGCTGGCCATGCCGCGCCAGGCGATGATCGAGTCGGATCTGCGGCGCCAGATCGAAGTCATGCTGGCGGTGCTGCGCGCTGTGCCGTATGGCGAGCGTGTGACGGTGACGGGCGAGAGTCCGCAGCAGATCATCGCCTATGGCCTGACGCTGCGGATCATCTCGCGCGAGCCGCATCGGGCCGGGGACATCGTGCGCATGAGTCCCGAGCACGCCGTGCTCGCGACCTATACGCGCAACAACGTGCTGCACCTGTTCGCGATGCCCTCATTGATCGCCTGCTGCTTCCTGTCCAATGCCGCCATGGCCACCGAGGATGTGCAGCGTCTGGCGGGCCGCATCTATCCGTACATCGCGGCGGAGCTGTTCCTGCGCTGGACGGAGGCGGAACTGGCCGATGTGGTCGCCGACACGCTGCAGGCGCTGGCGGGCCTCGGGATGCTCGAGACAGACGGCGCAGGGCTGTGGCGGCGGCCCGGACCCAATTCGCTGGCGGCCATGCAGCTCTCGCTGCTGGCGCAGACCACGGTGGCCACCGTAGAGCGCTACTACCTGGCCATCGCGCTGCTGATCGGCGCCGGCAGCGGTCAGATCGGCCAGGCGGCCCTCGAGGAGCGCTGCCAGCTCATGGCGCAGCGCATGACCATGCTCTACGGCTTCAACTCGCCGGAGTTCTTCGACCGCACGTTGTTCGAGAATTTCATCGACCTGTTGCGCAGCCGCGGCGTCGTGCAGGTGGATGGGTCCGGGCGGCTGGTGTTCGATGAGACCCTCGTCCGTGTCGCCGCCGATGCCCAGCTCGTGCTCTCGGAGCAGATTCGCCACAGCATCCTGCAGGTCACGCATCCTTGAGCGCGCCGTGCCAGGCGCGGAGCTTGTCGGCGGGGCGCATGCGGGCGTGTGCCGGGCTGGTCGAGGGCAGCCGCAGGCACACAAGCTGCGGAAACTCGCGCTGCAATTGCGCCCCGAAGTAGCGCTGCAGCGCGCGATAGGCGGTGCCGCCGTTGCAACACACGCGCTCGATGCGCGGATGCGCGCGCAGCAGCAGCGGCAGATCGTTCGGTACCGCACTGCCGTGCTCGATGGCGGCGTCGAGACTGCCGCAGCGCACGCACGAGTGCAGCACGTCCCACAGCGCCACGCGACGATGCTGCAGCCCGAGCAGGCGGCGTTCGTAGGGCAGCGAGGAGCGCACGCCGAACAGCCGCTCCATGATGGGCCAGAATTGGTTCTGCGGATGCGCGTAGTACTGCTGCGCGGCGAGCGATGCGGCCCCCGGCATGCTGCCCAGGATCAACAGCCGGGCGTCGAGGCGGATGACCGGCGGGAAGCTGTGCAGACGGGTGGCCGGCACGACCGACATGCGCCCAGTCTAGCGCAGGCTACCGCCGGGTCGCCGCGGGGCTCAGCCGCGCTTGAAGAACTGGACCGCGCGCTCGTGCTTCTCGGCCGCCGCGCGCGTGGCGAAGGTGCCCAGATTGCGCCGCTTGCCGGTGCGCGGATTGCTCTTGCGCGAGTACAGCCGGTATTTGCCCGACGGGAGTTTGCGGATCATGCCTACCTACCTCCAGCGATCGCTATACGGTGCTCCACTGCCGCTGCCGCGGCTGGGTCTGGCTCGGCTGCGGGTTCGGGCCGCTGCGCCAGCACCGGCGCGCCCGGGGAGGCAAAGCCGATGCGTTGATCGCGCAGCCGCTCGAGCAGCGCGAGCGTGAACTGCGCACGCAGATCCGCGACCGGCAGCTTGGCCGGCTCGGTGGCGAAGAGGCTGAGCGCGAACTCGAAGCCGGCTGCACCCAGCCCGTGCAGGGTGCAGCGGCCGAAGCGCGCGGACGGTAACGACTTGACCACTTGCTCGACCAGCGCCGGGATGGCGCGCAGCGTCTCGGTCGGGGTGTCGAACGCGAGCGTCAGCACGCAGGTGGTGCGCTGCTCGCGGGCGCGGCCGAAGTTCCTGAGCTTGGCCTGCAGCAACTGGGAATTGGCGATGATGATCTGCTCGCCGTCGATGCTGCGCAGATGCGTGCTCTTGATGCCGATGCGCTCGACCGTGCCGTTGATGTCGTCCAGGTGCAACTCATCGCCGATCTGGAACGGCTTGTCGAAGGCGATCGCCAGCGAGGCCAGCACGTCGCCGAGCACGTTCTGGACCGCGAGTGCGACGGCGACGCCGCCGATCCCGAGGCTCGTGACCAGGGTCGTGATGTTGAAGCCGAGATTGGAGAGCAGCATGAGCACGGCCAGCGACCAGACCAGCACCAGGCTCACGAACTGCAGGATCGCGAGCGTGGGCAGCTGATCGCCCGCGACGCGCTGCATGCGCCGATCCACCATGAAGCGCGCCGTGCGCGCCCCCCACAGTGCCGCCTGTGTCCAGAAGGCAAGCTGAATCGCGATGTCGATGACGTGGTCGACGCGCGGCGGCAGACTCAGGGTCTTGAGCGCGAAATACGCCGCTACCGCCACGATGAAGGGGCGCGTGGTACGGTGATAGAGCGCGATCGCGAGCTCGAGCGCGGTCGGCGACTGGTGCGGTCGCAGCGAGCGCAGCCGCCGGGCGAGCGCCACGCGCACGGCCGGCAGCACGACCAGCAGCAGCACGAAGATGCCGACTGCCTCGGCCCAGGATTGAAGATCATTGCCGAAATAGACCCGGCCGGCCCAGGCGTGCAGCGTTTCCATCCATGCAATGTAGCCAAGCGCCGCCCGCCTGGCGCTGGCGGCCGGCGGTCAACTGCAGTCAGTCGAGTCCTACGTGCGAGCGCAACCGTTTGAGCCGTTTATGCCGGGTCTTGCGCTCCAGACGGCGCTGGCCGGAGCCGAACGTGGGGCGCGTGGGACGGCGTGCCTTGGGCTCGATGCGCGCGCGGGCGATGAGCTCGTGCAGCCGCTCGAGCGCCTCGCGGCGATTGCCTTCCTGCGTGCGATGGCGGCGGGCCACGATGAGCAGCTCCCCTTCGGCGTTCAGGCGGTGCCCGGCCAACGCCCGCAGGCGCGCCTTGACCTGCGGCGGCAGCGCCGCGGTGCCTGCGAGATTGAAGCGAAGCTGGGCGGCCGTGGCCACCTTGTTGACGTTCTGTCCGCCCGGCCCGGAGGCACGCACGAATTGAAACTGCAGGTCCGCCTCGGGAATGGAGGGCGGCGCCTTCATGGCGGCGGCGGCTCATCGTGCCGCAACCACACTTCCCGCTGTGCCACCGGGATGGTGATGCTCGCTTCCCGGAACAGGCGCCAGATCAGGCGATTGACGTCCGAGCGCACATTGTTCACGCCCGCCTCCGGATCGGCGATCCAGAAGCGCAGCTCCAGGTCCATGCCATGATCGGAGAACTGCATCAACCGCGACACCGGCGGGGGTTCGTGCAGGATGCGCGCGTGGCCGACCGCGGCGCGCATCAGGATTTCCAGCGCCAGCTCCGGATCATCGCGATAGCTGATGCGCACCGGCAGCTTCAACCGCACCTTGCGGTCCGAGTAGCTCCAGTTGATGACCGGGCTGTTGATCAGGTTCTGATTCGGCACCAGCGTTTCGACGCCATCGCGATCGCGCACCACCACGTAGCGTCCACGCAGCGCCTGCACCCAGCCGAAGCTCTCGGTGCTGGTGCCCGGCATGCCGGTGAAACTGATGACGTCGCCCGGCTTGATGGACTTGTCCATCAGCAGCACGAAGCCGCTGACGAAATTGCTGGCGATCGATTGCAGGCCGAATCCGAGCCCCAGGCCGACCGCCCCGGTCAGCACCGTCAGGGCCGTGAGGTCGACACCGGCGGCGTTGATGCCGAGCAATATGCCCAGCCCGACCAGGAAGAAATACGCGAACTTGGTGATACCGATGCGCGTGGACAGCGCGATCGATTCGATGGTCATGATGCGCCGCTCGAAGGCGCGCGCGAGCACGCTGGTGATGAGCACGAAGCCGCCGATGATCACGAAACCCTTCAGCAGCGCCCAGAGCGTGAACTCGCCGCGACCCGGCAGCAGGTTGATGCCGTTGAGCGTGCTCTGCAGCGCTCCGAACCAGCCGATGAGCTGGAAGGAGATGCCGAGCCAGATCAACAGCGTGAGGCGGATCTCCCAGTTGCCCAGCCACGAGTCGGGCCCGAGCCCCAGGCGCAGCGCATACACCCCGAGCCGCACCAGGATGAGCGTGGCCGCCAGCTCCATACCCATGTCGAGCGCGGCCGTGGCCGAGCCGGCCGCAGCGATCAGCGTGCGCAGCAGCAGCAGCAGCAGCAGTGCCAGCAGCAGCGGCGCTTCGATCATGGCGATCTCGAACAGTCGCGCCCGCGTGCCGCGCAGCGTCAGTGCCGCGCGTCGCCGCGGCCCCCAGAGGCTGAGGCGGTGGGCGCCGTACAGCGCCACCAGCACCGCCGCGCAGATCGCGGCCAGCTGCAGCAGCGTCTCGCCGCTGCCGACGGTGGCGAGAAACGCGCGGATCGCGCCGCCGCTGTCGCTCATGGCATTCAGGCGTTCAGATCGGGGATCAGTTGGCTCTCGAGCTTGAGGATCTGGTCCTTGAGCACGAGCTTGCGCTTCTTGAGGCGCTTGAGCTGTAGCTCATCGATGTGCATGTCCATCGACAGCCGGGAGATGATTTCGTCCAGATCGCGGTGCTCGATGCGCAGTGCCCGCAGTTTCTCCACATTGCGGAACAATTCGCGGTCGACGTTATCTTCCTGATCGCTCATCCGCAGTGATCGCCTTGGAGCCTCGGCGCGTGCGTGCTCGTTCCACGACCGGCACTCACGGCTCGAGCCGCGCCGCTATGGGTGTAATCAGGTCGGGTAGCTTAGCGAAGCGACCGAGCGGCCGCCAAGGTAAATCCGGGTCGTGGAAATCCGAGCCGATCGAACCGGCGAGTTCGAAACGGCGTGCCAGCGCGGCGGCGCGATCGGCGTCGGCGGCACTCATGCCCGCGAGGCTGACTTCGATGCCTTCGCCGCCGGCGGCCTTGAACTGCGCCAGCAGCTCGCGCAACACCCCGGCGGAGAGCGGATAGCGGTGCGGGTGGGCAAGCACGGCGATGCCACCGGCCTCGACGATGCAGCGCACCGCGGCAGTCAGTTGCGGCCACTGCGCATCGATAAAGCCCGGTCGCCCGCGCTTGAGCCAGCGCTCGAACGCCTGCTGGATGCCATCGGCCAGGCCCAGCCGGCAAAGCGCCCGGGCCAGGTGCGTGCGCGTGGGCACGGGCGCCGCCAGCACCAGCGTTGCCAGCTCGCTGCCCGGAAGGCCGGCGCGGGAGAGCCGCTGCGTCATGGCGCTCACGCGCGCGCGGCGTTGCGCGAGCACCGTCCGGCAATGCGACAGCAGAGCGCCATCGCTGAGGTCCAGCCGCAGCCCGACCACGTGGATTTCACGCTCACGCCACTGGCAGCTCAGTTCCACGCCGGGAACGAAGCGGATGCCTGCCGCCGCGCAGGCGCCAGCCGCGCTGGCGCAGCCGGCGACCGTGTCGTGGTCGGTCAGCGCGAGCAGTTCGACCTGGCGCTGCAGCGCCCGCGCCACGAGTGCAGCGGGCGAGAGCAGACCGTCCGAGCAGTCGCTGTGGGTGTGTAGATCGATGCGGCCCATCACGCGCCAGCACTGGCCTGCGCCAGCATCCCAGGCCAGTCACGGCTGCGATCGGCGTAGGCCATGAACGAGGGATTGATCAGGTTGGGGCGCGCGTTGTAGCGCAGCGGCGCGCCCGTCAGATCGACGACGCAGCCACCGGCTTCGAGCACCACGGCGTGGCCGGCCGCGGTATCCCACTCCGAGGTGGGGCCGCGGCGCAGGTACAGGTCCCCGCGCCCCTCGGCGAGCAGGCCGAATTTCAAGGCGCTGCCGACGCTGATGCGCTCGTGCGGGCCGAGTCCCTGGATCATGCGGTCGAGCAGGGCATCGCCGTGCGAGCGGCTGGCCAGGATGCGCAGGCGCGGCGGCGCCGTGGTCTGCACGTGCAGCGGCATGCGGGTGCCGTCGGCATCGCGGCGGAACGCGCCGCAGCCGCGGGCCGCCGCATAGAGCACCGGACGCGCCGGTGCGTACACCACGCCCAGCACCGGCTCACGGTCCTCCACCAGCGCGATATTGACGCTGAATTCGCCGTTGCGCTTGACGAACTCGCGCGTGCCGTCGAGCGGGTCCACCAGCCACAGGCGGCGCCATTCGCGTCGCCGTTCGAAATCCTGTGGCGCCGATTCCTCGCCCAGCATGGCGATCTCGGGCGCAATCGCCGCCAGTGCCGCAGCAATGATGCGCTGCGCCGACAGGTCGGCCTCGGTGAGTGGCGAGCGATCGTCCTTGAGCGTGACGTCGAAGGCGGTCGCGTAGATCCGCATGATCTCCCGGCCCGCGGCGTCGGCGGCGGCAATGACGGCCGGCAGCCAGGCGGTCAGCTGCTGCGGGCTCAGGGGCGCGATCATAGGCTCTATGATAGCCGACACCATGAAAGCTCCGGTCATGAGCCCGGCGCAGTGGCACGGCATCGACACCGTGCTGCTCGATCTGGACGGCACGCTGCTGGATCTGGCGTTCGACAACCGTTTCTGGCGCCAGCAGGTGCCCGAGGCATTCGCGCGGCGGTGCGCCATCCCGCTCGAGCAGGCGCGGGCCGAGCTCGAGCCGCGATTCGCCGCCTGCGAGGGCACGCTGAATTGGTATTGCATCGAGCACTGGAGCCGGGAGCTGGGCCTTGATATCCGTGCGCTCAAGCAGGAGGCGGCGCCGGGGATCTGCTGGCTGCCGGGGGCGCGCGAGTTTCTCGGACGGGTGCGCGCCCTGGGCAAGCGCCTGGTGCTGATCACCAACGCCCACCCAGCGGCGCTGGCCATCAAGGATGCTCGTACCGCCGTCGTCAGCCATTTCGATGCCGGCTTCAGCGCCCACGCCTTCGGTGCGCCCAAGGAGCACCCGCGCTTCTGGCGCGAGCTCGCCAGGGCCGAGCAGTTTCGTCCCGCGCGCAGCCTGTTCGTGGACGACAGCCTCGGGGTGCTGCGCGCCGCCCGCGAGGCCGGTGTGGGGTTCATTTACGCCGTGCGCCGGCCAGACAGCTCCGGCCCCGCGCGCATGCACGAAGAATTTCCGGCGGTCGATGCCGTGGCGGATCTGCTGTAAGAGCCGGCGCCGCGCACGGGCCGTGCGGCTCGCGCCACTCGAGCGTCGCTAACGACCGTGCCGCCGCGGCTCGCCGCGCCGCCCACCACGGGCGCCGCCCGGGCCGCCCTGACCGCCGGAGCGGCCACCGCGGTTGCCCATGGGCCTGGCACTGCCGCCGCGCCGGCCGCCGAAGCCGTGTCCGTGCGCGGGTTCGACCGGCGGCGGCGCCGCGATCAGCTTGGCCAGCAACCCCGGCGCCACGGGCGCCACGGGGATCTTGCGACCGATGTACTCCTCGATGTCCGGCAACGAGATCGCGTACTCCTCGCAGCCGAAGCTGATGGCATCGCCATCGGCGCCCGCGCGCGCGGTCCGGCCGATGCGGTGCACGTAGTCGGGCGCGTCCTGCGGCAGATCGAAGTTGAATATATGACTCACGTCCGGGATGTGCAGTCCGCGCGAGGCCACGTCGGTGGCGATCAGCACCGCCAGTTCGCCTTCGTGAAACTGGCGCAGGAACTGCAGGCGCTTCTTCTGCGGCACGTCCCCCGAGAGAGCCTGGGCATGAAAGCCGTTGGCGCGCAGCGACGCCTCGAGCCGCTCCGCCATGCGCCGCGTGTTCACGAATACCATCGTGCGGTGCGCCTCGGTTTCGCGCAGCAGGCCGACCAGCAGCGGAATCTTCTCCTCCATCGCCGGGAAGTAGATCACCTGCCGGATGCGATCGATGGTCACCTTGTCAGGCTCGATGCGCACCAGCTCGGGGTTGTTCATGTGCTCGTAGGCGAGCTCGAGCACGCGCTGCGACAGCGTCGCCGAGAACAGCATCGATTGTCGCAGTTCCGGGCGCGGCAGCCGCCGCAGGATGAAGCGGATGTCGGCGATGAAGCCCAGGTCGAACATGCGGTCGGCCTCATCGAGCACCAGCACCTGTACGTGCCGCAGGTCGAATACGTGCTGCTTGAAGTAGTCGATGATGCGCCCGGGCGTGCCGATCAGCACGTCGACGCCCTCGGCCACGAGCTGGCGCTGCTTCTCGTAATCGGTGCCGCCGAACACCACCGCCAACCGCAGGCCGGTGTGCTTGCCCAGCACGGCAGCGTCCTTGTGGATCTGCACCGCCAGCTCGCGCGTCGGGGCCACGACCAGCGCGCGAATCGAGGTCGCCTGCCGACCGGGCTGCGCCGGGCGGCACAACAGCGACTGGAACAGCGCCACCAGGAATGCGGCGGTCTTGCCGGTGCCCGTCTGCGCCTGGCCGGCGACGTCGCGGCCCTGCAGCGCGATGGGCAGGGTCTGTGCCTGGATCGGGGTACAGAAGGTGAACCCGGCATCGACGATGCCCTGCATCATCGCCTCGGTGAGCGGCAGGGATTGGAAAGTCAGGGAAGTGAGATGTTCATCACTCATTACTGCGTTTCTTAAATGTCCTTAAACTGCGACAGAGCCGTCAGGGCCGGCGTGATTGCCTCAAGACTTGCAAAGCGTCCCGGAAAGGGCTAAAAATAAGGCCACCGGCGGCAGTTCTGTCCGCAACCGCTGTAGCCTCCTGACGCAAGCAACCCTTAAGCTAGTGTAACCGTTAGACGGCTTCTCGGGGCACGGTGTGGGCCGAGCCGTCAATAAATTCAGCCCTGTCAATCATTCCATACCCATCTCGTAAATTCGTCTTTTGCCCCCAAATATTGATTTTCTCTCCCCTCAACGGAGGCCCAACTGCGTGAGTAACGAGCACATTGTGCACACCTCGGATGCCAGCTTCGACCGGGACGTCCTCAAGGCCGACAAGCCCGTCCTGCTGGATTTCTGGGCAGAATGGTGCGGTCCCTGCAAGATGATCGCGCCGATCCTCGATGAGATCGCGTCCGAGTACAAGGACCGGCTGCGGATCGCGAAGCTCAACATCGACGAGAATCCGCACACGCCGCCCAAGTTTGGCATCCGCGGCATACCGACACTGATACTGTTCAAGAACGGCACGGTCGAGGCCCAGAAGGTCGGCGCCGTGTCCAAGTCCCAGCTCGCCACCTTCCTGGATCAGCACCTGTGAGGGGCTATCTGGGCAATCAGGGCCGCAATCGGCCCAATAACAAGGGGCCCGGGGGGCCTCCTCGGCACGGCAATCGCGACGGCAATCGCGGCAACGGCCGGCCCGAGGAGCTGATGCCGGAGCTCGAGCCGATCGGGGAGGATGATGCCGAGGTCATCAGCCCGGCCGATCTTGCGCTCTCGCGTAACTCGATGAATCTGACCGAACTCAAGGCCAAGCCGATTCACGAGCTGGTAAAGATGGCCGAGTCCATGGGTCTGGAGAACCTTGCCCGCTCGCGCAAGCAGGACATCATCTTCTCCATCCTCAAGGCGCACGCGCGCAATGGCGAGGACATCTACGGCGACGGCGTGCTCGAGATCCTGCAGGACGGTTTCGGCTTCCTGCGCTCGGCCGACGGCTCGTACCTGGCAGGCCCGGACGACATCTACGTGTCCCCGAGCCAGATCCGGCGCTTCAATCTGCGCACCGGCGACACCATCTCGGGTCTGATCCGTCCACCCAAGGACGGCGAGCGCTATTTTGCGCTGCTCAAGGTCGGCGAGATCAATTACGACTCCCCCGACAGCTCGCGCAACAAGGTGCTGTTCGAGAACCTGACGCCGTTCCACCCGACCCGGCGCCTCAAGCTCGAGCGCGGCAACGGCAGCACCGAGGACCTCACGGCGCGCACCATCGACCTCGTGGCACCCATCGGCAAGGGCCAGCGCGGCCTGATCGTCTCGCCGCCCAAGGCCGGCAAGACCATGCTGCTGCAGAACATCGCCACCTCGATCACCGCCAACCATCCGGAGGTGATCCTCATCGTGCTGCTGATCGACGAGCGGCCCGAGGAAGTCACCGAGATGCAGCGCACGGTGAAGGGCGAAGTGGTCTCGAGCACCTTCGATGAGCCGGCGGCCCGCCACGTGCAGGTTGCCGAGATGGTGATCGAGAAGGCCAAGCGCCTGGTCGAGCACAAGAAGGACGTGGTCATCCTGCTCGATTCGATCACGCGGCTCGCGCGCGCCTACAACACCGTGGTGCCCTCCTCGGGCAAGGTGCTCACCGGCGGCGTCGATGCCAATGCGCTGCAGCGCCCAAAACGCTTCTTCGGCGCCGCGCGCAACATCGAGGAGGGCGGCAGTCTGACGATTCTGGCCACCTCGCTGATCGATACCGGCTCGAAGATGGACGATGTGATCTACGAGGAATTCAAGGGCACGGGCAACAGCGAGATCCACCTCGATCGCCGCATCTCGGAGAAGCGCGTATTCCCGGCCGTGAACATCAACCGCTCCGGCACGCGCAAGGAAGAGCTGATCACCGATCCAGGCGAGCTGGCAAAGATGTGGATCCTGCGCAAACTGCTGCACCCGATGGATGAGCTCGCTGCCATCGAGTTCCTGCTCGACAAGATGAAGGATACCAAGGCGAATTCGGAGTTCTTCGAGGCCATGAAACGCTGAGGGCGCCGGCATGCGATATGGCGCACTGTCGATCGTGCTGCCGCTGCTCGGGGTTCTGGCCACGGCGAATGCCGAGGACGCCGCAGCGCCGCCCTCGGACGCGAGCCCGATCACGGACCATCTGGCCCTGAGCGCCGGCTTCTACTGGGGCCACGTCAATACCTTCGGCCAGTTCAATTCCGGCGCCGGCGTGCCCGGCACGACGCTCACGGCCGAGCGGGACCTGGGTCTTACCGACCAGGTGTATCAGCCGCGCATCGAGATCATGTTCAGGCTCGAGCAGCGTGGCCGCCTGCGGGTGAACTTCTTCGATCTGCGGCGCAACGGCGAGACGCAGCTCGACCGCAAGATCCAGTTCGGCGACCAGGTGTTCGAGACCGGCGATACCGTACAGTCCAGCATCGACTGGCGGCAGATGGATCTGACCTACACCTATTCGTTTCTGCGCGGGGACCGGTACGAGCTCGGCGCGGGTGTCGGCGCGCATCTGCTCGAGGCGCAGGCCAGCGCGCAGATTCCC
>DATDHV010000072.1:0-5298 GCA_036521395.1 Steroidobacteraceae bacterium | reverse complement strand
CGAACAGCAGCCCGGCGAGGCTGGCCGCGATCGCCACGGGCAGATAGGAGCGCGCCGGCCTCAAGGATGCACCGCCCGCGTCAGCGCCTCGATCGCCGCGACGATGTGATAGAAGCTGCTGGCGGGCGAGGGGCCTGCGTCGAACTCACCCTCCGCCGTCAGTCGGTCGTGCCACAGACCCGGCGTGGCCGTATCGAGATAGCGCAGCAGGCCGCGCGCGGCCGCGGCCGCGCCGCGCCAGTGGCGTGCATCTCCGCCCAGCGAGGCGGCGAGCGCGTGCGCCTTCAGACGCTCGGTCTGCGGCCACAGTCGCGCGGAGGATTCGTGCACTCGCAGGTCATCGAGCAGCGCATCGATCGCGACTCCCTGGCGCACGCCGGCGCGCTCGCCGATGTCGATGAGCCGCTGCGCGGCGCGCCAGGCGACGCCTTCACTGCCGGGACGCCATTGCATGAGCAGCCAGGCCCATTCGAACTGGTGGCCGGGCTCGACCCGCCGGCCCTCGATGCCCGGCACCGGCAGCCAGGCCTCGTCAAAAGTCTCGCGCAGCGCGCCGGTGCCGGCATCGATGAAACGCGTGAGGGCGAGGTTGCCGAGCTCATCGGCGAGCGTGCGCCAGGCCGGCTCCGCGCTGAGCTCGCACCAAGCCAGGGCGGCTTCGAGCAGGTGCATGTGCGGGTTGGAGAGCAGTGGAAAGCGTTGCGGCAAGCCCGAATAGAAGCCGGGACCGACGCGTTTGAGCTGGCTGTAGATCGCCTCGAACAGCGCCGGCGCCGCCTCATCCAGCGCCGGATCCGGTCCCAGCAACCCGCGCGCCGCCGCGAGACCGAGCAACGCAAAGGCCTGGTCGTACAGCCTCACCGAGTTGTCGAGCACTGCGCCGTCGGCTGCCACGAGCGTGCGGTACAGCCCGTCGGGCCGGCGGTATCTCGTGAGCAGGAATTCCGCGCCGCGCTCGACGATGGCACGCGCATCCCCGTGCCAGCCGAGCGCCGCGGCGCGTGCAAAGGCATAGATCTGCCGCGGCTGTACCCGCGCGCGGTGGGGCTCATCGAGCGGCGAGCCGTCGGGCGCCAGGCGTTCGCAGAAGCCGCCAAGCTCGCGATCCACGCCCTGGCACGACCACAGCGGCAGTGCCTCGTGCATGAGCCATTCCGTCAGGCGCTGCTGGCAGGCCCGCGCATCGGCCGTCGCATCATCGGCCATGGACTGTGCGGGTCGCATCGAGCATGCGCTCAGTG
This sequence comes from Steroidobacteraceae bacterium, assembly GCA_036521395.1. Lineage (GTDB taxonomy): Bacteria > Pseudomonadota > Gammaproteobacteria > Steroidobacterales > Steroidobacteraceae > FEN-1191. Next base: position 4,057 of record DATDHV010000072.1, on the reverse strand, counting down.
TGCCAGGCCTTGCGCGACCGCACTGTGCTCCGTGAGCCGCGCGCGTCCGGCAGCGAGCGCGAACGCCGCGATGCAGGCATAGGCGGCCATGGGCACGAGATAGGCCGCGTGCAGGCCGGCCACATCGGCGATGTGTCCGACGATGCGCGGCAACACGGCCCCGCCGACGATGGCCATGCACAGCAGCCCCGAGGTGGCGGCGCTCGAGGCCGTCGAGCGCTCGAGAGTCAGCGTGAAGATGGTCGGGAACATGATGGCGTTGAGCAGTCCGATCGACAGCACCACCACCGCGGCGAGGCCGCCGTGGCTCTGGTTCACGATCAGGCAGAACAACGTCGCGCCGAGCGCCACGGCGGCCAGCAGCCGGTGGGCGCGCAGACGCGTCAGCAGGGCGCTGCCGGCGAAGCGGCCCACCATGGCCCCACCCCAGTAGAACAGGCCGAGCAGTGTGCCGGCGCGCTCCAGGCTCGAGCCCAGCACGTCGGATTCATGCAGGAAGTTGATCATGATGCTGCCGATGGACACTTCGGCGCCGACGTAGAAAAAGATCGCGGCCGCCCCGAACAGCGCCCAGGGGGATTTGAGCGCATCGAGGACGGAAATGCCGGCCGCTGCCCTGGCCGGCTGGGCCGCGCTGCTCAGCCGGCGGCGCGCCCACCACATGAAGGCCACGAGCAGCACCAGCAAGACGGCCACGATCAGAAAGGAGTGATCGATGTTGCGCAGCGAGGCGGCGCGCGCGGCGGCGTGGTCGCCGCCGTCTCCCGTACTCGTGAACATCCCGCCGCGCAGCATCACGTGGGCGCCGAAGATGGGGCCGATCACGGTACCGAGGGAGTTGAATGCCTGCGACAGTGTGAGCCGGAAGTGTGAGCGCTCGGGAGCGCCGAGGGCCGCGGCCAGCGGATTGGCGGCCACCTGCAGTATGGTCATGCCGCCGGCGATCACGAATAGTCCCGCGAGCACCAGGGCATAGGTGTCGACCTGGGTCGCCAGCACGATGATCAGACAGCCCGCCACCATGGCCAGTAGCGCGGTCAGGATGGAGTTCGCATAGCCCCAGCGCGCGACGATCATGCCCCCGGGCAGCGAGAGCACCCCGTATGCCATGAAGAACGCGAACTGCGTGAGCATGGACTCGGCATAATTGAGGCTGAAGATGGCGCGCACGGAGGGGATCAGCGGATCGATCACGGAGGTGATGAAGCCCCACGTGAAGAACAGCGTCGTGACGGTGACGAAGGATGCGCGCAGGCTGCCGCCGGATCTGTCGTTCATGTCCACCTCTTAAGGCCGCGCGCTCAGGCCGGCGTCGCCACGCCCCGGGTCGCGGTCAGCGCATCCTGCGCCAGCGCCAGCGATCCGAGCGGCCCGGCAAGCTCGCCGAGCTCGGGCGGCCGGATGTAGTCGGCGATGCAATCACCGAGCTGCGGCGCATCGATGTAGTGGTTCAGGCTGCGCTGCAGTGCCCGCCGCAGCCGCTCGAACAGGTGCCGCTGCGCGTGCATGACCCCGCCCCCGAGCAGGATGCGCCGCGGCGCGGTGGCCAGCACCAGCGTGTGCAGCAGCTGCCCGAGGGCGTCGCTGACCAGCTCCCAGACCGGATCGTCGGACGATAAGCTGCTGGCAGAGGTGCCGAGGCGCTGCTCGATGGCGGCGCCGGAGGCCAGGCCCTCGAGACAGTCGCCATGAAAGGCGCAGGCCCCTGGCCACTGATCGCCCGGGCTGCGCACAGTGCGGATATGGCCGAGCTCGGCGTGACTGAAGCCGTACACCGGGCGGCCTGCAACCACCAGGCCCACTCCGATGCCGGTGCCGACCGTGACGTAGGCGAAATCAGTGAGTCCCTGCGCCGCGCCCCAGCGTCCCTCGGCCAGCGCCGCGCCATTGACGTCGGTATTGAAGCCCACCGGCACGCCCACCGCGCGCGCCAGGCGCCGCGCCACGTCGGTGTTGCGCCAGCCGAGCTTGGTCGTCGTGGTGATGAAGCCATAGGTGTCGGAGCGCGGAGCCAGATCGAGCGGGCCGAAGCAGGCCACGCCCAGCGCGGCCATCGGGCCGTGCGTGGCGCGCCAGGACTGCAGGGTCTGCTCGATGTGCGCCAGAGTCGCCGCCGAATCCGAGCCGGTCGGGATGGAGTGCTGCGCGCGGATATCATCCCGGCCCGTGCCGAGCAGACACACGCACTTCGTGCCGCCCATCTCCACTCCGCCCAGCAACGGCTTGCGATCGCTCACCGGGCGACCGATCCGGCCGGCGCCGCGCGCCCGGCGCCTTCCGGTAGGAAATAGCTGTCGTGCGAAGGGGCCGCCTGCGTCAGCGCGCCGACCGATTGCGACAGCGACGCCAATATCTCGCGCAACTGTTCGCGCGTCACGATGTCCAGGAGCGGGTCGTAGCGCTCGGGCGTGATGCCCAGCCCCTCGAAGATGTAGAACCAGCTCATGTCGGTGAACAGCTCGCCGGCCTTCGGCCGGATGCGCCCCGTGCGCCGGTAGAGCTCCGTGCGCTCGGTCAGGCTGTCGGGCAGCTTCATGGATTGGCAGTAGCGCCACAGCGGCGTGTCCTCGCGCTGTGCCAGGCAGTAGTGAAGGATGATGAAATCCCGTATCGACTCCATCTCGTGGATCAATTCGGCGTTGTATGAGTTGACCGTGGCTGGAGCGAACGTGCGGTCGGGAAAGTGCTCGAGCAGCTTGTACACGCCGCTCACGACCAGGTGGATGCTGGTGGACTCCAGCGGCTCGAGGAAACCGGACGCCAGCCCCAGCGCTATGCAGTTGCGGTTCCAGAACAGCTTGCGCCGTCCAATCACGAAGCGCAGGAATCGCGGCTCGGTCAGCGGCTTCTCCCCGATCTGCGACAGTAGATCCTCGAGCGCGTCGCTGTCGCTGATGTGCGCGCTGGCATAGACGTAGCCGTTGCCGGCGCGGTGCTGCAGCGGGATGCGCCAGCGCCAGCCTGCGCTGCGCGCACTGGCCTGGGTAAAAGGCAGGCGTGGGCCTGCCAGCTCGGTCGCCACCGCCACCGCGCGGTCGCACGGCAGGTTGTCGGTCCAGTCCAGGTAGCCTGTCTTGAGCGTCTGCTCGATGAGCACGCCGCGAAAGCCGCTGCAATCAATGTAGAGGTCAGCCTGCAGCCGCGAGCCGTCCTGGAACACGAGCTCATCGATTGCGCCGTCCGCGCGCTGCGTGGCCTCGGCCACGGTGCGCGACAGGCACGCCACGCCGAGCTTCTCGGCATAGGCGCGCAGATACTTCGCCACCAGCCCGGCGTCGAAGTGCAAGGCGTAGCGCAGGCCGGCGGCGGGATTGCGCGCCGACTCGTCGGGAAAGCGGAATTTGCCGGCATCCCCGAGCGCGGCGCACAGACTGTAATCGTTGAAACGCGGCTCGAGGCCCTCGGCCGTGGCCTTGTGCCAGGCGTGGAAAAAGGGCCGCCGGTTGATTGGCGTGCCGAAGGTGCCGAAGGGATGCCAGTAGAGGTGCCCGGGATGGTTCCAGTCCTTGAACTTGATGCCAAGCTTGTAGGTCGAGCGCGTTTGGCGGACGAAGTCGGCCTCGTTGATGCTCAAGAAACGCAGCAGGTCGATGATGGGCGGGATCGTCGCCTCACCGACGCCGATGGTGCCGATATCGGGTGATTCAATGACCGTGATGGCGCAGCCCGATCCCGGCAGGGCCCGGGCCAGCATGCTGGCCGCCACCCAGCCCGCGGTGCCGCCGCCGACGATGGCGATGCGCCGGATCCGCAGGTGAGCCGCAGGATCGATCTGCATGGTGTCCGCCATGTTACATGGCCCGGGCGTGCCCGCGATGAAGTCGGCGCCGCCACGCTAAAGGGTGCAGCGTGGCGGCGCCCGAGGACAGCCTAGAGCTTGAACTTGAAGCCTACGAAGAAGCGTCGGCCGGCATCGTCATAGGTGAACGGCAGGTCAGGCCACTGCAGGTAGGTGTGCTGCGCCTGGTTGGTCGCGTTCTGAACCGAGGCCAGGATGCCGAAGTGCGGGCCGAAATCGTAGCCGATCTGCCCGTCGAGCTGGCCGTACGCCGCCTCG
>DATDHV010000071.1:0-11324 GCA_036521395.1 Steroidobacteraceae bacterium | reverse complement strand
CAGTCCGAGGAACCCGGCGGGACGATCCTTGAGGCGGAAGGAGACCAGCAACGCCGCGCCGATGGCGAGCTCGGCCAGCGCGCCGGCGTCGTCGGCCTGCTCCCGGCGTGGCGAGGCCGTATCGCGGAACTCGGACAGCTTTAGGTGCTCCCCCCGCGTGCTCAACCATGGCAGCGATTCGATGGCGGCTCCCCGCAGCGCCTCGGGATGGCACTGCGCGAAGTGGCCGCGGGCGCACAGCACGGACTCGATGTGCCGCGCACCGGCGTCGAAGAACACGGCGAAGGCGGCATCGGCCGAGGTGGCCTCGCGCAGCGTCTCGAGGCTGCGGCCGATGCACTCATCGGCGCTCTCCTGGCGCAGGTTCTGCAGGTCCACGGCGATCTTGGTGCAGGCGACGTCAATGCCCGGCATGGGCCGCTCCGCCTTGCCGATCCAGAACTGAGGGGCAAGAACGTCGGAGGCCGTGAGATCTGTTGGAGTACCCGGCGGCATGGGTCTGGACATGAGACCGTGGATTCTCGCATAGACACAGAGGAATACAAGCTAACTCGCTGATTTATTACCTAGTGTCCTCAACGAGACGGGGCGCCACCCGCGCTCGCAACGGGCGCGAGGGCCGCGCGGGCGCTGCGAAAAGCCTGTTTGAGCCGCGACTCCATCTCCCGCGTGATCTCCTGCAGGGCCGCGGCATCGAGCACGCGGGGAACCTCGCGCGGAGGCCCGACCGCGATGGCGATGCGGCAGAAGGGCACCGGCAGCACGAAGCGGTCCCAGTGCAGCAGCCAGGCGCGTGATGCGGCGTAGGCCAGGGGCAGCATGGGGCGGCCCGACATCTGCGCCAGCAGCACCGCGCCGGGCTTGAATTTGAAGCGCGGCCCGCGCGGCCCGTCCGGATTGATGACCGGCGAGACCTGCTCGCGCACCAGCGCCTCGAAGTAGCCCTTGAGCGCCAGCGCGCCCGTGTGCGTGGAGGAGCCGCGGATCACGACCCCGCCGGCGCGCCGTATGATCATGGCGCCCAGCTCTCCATCCACCGACGGGCTGACCAGAAAACCGATGCGCACGCGCCGCCGGCGCTGCACCCGCAGCAGATAGCAGGCGCAGAAGAGCTGATGCTGATGCCAGTAGCACGGCAGGAACGAAGGTGCGCGCGCCAGTGCCTCGTCCAGGTGCTCTTCACCCACCACGGCGACGATGCGGCAACTGCGCCACCACAGCCGCACCACCGCCAGGATCAGCGGCGCCGCCACCTGATACAGCGCGCGGCGCGTGCGGCTCATACGCCGTCCCGACCGGTTGATCCGACGATAGATCGTATTGCGCAGCGCGCCCCCGCGATTCACCTCGTGGCCGGTGCTGGCGTCGTGATCGCTCATGTAAGCTAGAATTACACGCTCACATGAATGCCACAACGCTGACTGCGCTGATGGAAGCCAATCGCGGTGCCGCGCGCAGCGTTACCTACCTCGAGGGCGAACGCGAGGCGCGACCGGTAGCCTTTGGCGAGCTCTATGAGCGGGCGCTCGGCATACTGCACCGCCTGCAGGCACTGGGGGCTCGTCCCGGCGACAGGCTGATCCTGCTGCTCTCCCACAACGAGCCGTTCGTCGATGCATTCTGGGCCGCGGTGCTCGGCGGCATCGTGCCGGTGCCGGTGGCCACCGGCATCAGCGATGAGCACCGCCACAAGCTGCTGCGCATTGCGCGCAAGCTCGGCGAGCCCTTCATCTATACCGAGCAGCGCCTGCTCGAGCGCCTGGGCGCCTTCGCCGCCGCGCATCAGGAGTCAGCGCTGTACGAGTCGCTGCGCCAGCGTGCATTCCTGGTCGATGAACTCGATGCGCTCGGCCGCAGCGGCAAGCCCTACCGCGCGCGCCCCGAGGATGTGGCGTTCATCCAGTTCTCGTCGGGCTCGACCAGCTCACCCAAGGGCGTGGTGCTCACACACGCCAATCTCATGGCCAACATACGCGGCGTGAGCGCCGCGGCCGGATTCGGCGAGGAGGACGTGAGCCTCTCCTGGATGCCCCTGACGCACGACATGGGCCTGATCGGATTTCTGCTGATCATGTTCGCCAACCGCATCCAGACCCATCTCATGCCCACGGAGCTGTTCGTGCGCCGCCCGCTGCTGTGGCTGCAACTGGCCGCGCGCGTGCGCGCGAGCATCCTGTGCTCGCCGAATTTCGGCTACCGGCACTACCTCAAGGTGCTGGGGGAGCGCACGCTCACGGGCCTGGATCTCGCGCGCGTGCGGCTCATATTCAATGGCGCCGAGCCGATCAGCGTCGAGCTGTGCGATGAGTTCCTGACGCGGCTCGGGCCCACGGGCCTCAAGCGCTCGGCGATGTTTCCGGTGTACGGACTCGCCGAAGCCTCCCTCGCCGTGAGCTTTCCGCAACCCGAGACCGAGTATCGCGCGCTGCGCTTCGACCGGCTCAGCCTGAGCCTCGGTGCTCGGGCGTCGACCCTGCCGGCTGGCTCGCGCGATGCCTTGCAGCTCGTGAGCGTGGGCCGCGCGATCCCGCACTGCGCGCTGCGCGTCGCCGATGACGCCGACCGGGAACTGCCCGAGGAGCGCGTCGGGCACATACACATCCGCGGCGAGAGCGTGACAGGCGGCTATTTCGAGGACGCCGCCATCAACGCCGCGACCTTCACGGCCGACGGCTGGCTGCGCACCGGCGATCTCGGGTTGATCCAGGCCGGAGAGCTCTACATCACCGGGCGCCACAAGGAGATCCTGTTCGTCAACGGACAGAACTACTATCCGCACGACCTCGAGCATATGGCCGAGGCCGTCCCCGGCCTGGAGCTCGGCAAGGTCGTGGTGGCCGGCGTGCGCCCGAGCGGCGCGGAGGCGGATCTGCTGCTGGTGTTCCTGCTGCATCGGGGCGAGCTGACCGACTTCGTGCCTCTGGCGCGGCAGGTGGCCCGGACCCTGAGCGCACAGGCGGGTCTGGAGGTAGACGCCGTGGTACCGGTGCGCCGCATCCCCAAGACCACCAGCGGCAAGGTACAGCGGCATCTGCTGGAAGAGGAGTATTTGGGCGGGGCGTTCGATGCCGAGCTGGCCGAGCTCGAGCGCCTGGGCGGCACGCGCCCGCCGCCGCTGCAGGCGGGCAGCGCGATCGAGCAGGAGCTGCGCAACATCTGCGAAAGCGAGATCGAGGGGCGCAGCATCGACGTCGATGAGAGCCTGTTCGATCTGGGAGCGAGCTCGCTGAAGCTCATCGCCATCCATGAGCGCATCGAGCGCCTCTGGCCCGGCATCGTCGAGGTCACCGACATCTTCGAGCACCCCAGCATCGGCGCCCTCAGTGCCTTCATCGAGGCCAGGGCCGGCGCCAAGGCTGCAACGCCACCGTGAACGATCCCACGCGCGCGCAGCGCGCCGCGCACTGGCTGCTGCAGGTGCGCCGCGCGGGCGGCGGCGCGGACGCAATGCCTGCCGCGATCGCCCCGCGCAGTGAGCAGGAAGCCTACGAGGTGCAGCAGGCCGTCATCGAAGCCCTGGACACGCGGGTGCGCGGCTGGAAAGTCGCGATGAACGATGCGCAGCAGGGCCAATCGGCGCCGATCCTCGCCGCCGAGCTCCACGTCTCGCCGGCGCGCGTGCGCTGCGGCGCGGATGCGCAGCTCGGCATCGAACCCGAGGTGGCCTTCAGCCTGGCGCGCGAGCTGCCGCCGCTCGCCGCTGGTGCGCACTACGGGCGCGAGCAGATCCTCGAGGCCGTCGATGCCGCCTACGCGGCCATCGAGATCGTCGTCAGCCGCTTCCGCAGCCACGAGGCGCCGCCGCTCGAGCGGCTCGCCGACAACCTCAGCAACGGCGGGCTGGTGCTGTCCGCACCGCACCGCGACTGGCGGCGGCTCGAGTTCGGCGCGTTGCCGCTGCGCCTGACGCTGCAGGCCGCCGGCGGCGCGTCTGTCGAGCACGCGAGCCGCGGCGGGCACCCGCTCGGCGATCCGCTGCTCGCATTGGTGTGGCTGGTCAACGATCGGGCTCGTCGCGGCCGCGCGGTGCGGGCCGGCGAGCCCATCACCACCGGCAGTTACGCGGGCCTGCGCCAGGTGCAGCGTGGCGCGCAGGTACGGGTCGAGTTCGCGGGCCTTGGCACGGCGATGCTGCAGGTGGACTAAAACCCACGCCGGGCTGCGGCCGGCACGCTAGACTGCCGCCGCATGGGCGCCCCCGTCAGCACCGGCACTCGCGATACGGATGTGCTCGTGGTCGGCGGCGGCCCGGCCGGCGCCACCGCGGCGGCACTGCTTGCGCGGCGCGGCCGCCGCGTCACGCTCATCGAGAAGGATCACCATCCGCGCTTCCACATCGGCGAGTCGCTGCTGCCGGCCAATCTGCCGCTGTTCGAGCGGCTCGGCGTGGCCGGGGAAGTGCGCGCCATCGGCATGCCCAAGGGTGGCGCGGAGTTCGTGGCCGCGCACGACGGGCGGCGGCAGGATTTCCGCTTCAGCGAGGCCTGGGACAAATCCATGCCGCTCGCCTACCATGTGCGACGCTCGGAGCTCGACGCCATCCTGATCCGCAACGCCGCCCGCGCCGGCGCCGAAGTGCTCGAGGGCGCCCGTGCCTGCGCGGTGGATCTGGGCACGCCCGACGGCCCGGCCGAGGTCCAGGTGCAGCACGAAGACGGGGGCATGGTGAGCTGGCGGGCGCGCTTCGTGATCGATGCCTCGGGCCGCGACACCTTCCTTGCCAACCACCTGCACGCCAAGCGCCGCAATCCCCGGCACAACAGCGCCGCGATTTTCGGCCATTTCGGCGACGCCCGGCGCCATGCCGGCGAGCGCGAGGGCTACATATCGATCTACTGGTTCGAGCACGGCTGGCTGTGGTTCATCCCGCTCGGCGACGGGGCCACGAGCATCGGGGCGGTGGTCTGGCCGTACTACTTGAAGCGCCGCACCGGAACGCTGAGCGAGTTCCTGCTGCAGACCATCGCCCTGTGCCCGCCGCTGGCCGAGCGCCTCGAGGGCGCCCGGCTCATTCGCGAGGCCGAGGCCGCCGGCAACTACTCCTACCATTGCACGCACACGCACGGCCGCAACTACCTGCTGCTCGGTGATGCCTTCGCCTTCATCGATCCGGTGTTCTCCACCGGTGTGCTGCTGGCGATGCAGAGCGCCTTTGCCGGCGTCCAGGCCATCGAGGCCTGCCTTGACGAGCCGGCGCGCGCACGCGCTGCGCTGCGCGAGTTCGACCGCCTCAGCCGGCTCGGCCCGAGGCAGTACGCCTGGTTCATCTATCGAGCGACCTCGCCGACACTGCGCGAGATGTTTCTGGGGCCGACCAACCGCCTGCGCATGCAGGAAGCGCTGTTGTCGCTGATGGCGGGCGATATCTTCGGGAGCACACCGATCTGGCGCGCGCTGCGCGCCTTCAAGCTCGCCTATGGCACGCTGTCGCTACTGCATCCACGCCGCAGTGCGCACGCCCGCCGCCGCCACCGCCTCAATATCCGCGCCGAGTCGGGAACGATGCCCGCCCGCTGATGGGCAGCGCGCCCAAGCCGGCCCGGCCCGCGCGCGCGGCGGCACTGCTGGCCGTCCTCGGCCTGTGGGCCGCCCACGCGCCCGGCGAGGCGTTGCCCTTGTGGGAGTTCGGCTTCGGGGTGGGCGGATTGTTCTTCAACGACTATCGCGGCGCGCGCAGCACGCACGCCTATCCGGCCCCGGTACCCTATTTCATCTACCGCGGCCGCTTCCTGCGCGCCGACCGCGAGGGTGTGCACGGCCGCCTGCTCGATCACCCCAACTTCGAGCTCGAGATCAGCATCAACGCCACCGCGCCGGTGTTCAGCCGCAACAGCGCCGTACGCGCCGGCATGCCGGACCTGCGGCCCACGATCGAGCTCGGGCCGGCCCTGCTCTGGCACCTGTGGCGCAGCGGCGATGAGCGCCTGCGGCTGGACATCGAGCTGCCCGTGCGCGAAGCCTTCACCGTGGCATCCCCGCCGCAGGCGATCGGCGCCATTTTCGCGCCGAGCCTCAATCTGGACTTGCGCCCCGGCGGGCCGCTCAGCGGCTGGAATCTCGGCCTGCTGGCCGGACCGCTGTATGCGCAGCAGCGCTATCATGAATACTTCTATGGCGTCGCGCCGCAGTTCGCGCTCCCGGGACGGCCGGCCTACGAGGCCGCCGGCGGCTATGCGGGCAGCCAGGCACTGCTGGCAGTCAGCCGGCGCTTCGCCGCTTACTGGGTCGGTGCCTACCTGCGCCATGACTGGCTGGGCGGCGCCGTCTTCGACGCCAGTCCGCTGATACAACAGCGCAGCTACTGGTCGGGCGGCGTGGGTTTCGTGTGGATGATCCGCGCTTCCTCCACATTGGTGGACAGTCATGAATGACACGCTCACCGTGGATGCGAGGCTCGCCGCGCCACCGGCCCCGTCGACGACGCACCTGGTGCTGATCCCCAGCTACGATCCGGGGTCGCGGGTCTACGAGACGGTGCGCGCCGCACGCGCGCAGTGGACGCCGGTGTGGATCGTCGTGGACGGCAGCCGGGACGGCAGCGCCGCGCAGCTCGCGCGCATGGCGGCGCAGGACCCGGGCCTGCGCGTGCTGGTGCTGCCGCGCAACGGTGGCAAGGGCGCCGCCGTGCTGCATGGGGCGCGTGCCGCGCAGCGTGCGGGCTTCACCCACGCGCTGACCATGGATTCGGACGGCCAGCATCCGGCCGAGCTGATCGGCCAGTTCATGGCCGCCTCCATCGCCGAGCCGCAAGTGCTGATCCTCGGTGAGCCGCGCTTCGACGCCAGCGCGCCGGCGGTGCGCGTACAGGGTCGCAAGATCTGCAATTGGTGGACTCATCTGTGGACGCTGCGGGCGGGCATTCACGACTCCCTGTTCGGCTTTCGCGTCTATCCGCTCGCGCCGCTGGTGCGCGTCATGCGCCACCAGCCGTGGATGCGTCGTTTCGACTTCGATGCGGAGGCCGCGGTGCGGCTGTGCTGGCTCGGGCTCGCGCCGCGCAACCTGCCGGCCCCTGTGCGCTACTTCCGCCCCGAGGAGGGCGGCGTATCGCATTTCAATTACTGGCGCGACAATGCGTTGCTGATTTTCATGCACACGCGCCTGCTGTTCGAGTTCCTCGGGCGCTTGCCCTGGCTACTCTATCGGCGCGCGCCGAGGCCGTGAAGGTGCAGTCCTACGCACCGCTCGCGGCGCCGCCAATCTCTATATAATGCGCCGATTCGGCCGGCCGGCGCTCCGGCCTACGGTAGGATGCCGCAGGGCCAACAACACATACTCGATCCATTTATGTCCGAACAAGCGTTGCCACAGCCGACGGTGCCGCGCGTCGATACGCACGCACTCGAGCGCGAGATCGCGCAGTTGATCGTGCAGGGTCTGAACCTGCCCATCGAGGCCGAGCAGATCGACCCGGAGGCGCCGCTATACGGCGAGGGCCTGGGCCTCGACTCCATCGACATCCTCGAGATCGCGCTCATCGTCTCCAAGCAGTACGGCATCGTGCTGCGTGCGGACCAGCAGGAGAATGAGCGCATCTTTCGCTCACTGCGACAATTTGCACACTACGTCGCGGCACAGAGAAGCAAGTGACAGGCATCGGACGGCGTCGGTGACCCGGGCCTAGGGCCGGCCATGCCCGCACTGCCGCTCATCACACACCCGCGACCCGAGTCGATACTCGCCTACCGCGGCGGCGAATCGATCAGCGCCGGCCGCTTCCTGCTCGATGCACGCGCGCTCGCGGCGCGGCTGCCCGTCGGCGCGCACGTGCTCAATCTGTGTAGCGACCGCTATCGCTTCAGCGTGGGACTGGCGGCGAGCCTGCTGTCGGGCAAGTGCAGCCTGCTGCCCCCGGCCCACACGCCCGAGGTGGTGCGGCAACTGTGCGCATTCGCGCCCGATGCGTTCTGCCTGACCGACGATCCGGACTGCACGCTCGAGCTGCCGCTGCTGCTCTATCGTGACGACGCGGACGAGGCCGGCGACGCGGCGCGCCGCGATGCTGCGGCCGCGGAATTCCGCGTACCGCGGATCGATGCCGCGCAACTGGCGGCCTACATATTCACCTCAGGCTCATCCGGCGCACCGCTGCCGCACCGCAAGACCTGGGGGCGCCTCGTGCAGTGCGTGCGCCACGAGGTTGTGCGCCTCGGACCGCCGGGCCGCGACGCCGCGATCCTCGGTACGGTGCCACCGCAGCACATGTACGGATTCGAGTCCACGGTGATGCTGCCGCTGCAAAGCGGCGGCGCACTGTGTGCCGGCCGGCCCTTCTTTCCGGCGGACATCGCCGTGGGGCTGCGTGAGCTGCCGCGGCCGCGCGTACTGATCACCACGCCGGTGCACCTGCGGGCACTGCTGGCCGCGGACATGGCGCTGCCGGCGCTGGATCTGTTCGTGTCGGCGACCGCCATGCTGCCGGTCAACGTCGCGCGCGCGGTGGAACGGCGCTACGCCGCGCCGCTGCTGGAGATCTACGGCTCGACCGAAACCGGCCAGATGGCTGCGCGCCGCACCGCGCTCGAGGATCAGTGGCAGCTCTGGTCGGACGTGCGACTCGAATTCATCGAGGAGCGCTGCTGGGCCCAGGGCGGCCACATCGAGCAGGCCACGCCGCTCGCCGACGTGCTCGAGCTCAGGGGCCAGAATCGCTTCGTGCTGCACGGGCGCGCGGCCGACATGGTCAATATCGCCGGCAAGCGCAGCTCCCTCGCCTATCTGAACCATCAGCTCAACGCCATCCCGGGCGTGCTCGACGGCGCCTTCTTCGTGCGCGAGGACGTGCCGGCCTCGCTGGCCGGGGTCACGCGCGTGGCCGCACTCGCCGTCGCTCCCTCGCTCGATGTATCGGCCATCGTGCGGGCGCTGCGCGAGCGCATCGATCCGGTGTTCCTGCCACGGCCGCTGCTGCTGGTCGAGGCGCTGCCGCGCAACGAGACCGGCAAGCTGCCGCAGCACGCGCTGCGCACGCTGGTCGCGCAGGCGGCGGCGCGCGCGCCGCACCTGTTTGCATGAATTGGCCCGCCACCTCGCTGCGCGTGGCGGCTGATCATCCGGCCCTGTCGGGTCATTTCCCGCAGCAGCCGATCGTACCGGGTGCGCTGCTGCTCGATGAGGCGCTGTACGCGATCGAGCAGGCCGGCGCGCTGGACGCGCCACCTGCAGCGCCGGCGACACCCAGTGCCGGTTCGACCTGGCAGCTCACGAGCGTGAAATTCCACCGTGTCGTGGCGCCCGGTGAGACGCTGCGGCTGGAGTGCGGCGCGCAGCCCGATGGCGGCCTGCGCTGTGAATGGCGCGCCGCGCACAGCGTGGTGATGAGCGCAACGCTCGCGCGCCGGGACGCATGAGCGCGGCGCTCGAGCCCTCGGAATGGCGCCGCCGGGCCGAGCGCGGCAGCCCGCTGCTTCTGCGCACCATGGCCTGGCTGTCGCTGCATTGGGGCCGAGGCCCCGGTCGCGCCCTGTTGCACCTCGTCGCCGGCTACTATTTTCTGTTCGCGCCGGGCGCACGCCGTTCGATGCGTGCCTACCTGCGCCGCGCATTGGGCCGCACACCACGCGCCGCGGATCGCTACCGCCTGATACTGTACTTCGCCAACACCGTCCAGGACCGCCTCTACATGCTTTCGGGCCGCTACGATCGGTTCGAGATAACAGTGCAGGGTGAGGCGCTGATTCGCGAGCTGGTGGACACGCGCTCGGGCGCCTTCCTGTTCGGTGCTCACGTGGGCAGCTTCGAGGTGCTGCGCTTCATCGGCGATCGCCAGCCGGATCTTGCCGTTGCCATGGCCATGTACGAGGACAATGCACGCAAGCTCAATGCCGTCATGGCCAGCGCCCGGCCGCGCAACGCGCCGCAGATCATCGCCCTCGGCCATGTCGATGCCATGCTCAGGATCCGCGAGCAGCTCGACCAGGGCGCTCTGGTGGGGGTGCTCGCCGATCGCAGGCTCGGCGATGAGGCTGCCGTGGCGGTGGATTTCCTCGGCGCCAGGGCGCACCTGCCGCTCGGCCCCATGCGGGCCGCTGCGCTGCTGCGCCGCCAGGTGCTGTTCATGGTGGGGCTGTACCGCGGCGGCCGCCGCTACCACGTCGTGTTCGAACCCCTGGCGGACTTCACGCACATCGCTCGCGCCAGGCGCGCCGAGGCCGTCGAGGCCGTCGAGGCGGCAGTCAGGCGCTATGGTCGTCTGCTCGAGCAGTACTGCCGCAGCGATCCGTACAACTGGTTCAACTTCTTCGATTTCTGGGCCGCCCCGCGCGACGGCGTCCACGCGGCGCAGCCGCGAGCCGAGGAGGAGTGAGATCGCGCGCATGGCAGTCCGGCGTACTGACGCTGGCTGTGCTTGCCGCGTGGCTCGCCGGCCCCGCCGGCTCCGCAGGCGCCGCCACCGACACGCCGGCGTTCGATCGACTCATGGCGCTGCTGGCGCAGCGCCGGCACGCCGTCGCGGACTTCGAGGAAACTCAGTATCTCGCGGTGCTCGATCGGCCGACGCATTCTTCGGGCGTGCTGCGCTACGATGCGCCCGATCATCTCGAGCAGCGCACGTTCAACCCGCGCCCGCAGAGCATGGTGCTCGATCACGGCGTGCTCACCATGCAGCGCGGCTCGCATCGGCGGACGCTGCGCCTGCAGGACTACCCGCAGTTCGCGCCGCTGATCGACAGCGTGCGCGCCACCCTGGCCGGCGATCGCGCCGCCCTCGAGCAACGCTTCGATGCGGACTTCGAGGGTGACCTCGAGCACTGGGAGTTGCGGCTGCGGCCGCGCGAGCCGGCGCTCGCGGCCCTGGTGCAGAGCATCCGCCTCGCAGGCGAACGCGGTCAGATATTGCAGGTCGAGGTGCGGCAACGCGACGGTGACCACTCGCTGATGCGCATCACACCACGCGAATGAGCGGATCGCGTCCGCTGGCACTTGGCCTCTGGCTGCTTTGCATGGGACTCGCGACCATGGTGGTGGCGCGGGCCCACTTCAGCGCCGATCTGTCCGCGTTTCTGCCGCGCGCGCCCTCGGCCGCCCAGCGGGTGCTGATCGATCAGCTGCAAAATGGCCTCGCCGCGCGCCTGATCCTGGTCGGCATCGAGGGCGGCGATGCCGCGCAGCGCGCACAGGTTTCGAGCGCGCTGACGGCGCGCCTGGACGCCGAGCGCGCCTTTCTCTCGGTCAACAACGGCGCGGCGGCCACCGAGCAGCGCGATCGCACTTTCCTGTTCGAGCACCGCTATGAGCTCAGTGCGGCGATGACGCCGGCGCGCTTCAGCGTGGCCGGGCTGCGCGCGGCCATCCAGGACACTCTCGATCTCATCGCCTCCCCC
>DATDHV010000070.1:0-29926 GCA_036521395.1 Steroidobacteraceae bacterium | reverse complement strand
TTGGTGAGCTCGGGCACCAGCACCCGGCTGATGTCGCTGGTGATGCTGTGCGTGGAGCTCAAGTCGACACTGCGGGTGATGCCGGTCCAGATCAATTTACCGCCCGATGGATCGATGGTAAAGATGTCCGTCTGATAGTCGGAGCGCTGCTGAGTCTCGACGTAGTCCGGTCCGTACACGGCATCCCAGTAGCCGAAATAGCGCCAGCGCCAGCCGAAACCCACGCCCGCGTATCCGGGCATCCAGTAGGTGCGCTGGCTGGCACCGACGAAGTGCGAGGCCACCACGCCGTCGAACCCGTCCTTGCTGGCGGTGGCCGCGAGCTCATCGGCCGTGGGCGCCTTGCTCGGAAATACCTCGTAGGACGCCGTGGCCTGGACACCCTCGCGCGTGAGCGCCGCGACCATGCCATCCTCCCAGACGCGCCGCCGTCCCTCGTTCTTCTGCACTCCGACGACCAGCACCTTGTGCAGCGGCGGGCCGCTATAGGCCGGATCCTTCCAGCGGTCGATCAGGGAGGTGCTCACGCACCCGCTCAAGCCAATCAGGCACGCGAAGCCAAGGGCCAGGGCCAGCCCGCGTCTGTGTCCGCGATTCACTGTAGAAGCATCCATGGTGACGCTCTCCAAATGGCAGAATGCCTCAGATTCCCACGGCAATGTGAGATGGCATGTTCCACGTTCTGACGCCCGTCGTCCGGGCGCTCCTATACGTCAATCTGATCGTTTATGGCCTCGAATGGTTGACAGGCGAGCAGCTCCTCGTGCATTTCGCGCTCTGGCCGCTGGGCGCAGACCGGCTCTACGGCGAGCCGCCGTTCGAGCCCTGGCAGCTCATCAGCTACGCCTTCCTGCATGACACCCACAACCTCTGGCATCTGTTCGGCAATATGTTCGCACTCTACATGTTCGGACCGGACGTCGAGCGCCTCCTCGGCGGACGGCGCTTCGCCTGGTACTACTTCGCCTGCGTCATCGGTGCCGGCCTCACCCAGCTGTGGGTGGTGCATTCGGTCGCCCCTGGCCCGTACGAGACCATCGGGGCATCGGGCGGCATTTTCGGGCTGCTGCTGTTCTACGGCATGGCCTTTCCGCACCGCAAACTGATGCTGCTGTTTCCGCCGGTGCCCATGCCCGCGTGGGTGTTCGTGACCCTGTACGGCATCCTGGAACTGTCGCTCGGGGTGTTCGGCCAGAGCCAAGGGGTGGCGCACTTTGCGCATCTCGGGGGCATGGCCACCGGCTTGGCGATGATCCTGTACTGGCGAGCGACCGCCCGCAGGGGGTAGGCGCCTCAGCTCACCTTCATGCCCGGCCGCGCCCCGGCGGCCGCTTCAATCAGGAAAACGGCGCCATCGTCCTCGCCGCTGGCGCACAGCACCATGCCCTGAGACACCCCGAAGCGCATTTTTCGCGGCGCCAGATTCGCGACCACGATGACCTGACGCCCCAACAGTTGCTCGGGCTCATACGCCGCCCGGATGCCCGAGAATACGGTGCGCCGTTCATCGCCGAGGTCCAGCGTCAAGCGCAGCAGCTTGTCGGAGCCTGCCACGGCCGAGGCCTCGACGACGCGCGCCACGCGCAGATCCAGGCGCGCGAAATCCTCGATGCCGACGGTCGCGGGGGGCACGGCAGTCCCGGTGGCGGATTTCGCGGCCGGGGCGGCGGTTGCGGCCGGGGTGGCGGTTGCGGCCGGGGTGGCGCGAACCGCCGGCGTATCCGGTTCGATCAGCGATGCGACGGCGGCCACATCGAGCCGCGTGGCGAGCGGCTGGTAGGGCGCCAGGTTGCCGCCCAGCAACGGCGTGCGCACGGCCGACCAGTCCTCGAAGGAGGTGCCGAGAAACGCTGCCGCGGCTTGCGCCAGGCGCGGCAGCACCGGCGCGAGATAGCTCACCAGCACCCGAAACAGATTCAACCCCTGGCTCGCGATGGCACGCACCTGATCGGCATGCGCCGCATCCCGGGCCAGTGCCCACGGTTTGTGCTGATCGACATAGCGGTTGGCGCGGTCGGCCAGCGCCATGATCTCGCGCATGGCAGCGGCATATTCGCGCGCCTCGTACAGGGCGGCGATGGGCTCCGCGGCGGTCGCGAATTCCTCGTACAGCGGCGCGTCGGCGAGCGCGGGCGCGAGGCGGCCGCCACCGCGCTCGATGAAGCCGGCGCAGCGGCTGGCGATGTTGACGAGCTTGCCGACCAGATCGGAGTTGGTGCGCGCGAGGAAGTCCTCGAGATTGAAATCGATGTCCTCGATGCCGCTGCCGAGCTTCGCGGCGAAGTAGTAGCGCAGCGGCTCGGGCGGCAGGCGCGCCAGGTAGCGTTCGGCGCTGATCAGCGTGCCGCGCGACTTCGACATCTTCTGGCCGTTGATGGTCAGAAAGCCGTGGGTGAAGACTGCGCTGGGGCGGCGGTAGCCGGCGCCGTACAGCACGGCGGGCCAGAACAGCGTGTGGAAGTAACTGATGTCCTTGCCGATGAAGTGATAGAGCTCGGAGGCGGTCTCGGATCTCCAATAGGTGTCGAAGGAGGCGCCATGAGCCGCGCGCCAGGCCTCGAAGCTCGCGATGTAGCCGATCGGGGCATCGAACCAGACGTAGAAATACTTGCCGGGCGCATCCGGCACCTCGATGCCGAAGTAGGGCGCATCGCGCGAGATGTCCCAGTCCCGCAACCCGGCCTCGAACCATTCGGCAAGCTTCGCGCGCACCGCCTCCTGCAGGCTGCGGCTCGCGACGTACTCACGCAGCATGGTCTCGAACGCGCCGAGATTGAAGAACAGATGATCCGATTCGCGCCACACCGGCCTGGTGCCGCTGACTGTGGATACCGGATCGATCAGATCCGCGGGCGCGTAGGTGGAGCCGCAGACCTCGCAGGCATCACCGTACTGGTCGGCCGACTTGCATCGCGGGCAGGTGCCCTTGATGTAGCGGTCGGGCAGGAACATGCCGGCCCGCTCGTCGAAGGCCTGGCGCACGGCGCGGCGCGTGATGTGTCCGCCGGCGCGCAGTGTCTCGTAGAGCTCGCGCGTAAAGCGGCGGTTCTCGGGCGAATGGGTCGAATGGAACTGGTCGAATTCGATCAGCATCCCGCGATAGTCGCGCTGGTGCTCGAGCGCGCTGCGCGCCACCAGCGCCTCGGGCGTGATCCCCTCCTGCTGGGCCCGGATCATGATCGGCGTGCCGTGCGCGTCGTCTGCGCAGCAGAACAGGCATTCGTGGCCGCGCAGCTTCTGGAATCGCACCCAGATGTCGGTCTGCACGGCCTCGATGATGTGACCGAGATGCAGCGGGCCGTTGGCGTAGGGCAGGGCGCAGGTGACGAGAATTTTGCGGGCCATGAAACGCCTGGCAAGATGGATGAGCGCGGCATTATTGCATGCGCGAACGTGCTCGCGCCGCGGCCGGCCGGCCGCCGGGGTCTAGGCCTGGTCCTTGAGGGGCTCGAATTTGGCCTTGTTTATCGCCTTGCGGTAGGCCTCGGCCCCGCTCACCACGCCCGCATCGAGCAGCTGCTGGATGGCCGTGTCCATGGTGCGCATGCCGTGCTGGCCCCCCGCCTGCATGCTGTTCTCGAGTTGATCGAGCTTGCCCTGGCGGATCAGGTTGGCCGTGCCCGCGGTGTTGATCAGGATCTCGAGCGCGGCCACGCGCCCGCTGCCATCGGCCTTGCGCAGCAGCTGCTGCGAGATCACACCTCGCAGCGAGGTGGACAGCATGGTGCGCACATGCGACTGCTTGTCGGCGGGAAAGCCGTTCACCAGGCGATCGACGGTCTGGGCCGCGCCGTTGGTGTGCAGTGTCCCCATGACCAGGATGCCCATCTCGGCGGCAGTGACCGCTATGCTCATGGTCTCGAGATCGCGCAACTCGCCGATCAGGATCACATCCGGATCCTCGCGCAATGCCGAGTGCAGGGCGGCGGCGAAGCTCGGCGCGTGCGCCCCGATCTCGCGCTGGCTGATCAGGCACTTGCGGCGTGGATGCACGAACTCGATCGGATCCTCGACCGTCAGGATGTGGCCCTTGATGCGCTTGTTGATGTCATCGATCATGGCCGCGAGCGAGGTCGATTTGCCCGATCCGGTCTTGCCGGTGACCAGAATCAGCCCATTGTTGACGCGGCAGAGTTGGCGCACGGCCGCGGGCATGTCGAGCTGATCGAGGGTCAGCGCCTGCGATGGTATGGCACGCAGCACTGCGCCCATGCCGTTGAGCTGCCGCATGATGTTGACGCGGAAGCGGCCCTTGCCTTCCAGCGTGTAGGCGAAATCCGCGCCGTCCTTGTGCTCGAAGCGCTCGACCGCCTTCTTCGGCATGATCTCGTACAGGCTGGTTTGCACGAACTCGCCGGTGAGGACCTCCGATCGCAGCGGTGCAAGCTCGCCGTGCAGCCGGATGCGCGGTGGATCGCCGGCGATGAAGTGCAGGTCGGATCCCCGACGCCGCATGACCTCCTCGAGGAACTGATCGATCTGCGCCATGACCCGGGCTCAGCTGCCGCCGGGCTGCGTGCCGGTGGCATCGAGCCGCGGCAGCATGCTGGTGTCGGTCACGAACTTCTGGAACATGCGCTTGTCGCTGGCGTAGGCGTAGGCGTCGTCGGGATCGATCTCGCGCGCGTTGAGCGCCTGCTGCAGCGCCTGATCGAACAGCTGCATGCCGAAATCGCGCCCCGTCTGCAGTTGCGTCGGTATCTGGTGCGTCTGGTCGCTCGTGATGAGCTTGGCAATGGCCTTGGTCATGACCATGACCTCGACCAGGGCGCGACGGCTGCGCCCTTCCGCGTTCTTGACCAGGATCTGCGTGACCACGGCGAGCAGGCTCTGCGCCAGAAAGCCCTTGGTCTGTTCGCGCTCCTCGGCCGGCAGGGCGTCGATGAGTCGATCGATGGTCTTGACCGCGCTGGTGGTATGCAGCGTGCCGAGCACCAGGTGGCCGGTTTCGGCCGCGGTCATCGCCATGCGGATGGTCTCGGCGTCGCGCAACTCGCCGACCAGGATGACGTCCGGATCCTCTCGCATGGCCGCGCGCACCCCTTCGGCGAAACTGGGAATGTGCGTGCCGAGCTCGCGCTGAATGATCTGGCTGGACTTGCTGCGATGAACGAATTCGATCGGGTCCTCGAGACTGATGATGTTGAGGCGCCGCCCCTGGTTGAGCAGATCGATCATCGCCGCGAGCGTCGTGGATTTGCCGGTGCCGGTCGATCCGGTGACCAGGATCATGCCCTGGTGGTAATCGCACAGTTTGGTAACGATAGGGGGCAGCCCGAGCTTGGCGAGACTCGGGATGTCGGCCGGGATGGAGCGAAAGGTGGCGCCGAGCCCGGTGTCCTTGCGGTACACGTTTACCCGGAACCGGCCGCCGTCGGCAGAGACGTAGGAGAAGTCCAGATCGTGGCCGAGGCGGAACAGATCCGACTGGTTGGGCGTGAGGATCTCCGTGACGTAGCTCTCGAGCTCCGTATCGCGCAGATCGCGGAATTTGATCGGCTCGAGATCACCGTGCTGGCGCACCATCGGCGGTACGCCCACGGCGAGATGGATGTCCGAGCAGCCCTGCTGCGTACCCAGTTTCAGGAACGCGTCGATACGTGCCACTGTAGATTCCTCGGGCGGCCGCCTTCGCGGACGGTCAACTTGCCGATGTTTAACCTATACCGCCGAGCCGGATCAACGTCTTACGGCGCGAAATTTGACCCAGCGCACGGAGTCCGGCCGCCGCGGGGCGTCGCGGCAGTCGCCGGGCCGCTCTCCTGGCTCGCGGCCTCGGGCCGGCCGGCGCCGCCGGTATGGGGCCGGCCGACAGGTTACAGAAAACGCTCCAGGGCGGCGCGATATTCGTCCATGGTCTGGAAGCGCTTGCTCTTGTCCACCGCCATGGCCTTGACCACCACCTCGGCGAGGTTGGCCGACAGCGAGGAATTGATCTCCTGCGGCGCCCGCGCCTTGCCCTGCACGTGCTGATACATCACGGCCATGTGGTCGCCGCGCGAGTAGGGCGGCACGCCGGTGAGCATCTCGTACAACATGACCCCCAGGGCGTACACATCGGCGCGTTCATCGACCTTGCGGCCCAGGATCTGCTCGGGTGCCATGTACTTGGGCGAGCCGATCACGTACCCGGTCTTGGTGAGCTGCGTGTCGCCCTCGCGCTGGGCGGCGGCGACGCCGAAATCCACGATCTTGAGCAGTGCCTCGTCGTTGATGAGCACGTTGGCCGGTTTGAGGTCGCGATGCACGATGCCCACCTGATGGGCGACCGCCATGCCGGTGGCGATGTCGATGCCGAACTGCAGCGCCCGCTTCTGATCGAGCGGCTTCTCGTTGACGATTTCCGAACCGAGCGTATGCGAGCGGAAGTATTCCATCGAAATGGCGTAGTTGCCCTGGATGTACAGGAAGTCGTAGATGCGGATGACGTTGCGATGCGTGATCTTGCGCGAGTAGCGCAGCTCGTGCACGAACCGCTTCATGATCTCCTCGTCCTCGGCCACGTTCGGGTTGAGGAATTTCAGGATCAGCCGCTCCTCGACCACGGTGTCTTCCATGAGCAGCACGGTGCCGAACGCGCCGCGCCCGATGCGCTCGATGTACTTATAGCGGCCCTCGATCACGTCACCCGGCGTGAGCGTGGAGATGTCGAGGCGCGCGCCACCGGCGCTGGCCACCTGCTGCACCACCTGGGCCACCTCGCGCTCGGGTATCAGCAAGGTACGCGCCGGTTCGACCGGCCGGACGCCGGTGCGGCCCGGGCGCGTGCCGCCGAGCTGCGCCTGGGCCGTGAGCGCCGCGACGCCGTCCGAGAACCGCACTTCCAGCTCGGTCAGGGCGCGCACCGCGGCGCGCGCCACGGTGGCATCGGCATTGGTGCTCTGGCCCTGCAGCTGCGCGCGGATCTGGTCGGCCTGCTGCTCATCGGCCAGCCGCGCCAGCGCTGCGATCGACTCGACGCGGATCTCCTTCTCGTTGCGTGCGAGCAGCGGCAGCAGCAGCTCGATGGACTTGGCGTCGCCGAGCTTGCCGATGGCGCGCACCACCACCGGCACCGCGCGCGCATTGCCGGCGCGCAGCATCTCGTACAGGCGCGGCACCGCGCGCTTGCTGCCGATCTCCGCCAGCGCATCCACCGCGCGCTCACTGACCCACCAGTCGGCGTCCTTGGTGGCCTCGATCAGATGGTTGATGGCGCGCTCGTCCTTGGTCTGGTTCAGTATCTCGACCGCGGAGCGGCGGATGTCCTCGTCCCGATCGCGCACCAGCTCAAGCACGGCATCGATGACTTTGGGGCCGCCGATCTTGCCGAGTGCGTCGCCGGCGCGGCTGCGTACCCACCAGTCATCGTCCTTGAGTGCCTGCAGCAGGTATTTCACCGAGCGCGCGTCCCCGACTTCGTTCAGCACCTCGACCGCGCAGCGGCGCGCCTGTTCGGACTCATCCTTGAGCACCGGCACGAGGTGGCGGATGGTTTCCGGATCGCGCGCGCGCTGCAGCAGCTCCACGGCGCGGTTCTGCACGTCGATCTCCGGATCGCGCAACAGCGTGCACACGCGCGCGGCATCGATCGGACCGTCCATCTTGCTGAGTGCCCCGAGGGCGGCGCTGCGGATCATCTTGTTGGCGTCGCCGATCTGGGACTGCAGCGCGCGCTGCACCTCGGGCTTGTTGAAGCGCGCCAGGATGTTAATGATGTGCAGGCGACCGATCGGATCCTTGCCCTGCAGCCTGCCGATCAGCTCGGGCAGCGCGGCCTCATCCGCGGCTTCGCCGACGATGCGGAACAGGGCCGCTTTTTCGTTGGGCTCCTGGGCGTAGGCCGCCGTCAGCAGCTCGCGCACCGAGAAGCGCTGGCGCTGTCCGTTGATTACATCCAGCAGCGCCGACTTGGCGATGCCCGGCGTGGAGAGCGAATCGAGCAGCAGATGCGGCGGATAGCCGCGGCTGCTGGTCAGCGCCCAGGCCACTCCGGCGATCACGCGCGGGCTGCCCTGAACCATCGCCTGGGCGTAGAGCGGAAAGGTCTTGGCGCTCGCCAGTGTGGCGAGCACGTCGACGAACGCGACCGTCGCGTGTTTGTCCGCCTCCGGCAACGCGGCGATCACGGCTTCGATGGCGCCAGGCCCGACGTCCTTGAGCTTGCCGATGGCCTTCTGCGTTTCGGGGCCCATCAGGTCGGTCGTCGACTTGATCTGTGCGATCAGCCGGTCGGCGCGCAGGTTGGTGAAAAAACTCATTCCGCCGTGTTAATGTTGTAACGTAGCTCGCCCACCCGGCCGTTCGTCCACATTTTCTGGTGGCCAGGACACTTCAAGCAAGCTCGGATTATGCCATGTTTGCCGCGGTGGACGGCCGTTCTTACGCCTGCAGGATCCGAACAGTACATGTCGATTACCGAGGCCGGTGTCCGCGCAGCCATTGAAGGCTTCCTCGAGCCGAATCTGCAGCAGACCCTGGCGCAAGCGGGGGCATTGCGCGCGGTCGAATTGGCGCAGCATTCGGTGCTGGTTCGGATCGAGCTGGGCTTTCCGACACTTGGCTATACGCATTCCCTGCAATCGGCGCTGCAGGCGCACCTGCAGTCCGTCGGCATCGATGTTCCACTCACCCTGGAGCTCAGCAGCGCCATCGTGGCGCATGCCGTGCAGCGCAATCTCAAGCCGCTGGCCGGGGTCAAGAATATCGTTGCGGTGGCCAGCGGCAAGGGCGGAGTCGGCAAATCCACCGTCGCCGTCAACCTCGCGCTGGCCTGGGCCGCCGGCGGAGCCCAGGTGGGCATCCTCGATGCCGACATCTACGGCCCGAGCCAGCCGCTCATGCTCGGCCTCACCGGTGCGCATCCGAGCTCGCCCGACGGCAAGCGAATCCGCCCGCTGCGGGCGCATGGCCTGGCCGCGATGTCGATCGGCTTCCTGGTCGATCCCGCGCAGGCCGTGGTATGGCGCGGCCCGATGGTGACGCAGGCGCTCACGCAGCTGCTCACCGACACCGACTGGGGCGAACTCGATTACCTGGTGGTCGATATGCCACCCGGCACCGGCGACATTCAGCTCACCCTGGCGCAACGTGTGCCGGTCGCCGGCGCCATTATCGTCACGACGCCCCAGGATATCGCGCTGGCCGATGCCCGCAAGGGGCTTGCGATGTTCGAAAAGGTAGCGGTACCAGTGCTCGGCATCGTCGAGAACATGAGCGTACACGTGTGCAGCCGCTGCGGCGAGGTCGAGCACATCTTCGGCGCGGGCGGCGGCGCCCGGCTGGCCGCCGAGCACGGCGTGAGGTTGCTCGGCGAGCTGCCCCTCGATGCGCGCATCCGCGAGCAGGCCGACGGCGGGCGACCGACCGTGGCGGCCGAGCCGGACGGCGCGGCCGGGCTGGCCTACATCGCGGCCGCGCGTCGTGCGGCCGCCGTGCTCGCGCGCCGCACGCGCGATCGCAGTGCGCTGTTCCCCAAGATCGTGATCGAAGACACCTGAGCGCCACGGTGGCGCGCGCCAAGCAATGAGCATCAAATCCGACAACTGGATCCGGCGCATGGCGCTCGGCCACGGCCTGATCGAGCCGTTCGAGCCAGGCCAGGTGCGCCACGACGGCGACGACCGTATCATCTCGTACGGCACCTCCAGCTATGGCTACGACGTGCGCTGCGCGCGCGAATTCAAGGTCTTCACCAACATCAATTCCACCATCGTCGATCCCAAGCGCTTCGACGAGAAGAGTTTCGTCGACGTGGTGGCGGACGTGTGCATCATTCCACCCAATTCCTTCGCGCTCGCGCGCACGGTGGAGTACTTCCGCATACCGCGCAATGTGCTGACCGTGTGCCTCGGAAAATCGACCTATGCGCGCTGTGGCATCATAGTGAACGTGACGCCGCTCGAGCCCGAGTGGGAAGGTCACGTGACGCTCGAATTCTCCAACACCACCCCGCTGCCGGCCAAGATCTACGCCAACGAGGGTGTGGCGCAGATGCTGTTCTTCGAATCCGACGAGGTGTGCGCGACCTCGTACGCCGACCGCGGCGGCAAGTACCAGGGTCAGCGTGGCGTCACGCTGCCCAAGGCCTGAGGGGGGCGGCGCGCGGATGAAAAAGGCAGCCAAGCGCATGCTCCTGCCGGGCAGTGTCCGCAAGCTGCCGCGCGGCACGCGGCTTATCGGCCCGGCCCCGTCGCGCCAGCGCATCCAGGTGACGCTGCGGCTGCGCTCGCGCCGCGGCGCCAATCCGCTGCGGGAGCTGCTCGGCACCATGGCGGTGCAGTCGCCGCGACAACGCGAGTATCTCTCGCGCCGCGAATATGCCGAGCGCTTCGGAGCCGATCCGGCCGATGTGGCGCTGATCGAGGCGTTCGCTCACGCGCAGGAGCTGACCGTGGTGCGCGTGGATCTGCCCGCGCGCATCATTCGCCTCGAGGGCACGGTGGCGGCGCTCAGTGCGGCCTTCGGCGTGCGGCTCGGCCGCGCGCGCCTGGGCGGGGTGCAGCGGCGCCTGCGGCGCGGGCCGGTGTTCCTGCCGCCGCCCTTGCGCGGCATCGTGCTCGGCGTGCACGGACTGGACGACCGGCCGGTAGCGCGGCCGCATTTTCGCCGGCTGGCGCCCGGCCGCGCCTCCCGCAGGCGGCGCCCGGGCGCTCGGGCATCATCGGAGGGCGGCTTTCTGCCGCCCGCCATCGCGCGGCTGTACGATTTTCCTGCGGCGCTGAGCGGCGCCGGGCAATGCATTGCCATCATCGAGCTCAACGACCTCGACGGCAAGGGCCAGCCGAGCGGCGCCGGCTATCGCGGCAGCGACCTGCAGGCATTCTTCGCCGCACTGGGCATCGCCGTACCCGCCGTGGCGGCCGTGGGCATTGACGGCGGCGCCAATCTTCCCGGCCACTCCGCCGCCGACGGCGAGGTGGTGCTCGACATCGAGGTGGCCGGCGCGATCGCGCCGGGCGCGCGCCTGGCGGTGTACTTTGCGCCCAACACCACCAGCGGGTTCATCGATGCGGTCAATGCCGCCGTGCATGATGACGTGCGCCGGCCCTCGGTGATCTCCATCAGCTGGGGTGGACCGGAGGACCCGGACGGCCAGACCGCGCCGCAGTTTCTCGACGGCCTCAATGAAGCCATCGAGCAGGCCGCGGCCATGGGCGTGACCGTGTGCGTGGCCGCAGGGGACAATGGCTCGGCCGACATGAGCAGCGGCTGGGACGGCAAGCCGCACGTGGATTTTCCTGCCTCGAGTCCCTATGCAGTTGCATGCGGGGGGACCACGTTGGCCGCTACTGCCGAGCGCATCAACACCGAGACCGTCTGGAACGATGGGCCGAGCGGCGGCGCCACCGGCGGCGGCATCAGCAATTACTTCGCGCGCCCGTCCTACCAGGATCACGCGCGGGTGCCGAAGTCGCCCGTCGGATTCGCCGGCCGCGGCCTGCCCGACCTGGCCGGCGATGCCGATCCGAACACCGGCTACCGGATATTCCTCGACGGCAAATGGCAGCTCTTCGGCGGAACCAGCGCCGTGGCGCCGCTGATGGCCGCACTGCTGGCGCTGATCAACGAGCAATTGCAGAAGCAATTCTCCAAGACCGCCGGACATATCAACCCCATCGTCTATGGGCCCGGTTCGGCCGCGTTCCGCGACATCACCAGCGGCAACAATGACCTTGCGGGCACATTGCGCGGCGAGTACAGCGCCGGCCCGGGCTGGGACGCGTGCTCGGGCATGGGCGTGCCCGACGGCGCGCGGCTGTTGCGCCTGCTCAGCGGCTAGCCGCTCGGTCCTGCAGGCTCTGGATCTCCATGGTCCACTCCACGCTGTCCAGGCGCTTCTGCTGCACGCGCAGCGGCACATAACCGCGGGATGGCGCACACCAGAAGCGCGTGACGCGCGGCGAGCCGGCGTGATGGCTGGCATAGATCACGGTGTCGATCCGGCCCAGCCGGGTGTCGAGGGTCTGCGTGCCCTCGCGCTGGTAGCTGTAGTCCCGGATGCTGTTCTTGTCGATCATCGACAGATGGTCCGGCTCGCGGCCGAGGCGCAGTGCGACCAGCAGCGCAATCTGCATGGACATATCGTCCTGCACGCCGCTCTTGAGTGCCAGATCCACCTTCACGCCCTGGTAGTTGCCGCTGGCACGACCCGCGTCCCAGTCGAAAGTCACATCGGCGCCGCGCTCGTTCGCGGCAGTGCCGTCGGCGGCGTGATAATGCAGCGGCTGCACGCCCGCATCGCTCACGCGCAGCACGCTCTGCATCCGCGGTCGCTGCGGATAGAGATTGCCCAGGCCACGCGGCTCGCTGCTGGAGCTGTAGACCCACACATCGCCCTCGCGCCGCTCGAGCACGAGGTTGGACACTGCCACGACGGCGCCATGCCAGATCCAGGTGTAGGACGCCTCGAAGGGAGTGAGCGCCTGCCCATCCGGGGACGGTGCGGGCCGGCCCGGTACGGGCAGCAGACAAAGCAGCGCCGTCGCCAGCCGCACGGCTGCCTGCCGCACGGTGCCTCGGGGCTGCAGCGACCTAAGCCGGCGCATCGCCGGAGACGGGAGGAATCCGGTCTGCGCCATTCTCGGCGCCATCCGCCACGAGCGGGGCGCGCAGCGCCCGTCCATCGAGCATGACGGTGGCGCCCCGCAACTCGAGCCGCCCGGCAGCGATGAGGCCAATGACCATGGGATATATTCTGTGCTCCTGCAGCATCACTCTCCCGGCCAGGCCCTCCTCGCTCTCGCCCGGCTGCACGCGCACACGCCCCTGGCAGATGACCGGACCGCCATCGAGCTCGGCCGTCACGAAGTGCACGCTCGCGCCGTGCTCGCGCTCGCCGGCCTCGAGCGCACGGCGATGGGTGTGCAGGCCCTTGTACTTGGGCAGCAGCGAGGGGTGAATGTTCAACAGCCGCCCCGTGTAGCGTTGCACGAAGGCCGCCGACAAGATGCGCATGAAGCCGGCCAGCGCCACCAGCGAAGCGCCGCTGGCGTCGATGGCCGCAGCCAGCGCGGTCTCGAAGGCCGACCGATCCTCGAATCCGCCCGGCTCGATCGCGGCGGTGATCACTCCTAGTGCGTCGGCGACGGCGATGCCGGGCGCATCGGCGCGGTCGCTGATGACGATCGCCACCTCGGCGTCGATGCGCCCGGATTGGCACGAGCGGGTGATGGCCGCCATGTTGCTGCCACGTCCGGAGATCAGCACGGCGAGCCGGAGCTTGCCGCGCCGGGGCGGGTCAGCGATCGTTTTCAATCACCACACCGCCAGTGCCGCGGCGCACCTCGCCGAGCAGCATGGCGGTCTCGCCCTGGGCGATGAGCAGGCGCCGCGCCTCTTCGGCGCGCTCGCGCGCGACGATGGCGATCATGCCGATGCCGCAGTTGAAGGTGCGCTGCATCTCCGCCTCCGCGACGCGTCCGGTCTGTGCCAGCCACTCGAACACCGGCGCCCGGGGCCAGGCGCTGCGATGCAGAACCACCTCGAGCCCGGCAGCGAGCACGCGCGGAATGTTATCGGTCAGGCCGCCGCCGGTGATGTGCGCCAGGGCATGCACGGGCAGCGCGTGCAACAGCGCCAGCAGCGGCTTGACATAAATGCGCGTGGGTGCGAGCAGCAGCTCGTACAGCGGCCGGCCTGCGAGCTCGGTGGCGGCCGTGGCGCCGCTGAGGGCGAGCAGTTTCCGGATCAGCGAGAAGCCGTTGGAGTGCGGGCCGGAGGAAGCGAGGCCGATCACCGCATCGCCCGCCTGCACGCGACTGCCGTCGATGATCGAGTCCTTCTCAACCACACCCACGCAGAAGCCGGCCAGATCATAATCCTCACCGGCGTACAGCCCTGGCATTTCCGCGGTCTCGCCCCCCACCAGCGCCGCGCCCGCCTGCGCGCAACCCTCGGCGATGCCCGCAATGACACGGGCCGCCACCTCGAGGTCGAGCCGGCCGGTGGCATAGTAGTCGAGGAAAAACAGCGGCTCCGCCCCCTGCACGACCACATCGTTCGCACACATGGCCACGAGGTCGATGCCGATGGTGTCGTGGCGGCCGGTCTCGATGGCGAGCTTGAGCTTGGTGCCCACGCCGTCGGTGCCCGAGACCAGCACCGGCCGGCGATAGCGTCCCAACGGCAATTCCACCATGGCGCCAAAGCCGCCGATGCCCGCCAGCACCTCCGGCCGCATGGTGCGCGCCACGAGCGGCTTGATGCGCTCCACGAGAGCGTCGCCGGCATCGATATCGACGCCGGCATCGCGGTATGTATAGCTGTGCGACTCGCTCATGGGCACCGGCCAGGGAACGCTTGCCGCCGCGTGCGCAGCGGGCTTTCGAGCACGTTATAGTAGCCGAGGAGTCCTCGAAGCATGCATCGCGCCCGCGCATTTATTTCATCCTGCCCGCCGCCGGTGCCGCGATCGCTGCGGGCGCTGTGGGTGCTGCTGGCCGTCTCGTGGATGGCGGTGGCGGGCGCCGCGCCGGTGCCGGGCCTGTTTGCGGTCATCGTTCCGGATGCTGATCCGCAGCGCGCCGCGCAGCTTGCCATGCGCGTGGTGCTGGTGCGGCTGATCGGCGCGCGCGACGCGGCGGACGATCCCGCGCTCGCCGGCGTGATCGGGAACGCCAGACGCTATGTGGAGCTCGAGCGCAATACCACGCGCGGGGCCACGCAAGTGGTGTTCGACGGTCCGGTGCTGCGCGCCGCGGTCGAGGCTGCCGGCCGCGCGGTGTGGGATCCGGACCGACCGCTGGTATGGGTGTTGCTGCCGGCGCAGGGCGCCGGCGCCACGGAGGATCTGCGCGCGCAGCTCAACGACGCGGCGCAGGTGCGCGGCCTGCCGATCGCTCTGGTCTCGGCCGACAGTGCCGGCGGTGCCGTTCCGGATGCGGCCGATTCGGCGGCTGTGCTCGCCGCCGCGCGCCGGGCCGGCGCCGGCGCGGCGCTGTTGGGCCAGACCTCGGCCGCCAATCCGCAGGTGCTGCAGTGGACACTGGTGGCGCCGATCGCCGAAGGCCATTGGGTGGGGGGCGCCGCGGCTGCCATCGATGGCGCGACCGATGCGCTGGTGCGCGCGGCGCGCCAGATCCAGGGCGAGCCGGTGGCCGATGTCGAATGCAGCATTGCCGGCATCGCCGACCTGGCGAGCTTCACCGCGGTGCTCGGCGCGGTCAGCTCGGCCCCCGGGGTAAGCGATGTCACGGTGGAGTCAGCGGTCGCCGATGAGCTCACGCTGCATCTAAAGGTGCGCGGCGGTGCCGCGGCGCTCGTGCATGCGCTCGCGAGCGCGCGGCTGCGCGCGGTCGGCTCGAGCGCGGACGGCATGCAGCAGTTCCGCTACCAGGCGGCGCCCTAGGTCACATGCGCCACCTGCCAAATCTGATCTCGGTGCTGCGCATCGTGCTGATCTGGCCGATCGTGCTGGCGCTCGAGCAGCACGCCTATCCGCGGACACTGATGCTGTTCTTCCTGGCCGCCTTCAGCGACGGTCTCGACGGCTTCCTGGCAAAGCGTTACCACTGGACCTCCGAGCTGGGCAAGTTTCTCGACCCGGTGGGCGATAAGCTGCTGTTGATCACGGTGTTCCTGGTCGCGACCTGGAACGGGCTTATTCCACGTCCGCTCACCATCATCGCCGTGGCGCGGGACGTGCTGATCGGGCTGGGCGCGCTGGCCTACCGCGTCGGCTGGGGGCCGCTCAATGGCCGGCCCATGCTCAGCAGCAAGATCAATACACTGCTGCAGCTCCTGTATGTGCTGGCCGTGGTCGCCAACGCCGGTTACGGTCTGCCGCCGGCCGGCCTGCTGAGCGCGCTGGCATGGCTGACCTATGCCACGCTGCTGATCAGCGGCTTCTCGTACGTTCGCGTGTTCACGAGCCGCGCGCTCGAGGTGGCGCACGCTTGAGCTCGATCGTGGCACGGCAGGCCGGTGCTCGGTGATGCAGCAGCTCACCCTTGCCATGCGCTTGCGCGAACGCGCGGTGTTCGAGAGCTTCGTGGCCGGACCGAATCTCGAAGCGGTCGAGCATCTGCGCTCGATGGCCCAGGGAGCGCGCACCGAGGTCTGCTGGCTGTGCGGCCCGGCCGGTGTGGGCAAGAGCCATCTATTGCAGGCGGTGTGCGCGCTCGCCGAGCGCAGCGGCGCCATCGCGGCCTACCTGCCGCTGGCGCAGCTTCAGCCGCTCGGTCTCGAGACGCTCGAGGGCTGGCAGGGCGCGCGCGTGCTCGCGCTCGATGACCTCGGTCTCGTCGCCGGTGCGCGCGGCTGGGAGCAGGGCCTGTTCGCACTGTATCGCGAAGCCCAGGAGCGCGGCGCGGCGCTGATCGCTGCGGCGGCGGAGCCGCCGCAGCGACTGCCGTTCGTACTGCCGGATCTGGCCTCGCGCTTCGCGGCCGCGACACTGCTGTCGCTGCGGCCGCTACCGGAAGCCGAGCAGCGCGAGGCGCTGCAGCTGCGCGCGCGCGCGCGCGGACTGGAATTGCCGCCCGAGACCGCGCTCTACCTGCAGCGCCGCTTCCGCCGCGATCTGCCCACGCTCTACCATTTGCTCGACACTCTCGATGAGGCGGCGCTACAGGCCCAGCGCCGCCTGACTGTGCCGTTCATCCGCTCGGTGCTGGCCCCGGGGCCGGACGAGTGAGGGCGAGCGCGAGCAGCGCGACGCGCCGACCCAGAGCCTGCGCCAGCGTGCGTTCATCCGCGGTAAGCTCCGGCTGCAGCCCCGCCACGTGAGAGGCGCCGTAGGGCGTGCCACCGCTGCGCGTGGCATTGAGGGCGCGTTCGGTGTAGGGCAGGCCGACCAGGTACATACCGTGATGCAGGAGCGGCAACATCATCGACAGCAGCGTACTCTCCTGTCCGCCGTGCATGGTCTGCGTGGCCGTGAACACCGCGGCGGGCTTGCCGGCGAGCCCCCCGTCCAGCCACAGCGCCGAAGTGCCGTCGAGGAAATATTTCAACGGCGCCGCCATATTGCCGAAGCGCGTCGGGCTGCCGAGCATGACACCGTCGGCGCGGCGCAGCTCCTCCAGCGTGGCATAGGGAGGCCCGCTGTCGGGCACCGGCTTGGGGGGCGCCTCGCTGCTGGCGCTCACGGCCGGCACCGTGCGCAGTGTGGCGCTGACCCCGTGCACCGACTCGATGCCGCGGCACGCCTGCCGCGCGAGCTCGGCGGTGCTGCCGTTGCGCGAGTAGTAGATCACGAGTATCTGCGCCATCAGCGCGCAGTCTATCATTGCGCATGAGCGAGCCGTCCGACCCTCCGGAGCGCCTAATGGTGCGCCGCTGCGTGATCTCGGGTCGCGTGCAGGGCGTCTACTATCGCGCGAGCGCTGCGCAGCGCGCGCGCGCCGCCGGCATCACCGGCCACGCCCGCAATCTGCCCGACGGGCGCGTCGAGGTGTTCGCCTGCGGCACCGCCGGCGCCCTCGAAGCATTCATCGAGTGGCTGTGGATCGGACCGCCGGCCGCAAAAGTCATCGATGTCGTGGCCGAAGAGATCGAGCTGGCGCCCCGGGAGCTGCCGCGGGAGTTCAGGACCGGTTGACCGCCGTGCGTCCCAGATCGTCGGCGCCCTTCCAATAGGTGGTCCAGCGTACGATGACACGATCCGGATAATCGCGGCGGCCGACGCTGCCGTTGTAGCGCTCGAGCGCCCGTCGCACGTCACGCCCTTCGCTGTCGAGGTAGTAGCGCAGGATGGCGCAGCCCATCCTGACGTTGGCCGCGACGCGCGTGAGCTCGTAGCGACGCATGCCGAGCCGCTCGGGCCAGAAGGGCATGACCTGCATGAGCCCGACGGCCCCGGCACTCGAGACGGCCCAGGGATCGAAGCGGCTCTCCACATCCAGCACCGCCATCACCAGTCCGGGGGGCAGCACCGAGACGCCGGCGCGGTGGGTTTCGCAGTACACGGTCTTGAGGATCTCGAGCCGCTGCGCATCGTCCTTGACGTAGCGGCGCAGCTTCGGCTCCATGAGCGTGTACCAGACCGCGGAGTCGTACTGATCGGCGAAGCACTGCGCCTGGTCGATGGCCTTCTGTACCACTGCGCGCAGCTCCGGGTCCTGCTGGGCCGGCGCTGCGGCCGCCGCTGCGTCGAGGCGCGCGGCCCGGGCCGGGACGCTCGGGAGCGCGAGACTCAGCAGCGCAGCCGCGAGCAGCGCGGCGCCGAGCCGCGGGACGCTAGAGCTGCAGCCGCGCACGGATGAATTCGAGCGCCTCATGCTGTGGAAGGTCCTCGCTAGCCGCCGCGCGGCGATGGCGGTACTCGAGCGTGCCGGCCTTGAGCCCGCGCTCGCCAATGACAATGCGGTGCGGGATGCCGAGCAGCTCGGCATCGGCGAATTTGACGCCCGGGCGCGCGTCGCGATCATCGTACAGCACCTCGATGCCGGCTGAGCCCAGTTGTGTGTAGAGCGCGTCGGCCGCGGCGCGCACCTGCACGGATTTGTCCATGTTGAGCGGCACCAGCACCACATGAAACGGCGCGATGGGATCGGGCCAGATGATCCCGCGCTCATCGTGATTTTGTTCGATCGCGGCGGCAACGACGCGCGTCACACCAATGCCATAACAGCCCATGAGCATCTTCGCGGGTGCGCCGCTCTCATCGAGCACGCTGGCGCTCATGGCATCACTGTATTTGCAGCCGAGCTGAAAGATGTGCCCGACTTCGATCCCGCGCACGATGCGAAGCCGGCCGTGGCCGGAGGGACTCGGATCGCCGGCCACGACGTTGCGCAGGTCCGCGCCCGCGGGCTCGGCCAGGTCGCGGCCCCAATTGACTCCTCTCCAGTGCGCATCTCTTTCGTTCGCCCCGCAAATGAAATCCGCCACCGCCAGCGCGGCATGATCGGCGTAGATGCGCAGGCCCTGCAGCCCCACCGGGCCGATGAAGCCCGGCTCGCAGCCGCAGGCGGCCATCACCTCGGCGGCGGAGGCCAGACGCAGGGGATTTGCCACCCCGGCAAGCCGCCGTGCCTTGAGGGCATTGAGCTCATGGTCGCCGCGCACGATGAGCGCCACCGGCGCCGCGTCGCTGCCGGTCACGATCAGGGTCTTGAGGCACTGCGCGGGCGGCACCTGCAGCAGGGCGCTGATCTGCTCGATGGTGCGCGCGCCGGGCGTGGACACGCGCTCGAGCGCCGCACACGGCGCAGGGCGCGGCGCGGTGGGGGCCAGGGCTGCCGCCAGTTCGACATTGGCAGCGTAGCCGTCAGCGTCGGAGACCGCGATGGCGTCCTCGCCCGAATCGGCCAGCACCTGGAACTCCTCCGAGGCGCTGCCGCCGATGGCGCCGGTGTCGGCCTGGACGATGCGGAAATTCAGCCCCATGCGCTCGAACATGCGGCTGTAGGCCGCCCGCATGGCGGCGTAGCCTTCGGCCAGGGAGTGCTCATCGGCATGGAAGGAATATGCGTCCTTCATGATGAACTCGCGTCCGCGCATGACGCCGAAGCGCGGCCGTATCTCGTCGCGGAACTTGAGCTGGATCTGGTAGAAATTGACCGGCAGCTGGCGGTAGCTCTTGATCTCGCGCCGGGCGATATCGGTGATGACCTCCTCGTGCGTGGGTCCGATCACGTAGTCGCGCTCATGACGGTCGCGGATGCGCATGAGCTCCGGGCCGTACTGGCTCCAGCGCCCCGACTCCTGCCACAGCTCGGCGGGCTGCACGGCGCTGAGCAGCACCTCCAGGGCGCCGGCGCGATTCATCTCCTCGCGCACGATACTCTCGACCTTGCGCAGCGTCCGCAGCCCGAAGGGCAGCCAGTTGTAGATGCCGGCAGCCAGCCGACGAATCAGCCCGGCGCGCAGCATGAGCTGGTGGCTCACGACGTCGGCCTCGGATGGGGCTTCCCTGAGGGTATTGATCGGGTATCGAGACAGGCGCATGTGTGGCGGAGCGGCACTCGCGGCGGCTTGGGATCGACAATCCTAACAGGCCTGTTGCCTTACGCCGCAAGCGACCTATGATGCGCCCACATGGACCCAGACAGCCTGCCGGTGCGGACCCAGCCGCGCGGCATCTACCTGCTACCGAATCTACTGACCACCGGCTGCCTGTTCTCCGGCTTCTACGCCATTGTCGCGGCCATCGACGGCAACTTCGAGCGTGCGGGCATTGCCGTGTTCATCGCCATGATCTTCGACGGGCTGGATGGGCGAGTCGCGCGGCTCACGAGCACCGAGACGGCCTTCGGCAAGGAATACGACAGCCTGGCCGACATGGTGGCCTTCGGTCTGGCGCCGGCCATCGTTTCCTACCAGTGGGGCGTGGCGCGGATCGCCGAGTACGGCAAGCTTTGGTATCGATTCGGCTGGCTGGCGGCGTTCTTTTACGCGGTGGCCGCGGCCCTGCGGCTCGCGAAGTTCAACGTACGCGTGGGGGCGGACAAGCGCTTCTTCGAAGGACTGCCGAGCCCGTCGGCGGCCGCTATCGTGGCGGCGTTCCTGTGGGGATCGAGTGAATGGCGCGAGCCGGGTCTGCCGGGACTGATCCTCGCGTTCGCGATCACGGCTGCCGCCGGGGCGCTCATGGTCTCGCGCTTCAGCTATTCGAGCTTCAAGAGCTTCGACCTGACGCGGCCGGTGCGCTTCATCTGGCTCGTGGTAGTGGCGCTGGGCTTCATCATCATCGCCCCGGACCCGCCGGCGGTGTTGCTGGCCATCTTCGGCGGCTATGCGCTGTGGTCGCCCGTGGTTTGGCTGTGGCGCCGCATCCGCCGCTCCCGCCGCAGCGAGCGCGCCGCGCACGCCAAGGACCGCGTCGAGTGAGCCGGCGCGAGCAATATCTGGAGGCCCTGGGAGTCGATCTGTGGCAACCGCGCGGCAGCGCTGCGGCGGACTGGCAGAGCCTGCGCGCACAGGTCGCCGGCTGTACCCGCTGCGCGCTGAGCGCGTCGCGCACGCAGACGGT
Source organism: Steroidobacteraceae bacterium (assembly GCA_036521395.1). Lineage (GTDB taxonomy): Bacteria > Pseudomonadota > Gammaproteobacteria > Steroidobacterales > Steroidobacteraceae > FEN-1191. The sequence goes on along the minus strand of DATDHV010000070.1, from coordinate 9,030 downwards.
GTTCGGGGTCGGCAATACGCAGGCCGAGTTGCTCGTCATCGGCGAGGCACCGGGAATGGAGGAGGATCGCCAGGGCGAGCCGTTCGTCGGCCGCGCCGGACAGCTGCTGAACTCGATGCTGCAGGCCATGGGCAATCCGCGCGCGAGCGTCTTCATCGCCAACGTGCTCAAGTGCCGGCCACCCGGCAATCGCGATCCGAGCCCGCAGGAGGCTGCGAGCTGCCTGCCCTACCTGGAGCGCCAGATCGAGCTGCTGCGACCGCGACTGATACTGGCCGTCGGCCGCATTGCCGCGCAGAATCTGCTCGCGACCGACACGCCGATCGGGCGACTGCGCGGCCAGGTGCATCGATTCGGGGCCCGAGCCACGCCCCTGATCGTCACCTATCATCCGGCCTACCTGCTGCGCAGCCCGGGCGAGAAGCGCAAGGCATGGATCGACCTGAAGTTCGCGCGCGCCGAGCTCGCGCGCCTGCGCGCGCAGGCGCCGGCGGCGGTGGGTTGATACTCGAGGGTATAATCCGAACCAGCACTGCCATGGCCGCCGTAAGACAAGACCTCGTCGGACTGTCGCCGGTGACGATACGCGACATGCGCGTATCGGATATCGCCGAAGTGGCGCGCATCGAGCGCGCCTCCTACACTTTTCCGTGGACCGAGGGGATCTTTCGCGATTGCCTGCGCGTGAATTATTTCTGTCGCGTGGTGGAGGCGGCCGGCGGCATCGTCGGCCACGGCGTCATGAGCGTCGCGGCCTCCGAAGCGCACCTGCTCAACGTCTGCATCGAGGAGGCGCACCGCTGCCGCGGTATCGGTGGGCGACTGCTGCAGCACCTGCTGCGCCTGGCCGCCGGGGCCGGAGCAGCCGAGGCATTGCTCGAGGCGCGGCCTTCCAACCTGCCGGCGATACGGCTGTATCAATCACTGGGCTTCAGGCAGATCGGCACACGACGCGGCTACTACCAGGCCATCGGCGGGCGCGAGGATGCACTCGTGCTCAAGTGCGATCTCGACTAGCCTCGCGCCCCACGCGGCCATGTCCACGCTCGAGCAGGAAATCGCGCGGCGGCGCACGTTTGCGATCATCTCGCATCCGGACGCCGGCAAGACCACGCTGACGGAAAAGCTGCTGCTGTTCGGCGGTGCCATCGCCATGGCCGGGACGGTCAAGGGACGCAAGGCGGCGCGTCACGCTACCTCGGACTGGATGCGCCTCGAGCAGCAGCGCGGCATTTCCGTGACCAGCTCGGTGATGCAGTTTCCCTACCGCGACCACATCGTCAACCTGCTCGACACGCCCGGGCACGAGGATTTCTCGGAGGACACCTACCGCACCCTGACCGCCGTGGATTCCGCGCTCATGGTGATCGATGCCGCCAAGGGCGTCGAGGAGCGCACCGTCAAGCTCATGGAAGTGTGCCGGCTGCGCGCCACACCCATCATGACCTTCATCAACAAGCTCGATCGCGACGCCCGCGCGCCCATCGAGCTGCTCGACGAGATCGAGCGCGTGCTGAAGATCCAGACCGCTCCGGTGACCTGGCCGATCGGCATGGGCCGCGAGCTCAAGGGCATCTATCACCTGCCGGAGGACCGCATCTACGTCTACGAGGCCGGGGTGCGCGGGCGCGTGGGGGGCAATCGCGTCATCGACGGGCTGGACTCGAGCGCGGCGCGGCAGCTGCTCGGAGATGCCGCCGGGCCGTTCGCCGCCGAGATCGAGCTGGTGCGCGGCGCGACCGCGTCTTTCGATCGCGAGGCCTACCGCGCCGGCCGCCAGAGCCCGGTGTTCTTCGGCTCGGCCATCGGCAATTTCGGCGTCGAGGAACTGCTGCGCGCGTTCACGAGCGAGGCGCCCGCGCCGCTGCCGCGCGCCTGCCGCGAGCGCAGTGTCGAGGCCACCGAGCCGAAGCTCACGGGATTCGTCTTCAAGATCCAGGCCAACATGGATCCGGGCCATCGCGACCGCATCGCCTTCCTGCGCCTGTGCTCCGGCCGCTACCAGCGGGGCATGCGCCTGCGGCACGTGCGCACGAACAGGGACATGAAGATCGCCGATGCCCTCACCTTCATGGCGGCCGATCGCAAGCAGGCCGAGGAGGCCTACGCCGGCGATATCATCGGCCTGCACAATCACGGCACCATCAACATCGGTGACAGCTTCAGCGAGGGCGAGGCGCTGCACTTCACCGGCGTGCCGAATTTCGCGCCCGAGATGTTCCGACGTGCCGTGCTGAAGGATCCGCTGCGTATGAAGGCGCTGGGCAAGGGCCTCGACCAGCTATGCGAGGAGGGCGCGACGCAGCTATTTCGTCCGCTGCGCAACGGCGATCTGATACTCGGCGCGGTCGGACCGCTGCAGTTCGAGGTGGTCGCGTTCCGCCTGCAGGACGAGTACGGCGTGCAATGCGTATTCGACAACGTGGCGGTGCATACGGCGCGCTGGGTCGCAGCGCGCGATGCGCGCACGCTCGAGGAGTTCCGCACCCGTGCCTTCGATCACCTGGCGCTCGATCACGACGGCGCGCTGGTGTACATGGCGAGCTCGCGGGTGAATCTGCAGCTCACGCTCGAGCGCTGGCCGGAGATCCGCTTTCAGGCCACGCGCGAGCACCAGGGCGGTCAGGCCGATGAGGCAACCGGCACATGACACCGCGACGCGCCTCGCAGTGGGCCTGGGCGCTCACGGCGTGGGCCAACCACGCGTTCATCACCACCGTGCTGGTGGGCTTGTTCCCGATATTCTTCGATTCCTACTGGGCCGCTGGGCTGCCCGGAACGAGATCGACCTTCTACCTCGGGCTGACCAACTCGGGCGCGAGCTTCATAGTCATGCTGCTCGCGCCCTGGCTTGGCGCGCTGGCCGATCAGCATGGGCACAAGCGGCGCTGGTTCGGCCTGTGTACGCTGCTCGGCGCGCTGGCGGCCGCTCTGCTGGCGCTGATCGGCGCCGGACAATGGCTGCTCGCGCTGCTGGTCTTCGGCCTCGCCTCACTGGGCTTCTGGGCCGGATCGTCGTTCCAGGATGCGCTGATCATGCAGGTCGCCGCCCCCGGCGAGAGCAATCGCGTGTCGGCGCTGGGCTTCGCGCTCGGTTACCTCGGCGGGGGCGTGCTATTCCTGTTCAACGTGCAGATGGTGCTGCACCCGCACTGGTTTCACCTGCCCAACGCCGTCGCGGCGACGCGGCTGGCCTTTCTCGATGTGGCCGCATGGTGGCTGATCTTCACGCTGCCCGTGTTCCGCTATGTCGGTGAAGCGCCGCCCACCGACGCGCTCGCCGGCTGGCATGAATTGTGGGCGACCATTCGCAGCGTGCTGCGCGATCGGCCGGTGCTCAATTTCCTGCTGGCGTACTGGCTGTACATCGACGGCATCTCCACGGTGCAGATCATGGCCACCGACTTTGGCAGCAAGCTCGGCTTCTCGACCGCGACGCTGATCCAGGCCCTGCTGCTGGTGCAGTTCATCGCCTTTCCGTTCGCGCTGCTGTTCGGGCGGCTCGGCGACCGTATCGGCACCCGCCGCGCGATCTATCTCGGATTGGCCGTGTTCGTGGCCGTGACGGTCTATGCCTACTTCATGCACTCGGAGTGGCAGTTCTACGTGCTCGCCGGCGTATTCGGCACCGCCCAGGGCGGCGTGCAGGCCCTGTCGCGCTCGTACTTCGCGCGGTTGATTCCGCCCGAGCGTGCCGGCGAGTACTTCGGCTTCTACAACATGCTGGCCAAATTCGCGGCTGTGCTCGGGCCGCTGGTCATGGGCGTGGTCGCCATCGTCACCGGCAATCAGCGCTTGTCGATTCTTCCGCTCACGCTGTTCTTCGTGCTCGGGGCATGGTTACTCGCGCGCGTTCCCAGCGAGGAACGCACGCCGCTCAGCATCGCAGCCGGGCCGTGAACAGTCGCACCGCGCGGCTGAAGCGCTGCCGCTGTGCCTCGCTGCCGTCGCGTCCGTAGCGCAGCCGCGCGTACTGGCGCGCCAGCGGCCGCAGCGTGCCCGCGAGCTCGGGATGCTCGGCCGCGATGCGCTCGCCGTAGGCGACGGGGCCTTCGTGCAGAGCACGGCCGGCGGCGTGGCGGCGCAGGGCGCGCTCGAGTCCGTGCCAGCTCCGTCCCAGGGCGTCGCGTCGCACGCGGCCCGACCGACGGGCGCGCCAGCTCAGCAGCGCCAGCCACAGCGTGCCGCCGGCCGCGACCACGGCCACCAGCGCCTGCAGGTCGCGGTCCTTGAGCCCCAGGGAGCCGAGCAGATTGAGCTGCTTGACAATGTTGAAGCCGATGAACTCGTCCTGCCACCAGGCGTTCATGGCCTGCCAGGCCTGCACCGTGTTGGCGACCCAGCGCGCCACGCGCAGCCGGTCGTGGCCCGTGCCTGCGCCGAGCAGTGCGTCATCGAGCTCGCGATCGAGGCGCTCGGGGGCGACGACGGCGGTCGGATCCACGCGCACCCAACCCGAGCCATCCAGCCACACCTCGGTCCAGGCGTGAGCGTTGGCCTGACGGACCAGCAGGTAGGCGCCGAAGCGGTTCCATTCCCCGCCCAGATACCCGGTCACGACGCGCGCCGGCACCCCCCCGGCCCGCATGAGCGTGGCGAAGGCGGAGGCGTAGTGGCCGCAGAAGCCCTCGTGGGTATCGAACAGCAGATCATCGACCGAGTTGAGGCTCAGACGGGGCGGGCGCCGGGTGTATTCGAAGCCACCGCGCTGCAGGTAATCAAGCACCGACTGCACGTAGGCGCGAGCGTCGCGTGCCGAAGCGCGCAGGCTGTGCGCGAGCGCGAGGCTGCGCGGATTGCGATGTGCCGGCAGCGCTAGGTCGAGCTCGCGCACGGTCTCGGACAGCGCCGCCCCGCTGCGATGCTGCGGGAAGGACTCGAGCCGGTAGCTGGTGGCATCGCCTTTGGACTCCGGATCGAGCAGCTGGTAGTCGAAGCTCGCCGACACCGGCCTTAGCTGTTGCGGTACGCCCGCGGGCAGCTCGAGTGCGATCAGCACCCCGAGCTTGCTCGGTTCCAGCGTAACCTCGTAGCCATAGCTGCGGCCGGCGAATTCCAGCGGTGGGGGCGGCCCGAGATTGGCGTGAACGCGGCGCCAGGTGTAGCCGTCGAATTCATGCAGCACCGGTCCGCGCCAGTAGCGTTCGGAGCGCGGGGGCAGCGGTCCGTCGAAGCGCACGCGCATGGCGGCCTCGTCGGACTCGATCAAGTCCGAGATGCTCCCCGGGCTCATCTGCTCACCCAGTCCGGTCACGGCCTGGTCCTCGCGCGGCACCGCCCACAGCGTGCCCGTCATGCGCGGAAAGAACAGGAACAACAGCAGCGCGAGCGGCAGGGCGAGCAGCAGGCTGCGCCCGGCGGTACGCAGCAGCGTTGCTGCGGCCGGGACATTGTGGGCCGCTCCGAGCGCGTACAGCGCCGCGCACAGCAGCCACACCTCGGTCGCGTACAGCGGCATGCGCCAGAGCGCCGGCGCGTCCAGGCAAGCGGCCAGCACCAGGAACACCGATGCGCCGATGATGATGCGCCAATCGCGCAGGCGCCGGGTTTCCATGAGCTTCAGTGCCGCCATTGCGACCAGCAGGCTCGCGCCCGCGGCCACGCCATTGAGCGTGCGAAAGCTCACGAGCACGGCAAGCGTGAGCACGGCAACGATACTCAAGCGTGCGCCGCGTCCCATGAGGCGCGAGGGGTGCTGGGCGGCCCATAGACGCCAGGCAATGCCGGCCAATGCCACCGGCAGCACCCAGGGAGCGGCGTGATGCAGATTGAGCAGCACCGCGCCGAGCAGACCGGCCAGAGTCCAGCGCTGGGCGGTCGCGCTCACCAAGCCGACGCTGGGCTCGTCGGATGCGATCGCGCCCGCGCTCATCGCGCGGGCTCGTAGAGCGCCAGCGCTTCCAGGCACCGCCGTCGCTGCGCCAGACCATGACCTGCGGCTACCGAGCGGCCCGGCAGCTCGAGTGCGTAACTCTCGCCGCGGCGCTCGCACTCGATTACCCAATCGGCCAGCTGCGAGAGCGCGCTCTCGAGCGGCAGGTCGCGCAGCGATCGCAGCCCCAGGATGCGCCGCGCGCCAGCAGGCGCATCGTAGTGCGCCACCATGAGCGGGGCACCGCGCGCATACGCCTTCCAGGCGACGCCGCGCAGCGGGTCACTGTCGCGGAAAGGGCGCAGCCAGGCCCATTCCTCCTCTCCTTCGACGTGGCGCTCGAGCTCGCTGTGGCGCGGCAGTCCCTGCGGCTGTGGCAGCGGCCGCAGGCGCAGCGGCGCGGGATAAACCAGCGCCTCGAGCGGCAGGTGCAGCCAGGTCCAGGCGCGGAACATGCCGAGCGGCGCATCGCTCGAGAGTTGCAGCCGGTCGATGCGCTGGCGCCCGCGCTCGCGGGCCTGATAGCGAGCGCGCACCAGCTGCGCGCTGCGCGGCGCGAGCTCGAAGTGCGCGGGCGCCACCTCACTGACACGCAGCCGCAGCGAGCAACGGGCATGGGCGGCGGCGTTCTGAAACCCGAGCAGCAGCTCGCCCCGGCCGTGGGCAAATGCGGATTCGACCTGCGCGCTGCTGATCTCGAGCCCGGTGAGCATACGATGGCAGTCGTATATCGACACCACGACAACGCCGCCGAGCAGAAAGCACAGCAGCAGGGCCATGTTGTTCTCGTAATTCAGCCCGGCCAGCAGCATGGCGAACAGCAGCACTGCGGTGATCAGGCCGGTGCGCGTGGGCAGAATGTAGATGCGGCGCGGGGCCAGGATCAGCGGCGTGCGGTCCTCCCCCTGGCGCGAGCGTGCCCAGCCGGACACGGCCCGCTCGAGCCGCGCCCTGGTCCTAAACCGGGACGGGGATGGCGCGGATGAGCTCATCGGCCAGCTCGCCACCGTGCTCGGGGGCTTCGCCGGCGCGCGCGACCAGTCGGTGCGCTGCGATCGCCGGGAACACGGCCTGGATGTGCTCGGGCAACACTGCCTGCTCGCCCTCGAGCAGCGCCCAGGCCTGCGCCGCCCGCATGAGCCCCTGGGCCGCGCGCGGGGACAATCCGAGCGTCAACTTCGCGCGCGTGCGCGCCACCAGGGCCTGCAGGTAGTCGAGCATGGCCGGGGCGACGTGCACGCTGCGCGCCTCACGCTGCATGCGCAGCACCTCCGCCGGCCCGAGCACGCTCGGCGTATCGTGCAGCAGCTCACGGCGCTCGCCCTGCAGCAGCACCCGCCGCTCGGCGGCCGGGTCGGGATAGCCGAGCGTGACGCGCATCAGGAAGCGATCGAGCTGCGACTCGGGTAGCCCGTAGGTGCCGATCTGCTCGTGCGGGTTCTGTGTCGCGACCACGAAGAATGGCTCGGGCAGGGCGTAAGTGACGCCGTCGATACTGACCTGCCGCTCCTCCATGGCCTCGAGCAGGGCGCTCTGCGCCTTGGGGCTGGCACGGTTGATCTCATCGGCCAGCAGTAGCTGGGTGAACACCGGGCCGCGGCGAAACTGAAATTTGTGGGTATTGCGATCGAAGATGGATACCCCGACGATGTCGGCCGGCAGCATGTCGCTCGTGAATTGGACTCGTGACCATTCCAGTCCGAGCACGCGCGCGAGGGTCTGCGCGAGCGTGGTCTTGCCCACGCCCGGGACATCCTCGATCAGCAGATGGCCGCGCGCGAGCAGGCACGCCAGGCACAGGCGCACCTGCCGGCCCTTGCCGAGGATGACGCGCTCGACGGCTGCTATCGAGGCGTCGAGGCTGCTCAAGCCAGGGCCTCGTCCCGGTCATCGCCGCGGTCGCGACGGCCGGCCTCGAGAGCGCGCACCTGGTCGATGAGCCCCGCCAGTCCCGCTCGCTCGCGCTCGAAATCGAGCAGGCGCGCTCGTTCCTGGGCGACCACCTCGGGCGGGGCGTTGCGCACGAAGTCATCGTTGGCGAGCTTGCCGCGCGACTTGATCAGTTCCTGCTCGATCTTCTGTGCACGCTTGTGCAGGCGCTGCAATTCCTTCGCCGGCTCGATCAGCCCCGCCATGGGCACCAGCAGCGCGAGCTCGCCCATCATGGCGGCGGCCGCCGGCGGCGGCGTCTCGCCCTCGCGCAGGACCCGCAGGCTCGCGAGGCCCGCGAGATGGCTCAGCATGGAATCGTGGCGTTCGAGCAGCGCCAGGTCGCGCGCGCCCGCGTGTTGCAGCAGCAGCGGCAACCGCCGGGCCGGGGCGATGTCCATCGCACCGCGGATCTGTCGAATGCCGAGCACGGCCTGCCTGACCCACGCCAACTCTTCCTCGGCAGCCGCATCGGCGGGAAAGTCCGCCGTGTCGGGCCATGCGGCGACCATGATGCTCGGACCCGGCAGCCCGGCCAGCGGTGCCACCCGCTGCCAGATCTCCTCGGTGATGAAGGGCATCAGCGGGTGCAGCAGGCGCAGCAGCGCTTCCAGGACCGCCAGCAGCGTCGCACGCGCCTGGCGCGCGGCGGGCGTGTCCGCGCCCTGCAGCACGGGCTTGACGATCTCCAGATACCAGTCGCAGAACTCGTACCAGGTGAACTCATAGAGCGCGGTGGCGGCGAAATCAAAGCGATAGTCGCGGAACGCCGCATCCACCGCCGCGATCGTGGCGCCCAGGCGCGAGCGGATCCAGCGGTCGGCGACCGCCGCCGGCGCATGCCGCGGCGACACGGCCACGGGCACTGCGTCGCCGCCTCCGCTGGCCCGCATCACGAAGCGCGCGCCATTCCAGAGCTTGTTGCAGAAGTTGCGGTACCCGCCCACGCGCGCGAGATCGAAGCGCAATTCCCGGCTCTGCGTGGCCAGGGAGGCGAAGGTGAAGCGCAGCGCATCGGTGCCGTAGGCCGGGATACCCTCCGGGTATTGCCTGCGTGTCGCCTTCTCGATGCTCGCGGCCAGATGCGGCTGCATCAGTCCGGTGGTGCGCTTGGCCAGCAGCGCGGGCAGCTCGATGCCATCGATGATGTCGAGCGGATCGATCACGTTGCCCTTGGATTTGGACATCTTCTGGCCGTCCGCATCGCGGATCAGGCCGTGCAGATACAC
>DATDHV010000069.1:0-5623 GCA_036521395.1 Steroidobacteraceae bacterium | reverse complement strand
CCCCGGCCTGCTCGCCGAGCAGGCGCCGCACCTGCGAGCCATAGGAGACGCTGCCCAGGCTGCCGAGGTACTGCGCGCGAATTTCCTTCGCATCCTGGAACAGGTGCTGTATGCAGGGCGAGAGCTGCCGTGCGAGCGCCGAGCCGCGCCCGGAAAACTCGCGCCAGGACTGCTTGATCTGGCCGAAGATCTCGGTCTCGGCCACCAGCTTGCTCTCCAGGCCGCAGCAGAAGCGCAGCAGAAAGGCGTAGGCGGCGCTGCCCTCGAAATGCTCGAGGGCCCCGTCGGCCGGAAAATGCGCGCGGGCCGCCTCGAGCTGCCCGTCGGCCAGTATGGCGACACGGCGCTGGCAGGTATCGATCAGGAACAGGTCCTCACCGCCGGGCGCCTCGGGGGTGCCGGCCACGTGCGCCGCCCGCCAATGGAGGACGTTGAGAGCCCGCAATTCCATGGCACGGAAGGCTAGCGCCCCCGATGGCGTTTGTGTCATGACCGTGTCATGGAGGGGCTCGCAAATGCGGGCGAAAATCGCACTTTCCACACCCCGGCGGGGGATGCCCAGCGGCGCTTGATATGACATGATCCGCGCCTATGAACGAGCCGACCGAGGACGATCGGGGCAGCCACGCTGCGCTGCAGTACCTCAACTCGGTGCTGACCGCCGATGAGAAACTCGAGGCCTGGGCGATCCAGCGCCGCCTGTTCGCGCTCAAGCACCGGCGCGTGGCCGTGGGCGCCACCACGGGCCGCTTCCTGGCGGTCACGCGCAGCCTATTCGGCGGCTTCGATCTGACCGACGTTCGCTGGCAGGATCTCAAGGAAGTTCATCTGCACGTGGGGTTGTTTGCCGCGACCCTCACGCTCACCGCGTACATCAGCCCCGACCTCTCGTCGGCGTCGGGGCCCACGCGCCAGCTCACCTATGAAGGTCTGGCCAAGGAGCAGGCCCAGGCGCTCTACCGCATCTGCCAGGCTCACGACCAGGCCTGGCGCGAGAAGCGTCGCGTGCGCGACCTCGAGGAGCTGCGGGCCCGTTCGGGCGGCATTCAGCTCGGCGCCGCCGCCGGCGCCGCCCCCGACGGTGATGCCGCCACCCGGTTGCGCAGCGCCAAGTCCATGCTCGATACGGGCCTGATCAGCGATGCCGAGTACGAGGCACTCAAGGCCAAGATCATCAGCAACGTCTGAGACCGGGGCCGCACCGCGTTGCGCCATTGTCTGATCGACCTGAAGGTGGCTCCGGGCGTACCCTGGGAGCACCTGAAACGCTCGCGATCCTATCGCCCTCGAGCTTTGCGGAGGTCACCGCCATGACACACACCCAGCATCTGATCACTGCCGCGATGGCCGCCTTCTCGGTGAGCGGCGGCGCGGTCCTGGCCGCCACGACCGCGGAGCCTGCCCCGGCAGCTCAAGCCACGACGTGGCAACACCATCACGTGAGCTTCGAGTATCACGGATTCACGACGCTCTATAGCTGCGATGGTCTCGAGGACAAGGTGCACTCGATCCTGCTGTTCATGGGCGCCCGACCGGGAGTGAAGGTACGGGCGGACGGCTGCCCCCGCGGCCCTCAATCCCCGTCGCATATGGCGTACGTGACCGCGGACTTCGATACCCTGGCGGCGATGAGCGATGTCGCTGCCGGCAGCGCGGTGGAGGCACAGTGGACGGCTTTCAAACTCGATGCACAGCGGCCGTTCTTCATGGGTGCCGGGGACTGCGAGCTCATGGAGAGCATGCGCTCGGTGCTGACCAAGAGCTTCACCTTGCGCAACCTGGCGTACGAAACCCACTGCACGCCGCATGAGCTCTCGTTTGCGGACTACAGCGTGACGGGGCAGGTACTCAAGACTGCGGCTGCTCACAGCGGCTGACGGCCCGCTGCTGCGGTTCTGTGCAGATCGATGCCGGAGATAGGACTCGAACCTACGACCCGCGCATTACGAATGCGCTGCTCTACCAACTGAGCTACTCCGGCGCCGCAAACAAAGCATTGATAATAAAGTATAGCAGCAGCGTGATCTGACGCGGCGCTCGGGTCCGGCCGTAGCCGGGCGATGTTCAATCGAGCTTGGTGAGGCGCCGCCGCACGCGGATCACGAGATCGATGCCCGTGACTTCCATGCCCGCGGGGGGCTCGGGCAAGCGGCTGAACTGCACGTCGTGCAGCTCCACGTCATGCAGCGCGCCGGTGTGCTCGTCCTGGAAATGATAGTGAGGGCCGACGTTCGAGTCGAACCAGGCGCAATCCCCATCCACGCTGAGTTGGCGGATCAGGCCATGGGCAGCGAACAGGTTCAGCGTGTTGTAGACCGTGGCCTTCGAAACGCGGGCGCCATCGCGGCGCAGGGTCTGCGCGATTTGCTCGGCCGAGAGGTGCTGGGGTGCCGCCAGCAGCAGGCTGGCGATGCGCAGGCGCTGCTCGGTGATCCGGATGCCGCAGGCGGTGAGCCTCGCGGCCGCCGTGCCGTCGTTGGATTGTGAACAGGCGCTATGCATGCCCATGCAGAGCAGTATAACGCCACCGCGCACCGGCCCGCCGCTGGGCGGGGTGACATAAGCGGTGCGGCCGAGCCGCGTGTCAGACTGCCTTGCCCGTGCGCAGCTCGCGCGGCAGGCCGAAGATAACGGTCTCCTCGATACCCGTGAGTTCCGTGGGCAGCTGTCCGCCCCAGCTTCGCAGGCGCTCGACCACCTGTAGCACCAGCACCTCGGGCGCCGAGGCCCCCGCAGTCACGCCCACGGTGCTCTTGCCCTCGAACCAGCCGCGCTCGAGCTCCTCGGGACCGTCGACCAGGTAGCCCGGTACGCCGTTGCGCTCGGCCAGCTCGCGCAGCCGGTTGGAATTGGAACTGCTGCGCGAGCCGACCACGATGAGCACGTCGCACTCGGCGAGCAGCTTCTTGACCGCGTCCTGCCGGTTCTGCGTGGCGTAGCAGATATCCTCGCGCCGCGGCGCCTGCAGCGAGGGAAAGCGCTCGCGCAGGGCATTGACGATGAGCGCCGTATCGTCCACCGACAGCGTGGTCTGCGTGACGAAGGCCAGTTTCAGTGGATCGCGCACCTGCAGCCGCGCGACGTCCTCCAGGTCCTGGATCAAGGTGATGCTGCCCCCGCGGCTGGCATCGAAGCGCCCGAGCGTGCCATCGACCTCGGGATGACCGGCATGGCCGATCAATATCACCTCGCGCCCCTCGCGCGCGTAACGCGCCACTTCCATGTGCACCTTGGTCACGAGCGGACAGGTGGCATCGAACACCTGCAAGCCACGCCGCACCGCCTCGCGCTCCACCGCGCTCGAGACCCCGTGCGCCGAGAACACCACGGTGGCGCCATCGGGTACCGCGTCGAGCTCCTCGACGAACACCGCTCCGAGCCCGCGCAGCCGCTCGACCACGTGACGGTTGTGCACCACCTCGTGGCGCACGTAGATGGGCGCGCCGAACATCTGCAGCGCGCGCTCGACGATGTCGATCGCGCGATCCACGCCGGCACAGAATCCACGGGGATTGGCGAGCACGATACGCATATGCAGGATTTTACCGGGATTGACCGGGCGCGGCGCGACTTATTTCGGCGCCGCTGTGCCGGCCGGACCGGTCGTCGGACGACTCGTAATCCACGTATCGAGCAGCATCAGCCCGGCGCCTATGCAGATGCTCGAATCGGCGATATTGAAGGGCGGGAAATAATGCGGACCCCAATGCACGGCGATGAAGTCGATCACTTGCCCGAGCCGCAGACGGTCGATCACATTGCCGAGCGCGCCGCCCAGGATCATGGCCACGGCGCAGGCGAGCAAGGGTGTACCGCGCATGCGGCGCAGCCACAGCACGAGCAGCACGCTCACGATCAGTGCCAGTGCAGTGAACAACCAGCGCTGCCAGCCCGCCGCGCCTGCCAGGAAGCTGAAGGCCGCGCCGCTGTTGTGCAGGCGCATGATCTCGAGCACGGGCAGCACCCGCACCGCTTCCGACAGGGCCAGCGCCCGCTCGACCATGTACTTGCTCAGCTGATCAAGCGCGATGACCACGGCCGATACGGCCAGGAAAGCCAGGCTGCCGCCATGCCGCGCTTCCTGATTCAACTGTGCGCCTCGTGAGTCAATGCCGTGCCTCGTATTGCAAACCGTCTCGCGGTTCAATGCGCTTCAGCTCAGCCGCCGCGTCTCGCCCGGCAGAGCGAGGTTGCCGACGCAGCGCGCGCACAGCTCGGGATGCTCGGACGATGTCCCCACGTCCGGCCTATGGTGCCAGCAGCGCACGCACTTGGCATCCGCGGCCACCACCACGCGGATCCAGACACCGCTGTCGGGCCCCAGCACCGGCACCGCATCGTCGGGCACCGCCGCGCCCGGCGCGTGCACCCGCGCCTGCGAGGTGATCATGAAGAAGCGCAGCTCCGCGCCGAGCGCGCCCAACCGCGCGTATTGCGCCGGCACGCACCAGACCTCGAGCTCGGCATCGAGCGGCGCGCCGATGCGTCCGGCCACTCGCAACCGTTCGAGCTCACGCGCCACTGCGGCACGCAGCGCAATCAACGCGGGCCAGTCGATGGTTTCGGCGGGCAGCGCCGGCAGGACGTGCCAGGTGCTCAGGAACACCGACTCGACGCGCGCGCCGTGCAGGTGCCGCCACATCTCCTCGGCGGTGAAGGACAGGATGGGCGCGAGCCAGCGCACCATGCTCTCGACGATGTGCCACATGGCGGTCTGCGCCGAGCGGCGTGCGCGGCTCTGCGCCGGCAGCGTATAGAGGCGATCCTTGAGAATGTCCAGATACAGCCCTCCCAGATCCACCACGCAGAAGTTATGCACCTTCTGATAGATCTGGTGGAAGGCGTAATCGCGGTAGGCGGCGATGATCTCCTGCTGCAGCTCATGCGTGCGCGCAAGCGCCCAGCGGTCGAGCGCGACCAGCTCGGCGGTCGCCAGCGCCTGCTGCGGCTCGAAGTCGTGCAGGTTACCGAGCAGAAAGCGCACGGTGTTGCGCATGCGGCGATACGAATCGCTCATGCGCTTGAGGATCTCCTGCGACAGACTCATGTCGTTGGCGTAGTCGGTGGCCGCTACCCACAGCCGCAGCATGTCCGCGCCGAGCGTGCGCGTGATGTCCTGCGGCTCGATGCCGTTGCCGAGCGACTTGGACATCTTGCGGCCCTTGTCATCGACCGTGAAGCCGTGCGTGAGCACGCCGCGATAAGGCGCGCGCTCATACAGCGCCTCGGACATGAGCAGCGAGCTGTGGAACCAGCCACGGTGCTGATCCGAGCCCTCCAGGTACAGATCCACGGGCGCGTGGAAGTCCGCGCGCAGCGCCGGCACGCATTCGAACGAGAGTCCCGAGTCGGCCCACACGTCCATGACATCTTCGAGCTTCTCGTACTGCGCGGCCTCGGCGCCGAGCAGCTCCGCCGGCGCGAGCGCGAACCAGGCGTCGATGCCCTCGTGCTCGACCCGCGCGGCCACCTGCGCCAGCAGCTCGAGCGTGCGCGGGTGCAACGCCCCGCTCTGGCGGTGCACGAACAGGGCCAGCGGCACGCCCCAGGTGCGCTGGCGCGAGATGCACCAGTCGGGCCGGTTGGCGATCATGGCCGTGATGCGCTGCTCGCCCCAGCCCGG